>JBBIOD010000016.1:0-30083 GCA_037443545.1 Ignavibacteriales bacterium | reverse complement strand
TGATTTCGATGGGACCAACTCTTGAAGCAGTTCACTCTCCCGATGAAAAGATTTATATAGATACGGTTGAAAAGTTTTGGAAGTACCTATTAGAAATCTTAAAGAATGTAAACTAATTCTTAAACTCAAATATTCATTATTATAGTCGCCACGGATAATTTTGTTATCCGTGGTTTTTATTTTTTATTATGCAAAACTACAATGAAATAATTTTAAAAATCGATTCGTTATCCTCAGAGGGCAAAGGTGTAGCACGTTCCGATGGAAAAGTATTCTTCGTCGACGGTGGCGTGCCCGGTGATTTGGTTCGATGCGTTGAACTGAGGTCGAGAAAAAACTATAGTAACGCGCGTGTAATTGAAATCATCGAACCCTCTCAACATCGCGTCCAGCCAAGATGCAAGTATTTCGGTACTTGCGGAGGATGCAAACTGCAATATCTCGATTATCAAACACAATTACAGTTTAAACACAAAAACGTAGTGGATGCGTTCGAAAGAATCGGAGGTATCAAAAACCCAAATGTTCTTCCGGTTATCGGTTCCGACGACGATTATTTTTATCGGAATAAGATGGAGTTTACTTTCTCGAATCAAAAATGGCTTACTAAAGTAGAGATAGATTCGGGAAATGAGATAAAGAAGACATTTGGATTGGGGCTACACATTCCGAAAGTGTTCGATAAAGTATTGGATATCGATGAATGCTGGTTGCAAAAGGAACAGACAAATAAAATAATCAATCTTACGCGTGATTTCGTTCGTGAACACGAACTTACAATTTATACTACAAAAACTCATGAAGGTTATTTACGACATCTGGTTATTCGGACAAGTGAGGCAACCGGCGAAATAATGGTTAACCTCGTTACTACTTACGATAAACCAGCTATGATGAAAAAATATTCAGAGTTGTTATCTAAAAATGTTCCTGAGGTAACGACCGTTGTAAATAATGTTACAAGTCGGAAATCGATGGTAGCCGTGGGTGAAACTGAATCAGTATATCACGGGAGTGGATTTATATACGAAAAATTGGGTGGTTATAAATTCCGCATTTCAGCAAACTCTTTTTTTCAAACTAACTCCAAACAAACAGAACGGCTTTATTCAGTTGTTAAAAACTTTGCCACATTGAAGGGTGGTGAGGTCGTTTACGACCTTTATAGCGGGACGGGTTCTATAGCACTGTATATTTCTGATTCAGCCTCAAAGGTTGTCGGAATCGAGGTAGTCGAAAGTGCGATTCAAGATGCAAAGTTAAATGCCGAACTCAACCAAATTGATAATTGCCATTTTATACAGGGCGACCTGAAAGAAAAATTAACAAAGGAAATTGAATGGCTGCATCAGCATCCAAATCCCGATGTAATTATTCTCGACCCGCCTCGCAGCGGAATGCACCCAAAAGTTGTTTCTGAAATTGGGGCGCTTAAACCCAAGCGAATTGTTTATGTGAGTTGTAATCCAACTACTCAGGCTCGCGACATAAGACCTCTTATCGAAAGTGGCTATATTCTTGAAACTATTCAACCAGTCGATATGTTTCCTCAAACATTTCATATAGAAAATGTGGTGTCTCTCACATATTCCTAAATTTGTGATGTGGTTGATATTGATTGAAAAAAACAGCGAAATATTTAAAAAGACTTGCGTTTAAGTTAAATTATACTATCTTGTACAAACAAATTTAAAAAACAACACTAAATGTATTCTAATTATTTAGGAGGCTATTAGTTTATGAATTTTTTGAAATATTATTTACTAGCTTTAGTTTCGTTATTTTTGGTGAATTTAGTTTTTGCAGGAAGTAGTCCTAAAAATATTGTCGCAGCACGGACGAACTCTTCACCCATAATAGATGGGTTATTGGATGAGAAGATTTGGACTAAAGCTGTACCTATGTCCGATTTTGTTCAATACGATCCGGTAGAAGGGGCTGAACCTACCGAAAAAACTTCGGTTAGAATTTTGTATGATAATCATGCTTTGTATGTTGGTGTTATTTGCAGCGACTCGAATCCGGAAGGTATACGAAAACAATTGACTCGACGTGATAGAAGCAGCGAAGCAGATCGGTTCAGCATTACTATCGATTCATATAATGATGGACAGACTGGATTTCTTTTTGCAGGTACTGTTTCAGGTGTTCAATCGGATGGAGTGTTGTATCATGATGGTACGATGTACGATATCCAATGGGATGCAGTGTGGAATTATGCTGCAAAAATCAATAGCGATGGTTGGTCAGCTGAATTCGAAATACCATTCAGCGCCCTACGTTTCACAAACCAGGAAGGAGAAATAGTATGGGGGGTAAATTTCAGACGCTTCATCGCTCGCAAAAAGGAAATCGCTGAATGGGTAATGATACCACGCAGTGAAACAGGACGCGTTTCAAAGATCGGAAACTTGTCGGGGATAATCGGTATAAAACCATCACTACATCTGGCAGTCCTCCCTTATGCAGTTTCACACCTTAATTTTGACCAGCAACGAAAACCACATACATTTAAAAAAGTATTTTACAACGACGCCGGAGTTGATATTAAATACGGCATCACAAATAATTTTACGATCGATGCAGCGATAAATCCTGATTTCGGACAGGTGGAAGTTGACCAAGAAGTGATGAACTTAACCGTCTTCGAAACTATTTTCCCGGAGAAGCGCCCTTTCTTTTTAGAGGGGAGTCATATTTTTTCATTCGGAGTTACACCCGATGAGCAACAATTGAATTTATTTTACTCACGGCGCATTGGGAGGCAGCCTCGTTACAGTTTTTCTCCCGATTTTGTTTCCGATGCAAAAGAAATTATTAAACTCCCCAAAGTTACATCAATAATTGGGGCTGCTAAATTGACTGGCAAAACTGAAGATGGATTAACAATAGGTGCTCTTACTACTGTTACAGAACCCGAAAAAGCAATTTACAAAGATCACAATAATACTGAAAAATCATTCATTGTTGAACCGCGAGCTAATTACAATGTGCTCCGTTTATCCCAGAATGTTTTCAAAAATTCTTCTATCGGTCTTATGACAACTAGCGCATTTATGGATAGGAAATCGCCAAACCTGAGCGCCGGAACCGATTGGAATATGAGATTTTTTGATAATACCTACACGTTCGCTGGCTATGTTGCTGGCTCACAAAATACGAATAGAGATTATGGTACTACTGGTAAATTAATTTTAGGAAAAATTGCCGGCGAAAACTGGCTTTATAATACATCTTTCGATTATGCTTCGAAAAAATTCAACATAAATGAACTTGGTTTATATAACCGACCTCGGGAGTTCGGTGGGCGTTCGCAATTTATTTATAAAGACAATAAGGGGGATGGCATTTTTCTCCGATATCTATTAATGTTAGTAACAGAATCCAGGTGGAATTACGATGCATATAATACATCAAAAATTATTGGTTTAGCTTCTAATTTCTTTCTAAAAAATTTTTGGTCTGTAACTTTACAAGTAATTAATGAATTGCCGGCATATCAAGGAGAAGAACGTGGCATAATCGGTTTGTATAAAAAACCTTCAATCCTTTCATTGCAATCTGAAATTGCCTCGGATACACGGAAACCAGTGAGCTTTAAAACACACCTAATTTATGAAGTAGATTCAAAGTTGAAAAAAGAAATCGTCGGAACTTTAAACTTAACTTTGCGTCCTTTAACCTGGATCGAGTTCGTTCCGATGTTCACTTTCGCAAAGCGTTGGAAAGAAGAAACCGGTGTATTTTTAGGGGGATCTTATCTGACTGCTGTCGATCCTGTTACGCGAAAACGATACACGCTTTTTGGCGATAGGGATTTAGATTATCTTGATGTCGCCTTGCGCGGAATAATTACATTACGAACAAATTTAAGTTTACAATATTTTACACAAGTCTTTCTGTATAAGTGGCACTACCGGAATTTCAAAAAAATTATTGACCCTGACAATTTGGAAATTATCGATTACAACTTTTATTTTAATAATTTAACTTTTAAAACTTTGAATGCTAATATTGTTTTGCGTTGGGAATTTTTACCGGGGAGCACTTTATTTTTTGCCTGGACACAAGCGCGACAGAACTTAGAGCCATTCTTCTTTACAAAGGTAACGAAAGATTTTTCAAATACTTTCGATATCCCACCCGATAATGTTTTTTTACTAAAACTAAATTATTGGTTTAATTTATAATCAGATGAGTAGCCAGAATAATTTTGCCGCACATATTGCTGAACTCATTTTTACCTTCTTCTCAATTGCCAGGAAAAAGAGCGCAGGTTAACTGAACAGTTAAATTTAACTGTATCCGAATTCAGGACATTACGAAATTTCCTGAAGGATATTAGCTTAAATATAAAGGAATTAACGGTTCGAGTTCGTTTAAGCGGGAATCGTCTTACACGAATTTTAGATGGGTTAGAAAAAAAAATATCCTCAATCGCACGATCGATAACCGGGATCGAAGAAGTATCATCGTTACACTATTTTTGTCGGGGGTTGAAATCGTTGGTAATCTTGAAAGCAGATTCATCGAGATACACAAAGAAATTTTGACAGAAATTCCTCCATCTCAACACGAATCAATGATAAGAGGGTTGTCCCAGTTATTGCAATCGTTTTAGAGAGTTGGTTAGAAGTTTCTTAATATTCCATTGCAAATCTAATCATTTTATCGTATATTTTAACCGCCCGCCATTGGCGGTTATTTTATTTTTAGAACGGTTAAATGGAAAACAACAGAAATTTTTGCATAATTGCACATATAGATCACGGTAAATCAACTATAGCCGATCGGCTACTAGAACGCACTGGAACAATCACTCCGCGTGAAATGAAGGTAAATCAAGTCCTCGACGATATGGCTCTTGAACAAGAACGTGGAATCACGATTAAACTTCACGCTATTCAAATGAGTTACAAGGCGAACGATAAAAAAACTTATACTCTGAACTTGATTGATACACCGGGACACGTCGATTTTTCGTATGAAGTTTCTCGCTCGCTCGCTGCGTGCGAAGGTGCTCTATTAGTTGTAGATGCCTCACAAGGTGTTGAAGCACAAACAATAAGTAATTTATATCTTGCAATAGATGCTGGATTAGAGATTATACCGGTTATCAACAAAATTGACTTACCGAGTTCGATGATAGAATCGGTTAAACATCAAATTATGGATTTGATAGGATGCCGCGAAGATGAAATTATTTTAACGAGCGCCAAACAAAAAATCGGAATAGATGAAATCCTGGAGGCAATCGTTGCCAGGATTCCAGCACCGAAGGGTGATGCCGGCGTTCCGTTACGCGCTCTGATATTCGATTCTATTTTTGATATTTATCGAGGCGCCGTGGTGTACCTTCGAGTTTTCGAAGGTTCAATAAAGGAAGGCGACAAGGTAAAATTTTTCGCAAACGACAAAATTTTTGAAGCTGAGGAAGTTGGTGTATTGGAAATGAAGCGCGTTCGCACCGGCTCGCTGAAAGCTGGCGATGTGGGCTACCTCGTCGCAGGTATTAAGGACGTTCACGATACAAAAGTAGGCGATACAATTACCACAGCCGATAACCCGGCTTTAGAACGCCTGCCCGGATACAAAGAGGTAAAGTCGATGGTGTTCGCCGGCTTGTACCCAACTAATGCTGACGATTTTGCATTACTACGTGATTCACTCGAAAAACTTCAGCTCAACGACGCTGCACTAATTTTTGAACCTGAAACATCATCAGCTCTCGGCTTCGGTTTCCGATGTGGCTTTCTTGGCTTGCTTCACATGGAAATTGTGCAGGAACGACTCGAACGCGAATACAAACAAAATTTAATAACAACTGTCCCAAACGTCGAGTATCGTGTTACGACTCACAAAGGCGATGTTGTCCTGGTCGATAATCCAGCGCTGATGCCGGAAATCGGAGATATCGAACGTGTTGAAGAACCTTATATTGCTGCTCAAATTATTACACCGACAGAATATATTGGAAATATAATGAAACTATGCACAGAACGCCGTGCAATTTATAAAAACACAACTTACCTTGATCCGACCCGTGCTGATTTAAGATACGAGATTCCGCTGTCTGAAATTATATTTGACTTTTATGATAAACTTAAATCAACTACACGCGGTTACGCATCGTTCGATTATGACTTTTTAGATTATCGCGAATCGGATTTAGTAAAGTTGGATATCTTATTAAACAGTGAACCCGTCGATGCACTCTCTACGATAGTCCATCGCGATAAATCTTACGAATGGGGTAAAAAACTCTGTGCCCGATTACGCAAACTTATACCTCGTCAGATGTTTGAGGTTGTGATTCAAGCAGCTATCGGAAGTAAAATAATATCACGCGATACTATTTCAGCGATGCGTAAAAACGTTATTGCCAAATGTTATGGCGGAGATATCTCGCGTAAACGAAAGCTTCTCGAAAAACAAAAAGAAGGCAAGAAACGTATGAAGCAGGTAGGCAGAGTCGAAATTCCGCAAGAAGCTTTTTTGGCTGTGCTTTCAATCGAAGAATAAAAAAATTTATTATCTATGAAGAAAACGGAAACAAAACAAAATTCATCCAAAACTCGAAAAGTAGAGAAAACTTTTAAAGAAAAAACTATTCACTGGTTCAAAGAAACTGGTACAATACTGGGAATATTTTTAATTTTAAATAGTTTTGTGATTGCTTCGTTTCAAGTTCCTACTGGCTCGATGGAGAACGAAATTTACGGCGGCGATTTTTTACTTGTGAACAAATTTGTTTTTGGCGGTACTACGCCACGGACTATTCCTTTCACCGATACAAAAATACCTCATTTCAAACTTCCGGCTCTATGGAGTGTTGAACGCGGCGATGTTATAGTATTTGCTTTCCCCGGAAACCGGGAAGAAGTGGAGGCTGAACCGTTTGCATATTACCTGAAACGGGCTGTGGCGATTGCCGGCGATACTTTAGAAATTCGAGACCGTGTTGTTTTCGTGAACGGCGAACCAGCTTCAATCCCTCGAAACATTCATTTCAATACCGGGATGATTAAACCGAAGGGAGAAGCTGACGACAGAATATTTCCACCGGGATCTCCCTTTAATGAAGATAATTACGGTCCTATAAGGATTCCCAAAAAAGGAGATATAATTGAATTGGGAATTCATAATTATGCTACGTGGAAAATATTCATCGAACGCGAAGGTCATAAGGTTTCATACGATAGTCGAGGAGTATTTATCGATGGTAATTTACAAAATACATATGTCGTTGAAAGAGATTATGTTTTTGGTATGGGAGATAACCGCGATAATAGCCTTGATAGCCGCTTCTGGGGATTTATACCGACTTCTGAAGTAGTCGGCACACCTCTCATTTTGTACTGGTCGTGGGATCCTCATATTTCAATTTTGGATTTTAGCCGAAAGCTAAGTTCCATCAGATTTAATCGTGTAGGAAAACTCGTTAAGTAATTGTGAGTGGGCAGGAAAATAAATTAAGTTGGCTGCGCGAACACCTTTTAATAATATTTATTACTATTATCGCGGGATTATTTTTAAGGACTTTTTTTATCGAAATTTACCGTATTCCCACATCGTCTATGGCAAACACAATTATGGGAGGCGATTATTTACTTGTTAATAAATTCATTTACAACTTTAGAAGTCCTAAATATTTTCCTTTCACCGATACAGAAATAAAGCAATTCTCCATTCCAACTTTTCGGGAACCTCAAAGGGGCGACATCGTTGTTTTCTATCATCCCGAAAACAACAACGGAATGGAAAACTCCAACAGGTTTAGTTTTATCAAACGCTGTGTTGCAATAGCCGGCGACACAGTTCAAATTATCAACAACGTTTTATACATAAATGGCGCTGCATTTCCCGAAATTCAGACATCAGCTAATCATTCCTCATACAACTACGGACCGGTAGTCGTTCCTAAAAAAGGAGATGTCTTATCAGTCAATAATTCGAATATCGACAAATGGAAATCGTTCATCGAACGGGAAGGTCATACCGTTGGTTTTTCTGAAGACGATTTAATTTTAGTGGACGGAATAAAAACAGATATTTACACAATCGAGAGGAATTATTACTTTATGCTCGGCGATAATCGAAACAACAGTTCCGATAGCCGCGATTGGGGATTTTTACCGGATGAAAATATAATAGGCAAAGCTCTATTTGTGTTTTGGTCGTGGAATCAAGAACTCACTCTCAGTAATTTTATCGAAAAATTTGCAAGTATCCGTTGGAATCGGTTCGGGATGATAATCAACTAATTTATTTATGGCTGGTATTTATTTACATATTCCATTCTGTGAACGCAAGTGCGTCTATTGCGATTTTTATTCCGAAACAAACTACACAGACCATAGCGTATTCGTCAAGTTCTTGTTAAAAGAAATTGACCTTTATAGCGATTATCATCATCTTGAAGAAATTCAAACTATTTATTTCGGCGGTGGAACCCCGAGTTTGCTTCACCCATCGCAAATATCCGAAATTATGTATGGTATACAAAAATTATTTAAGGTAAATCAACAAGCCGAAATTACACTCGAAGTAAATCCCGGTACCGTTGATCTCCAAAAACTCAAAGAGTATAAAAATTCAGGAATCAATCGTCTCAGTATTGGAGTTCAATCGTTCAATGACGACGACCTGAAATATCTTTCGCGTGTTCATTCTGTTGCTGATGGAATACGGTGTATTTCAGATGCGAAAGAATCGGGTTTTGAGAACATCGGTATAGATTTAATTTATTCGCTGCCAACACAAACGATCGACAGTTTACTTCATAATCTACAAATAGCGATTGATGCCAAAGTCAATCATATATCTGCTTACAGTTTGACGGTTGAAGAAGGAACGCCGTTGCATCAACTCGTAAGAAATAAAAAAATTCAAACCGTTGATGAGGCAACTGAAATACATATGATGGATATTACGATCGATGAATTAAAATCGGCAGGTTTTGAGCACTACGAAATATCGAATTTTGCAAAACTCGGTTACGAATCGAGGCATAACAGTAATTACTGGAATCATTCAAATTACTTGGGTTTTGGGCCCTCTGCTCATTCGTTCTGGAAAAATAAACGTTGGTGGAATATTGATACTATATTCAGTTACTATAGCCGGCTTGAAAATAATTTGGCGCCGATTTCTGAAACTGAAAATTTAAGCACCGAGCAATTAATCAACGAAAAATTTATGTTAGGTTTACGCAGTAAAGGTGTGCATATCAGGAAGTTATCCGAAGATTATAACCATGACTTTAAATTACAATTTGAAAACCTTATACATAATCTTACATTAAATAAATTAGCTTCATTCGAGGATGATCATCTCCGACTGACCAAGAATGGAATAATGATTGCCGATGAAATAAGCAGTATGTTCATCTTGCGAAATTATGTTTAATAATCTATATTTAAGAAAAATTTAACCAAATGAGGAAGTAATGCAACAAAAGAACTGGTATCATCGAATTTCTGCCATCGGAGTTTTATTAGCTTCGTTTATTGTTTATTTTATAACAACACCTCCAACTTTAGTATTTTGGGATGTTGGCGAATTCATTGCTGCTGCATTCTTACTGCAGGTACCTCATCCTCCGGGCTCTCCGTTTTTCTTACTCTTGGGTCGCATAGCAAGTATGCTGCCTCTTTCAAGCGATATAGCTGTACGGGTGCACTTGATATCGGGCATTTCCAGTGCACTTACTGTTATGTTTCTCTATTTAATTGCAGTCAGGTTGATTGTTTCATTCCGCGGTAATCCGGTTTCAGTGTTAGATAAATTGTCAGTTTATGGAGCTTCTGTAATCGGTGCTTTATCGTTAGCTTTCGGTACAACTTTCTGGTTCAGTGCTACCGAAGCTGAAGTTTATGGGCTGAGTATGCTATTCGTAGCCTTAATTGTTTGGTTAATTATGCGCTGGTACGACCGTCATCAAGAACCATATAACGAAAAATATCTTTTCTTAATTGCATATCTGATCGGACTTTCAATCGGGGTCCACTTATTAGCGGTTCTTACTGTGTTCACTGTGGCAATGATTTACTATTTCAGAAAATATGAATTCCAGACTTATTCGTTCATTATATTGGGTATAATTTCAGTCATCATTTTCTTCGGAATTTATCCCGGAATAGTTAAATATCTTCCGATAATGCTGAACGGGGAATTCAGAGGGATAAAGAACGAATTAATTTCCCTGATCCCGATTTTATTGATATTGGGTTCTTTCTATGGAATATATTATTCTATCAAAAATAAGATAAAGATTTTAAATATTGCTTTAATTTCTTTTTTACTTATAGTAATAGGTTATTCGACTTACACACTAGTTCTTATCAGGGCTAATGTTCCGGATATGCCGATGAATGAAAATGATCCGAGTAATTTGTCAGCGCTTGTCAGCTACTTAAGTCGCGAACAGTATGGCGATGCCCCAGTGATGCAGCGACGTTACAGTCAGGAACCAATGCACGCACAAACTTGGCAAAATTATACAAGCGATATGGATTTCATGTGGCGGTATCAAATCAATCACATGTATAACCGCTATCTCCTCTGGAATTATGTGGGGATAGAAGGCGATTGGCAGGATGCAGGTGTTAGCTGGAAATACACTTTTGGAATCCCGTTCTTACTCGGTTTACTCGGAATTTATTATCATTTTCGTAAGGATTGGAAAATGGCTCTACCTTTTCTTACGATGTTCATTGTTATGGGAGTTGTGTTGGCACTTTATCAAAATCAACAGCAGCCACAGCCGCGTGAGCGCGATTATTTTTATGTAGGATCGTTTTTTGTTTTTTCAATCTGGATAGCTTTAGGTATCATCGCTATCATCGATTTTATAAAAAAATATTTGAAGAAAGAAAATTTCGTTTCTTTAGGAACCGGAGGTGTGCTCGCATTATTTGTCATCGCTGTACCGGTTAATTTTTTAAAAATCAACTGGCATGGACTCGATAGAAGCAATAATTATGTAGCTTGGGATTACTCGTATAACATTTTACAATCATGTGAGAAAGATGGTATTTTATTTACTAACGGTGATAATGACACTTTTCCACTATGGTATCTCCAGGATGTGGAAGGAGTCCGACGCGATATTCGAATTGTTAATTTGAGTTTAGTGAATACAAACTGGTACATCAAGCAGTTAAAAAATTACCGACCGCACGGCGCTAAAAAAGTTGCCATCAGTTTTTCTGACTCGCAAATCGATCAGCTCCAGCCGATTGTATGGGAAACCCGGCAGATGCACCTCCCTGTTCCCAAAGATGTGTTCGAAAAATTTGGTGTTACCGATACTGCTCTCATAAACAAAGGCAGAATATCGTTCACGATGCCGCACACAGTAACGTTCGGCGAGCATAAAGTAATTCGTGTTCAAGATATTATGGTTCGCGATATTCTAATGTCGAACAAATGGGAACGTCCTATTTATTTTGCAACAACAGTATCGCCTGATAGTAAAATTGGTTTGGATAATTACATGTGGATGGATGGTTTAGCGTGGCGATTTAAACCTGTTGCTGCAACTCAGGAGACAGGTATCCACACGGAAATTATGGCAGCTAATTTTTTGTCTGAAAATACCGTCCCCTCCAAAGAACCACAATACGGTTATCTTTATCGTGGGTTAAATGATACTACTTCATATTTCGATGAAAATATAACACGTCTTACAGTTAATTACCGATCAGGATTTGT
Source organism: Ignavibacteriales bacterium (assembly GCA_037443545.1). Lineage (GTDB taxonomy): Bacteria > Bacteroidota > Ignavibacteria > UBA10030 > BY39 > JASEGV01. The sequence goes on along the minus strand of JBBIOD010000016.1, from coordinate 18,368 downwards.
AAGGTTAGCGTTGCAGTATTTCAACGTTGAGAAGAATACTGAAAAAGCCTTGAAAGTTTTGGATCGAATGGATGAAGTTATGCCATTGAAGGGAATATCTTTCGACTGGCGGTTAGCTTCGGATGTAATGTCGATTTATTCACGGCTTGGTGTTGACGAAAAAAGGAATATTTATGCCGATTATTTAGAAAAAGAATGCTGGAAAATGATTAATAATAATCAAGCTAATTTGGATTCATACTACAATCCGTATCGCGTTCTGCTCGAAATTTATGACGGCAACAAGAATTATGAAAAGGCAATAGAAGTCCTGAACCGCATTGCGGTATTCTATCCGAACGATCCTTCGATAAAGCAGAGGATCGCGGAACTGCAGGCCCAGCAAAAAGCGGCTACGGTACAAAAAGACACACTGCCGAAACAATAAAAAGAATTGCCGACTAAAGCGTGAAAATATTAATTTTTAACTGGCAGGATATCAAGAATCCACTTTCGGGAGGAGCTGAAGTTCACCTGCACGAAATATTTTCGCGCATCGCTCAGTTGGGGCATGATGTTACTCTCTATTGTTCCTCATTTAAAGGGGCGAAAAGAGAAGAAAATATTGGCGGTATCCGTGTAATTCGTGAGGGAGGAAGGTATCTTTTTAATTTTCGTGTCGTTTATAAATACCTAACCACATTTCGAAAGGGAAAATATGATATCGTCGTTGATGATATGAACAAGATTCCTTTTTTAACACCTCTCTATGTTCGTGAACCATTGTTTTTTATTATCCATCATCTCTTTAATAAAAGTATATTTTTAGAAGTTCCATTGCCGATGGCAGTATATGTTTTTTTAATGGAGAAATTTGGAATATTTATTTGTAAAAAAATGAGAGTGCCAGTCATTGTCGTATCACCGAGTACCAAAGCTGAGATGATTGAAAAAGGAATCGAATCACAAAATATTTATTTTGCCTATAATTGCGTTAACCACAAGCTTTATAAGCCGGTAGAGAATAACAGAAGCTCAACAAAGTTAATCGGTTATTTCGGCAGGATTAAGAAATACAAATCAATTGAACACTTGCTGCAAGCCGTGGCGATTGTAATTAAGGAACATCCCGACCTTAAACTTGTGATTATTGGCGACGGTGATAACAAGATTAATCTGCAAAACTTGTCTAACAAATTGGAGATTGAAAAAAATGTTGAATTTACCGGGTTTGTGGATGATGTAACAAAAGTAAATCTGTTACAACAGATGTGGTTTCTTGTTAATACTTCTTCGAAGGAAGGATGGGGCTTAACAGTCATTGAAGCGAACGCCTGTAAAACACTGGTGATTGCTAGTAATGTACCCGGGCTGAAAGACTCAGTCAAGGATGGCGAAACAGGATTGCTTTATGAATATGGGAATATTCCGGAACTTGCATTAAAAATTAAACTACTGCTCAACGATAATCGTCTCAGGGATAAATTGTCGGCAAATGCTTATCGATGGGCACAGACGTTTGATTGGGATGCTACTGCAAGAACGACTGTTGAACTTCTTAAAACTAAATTAGGAAAAAAGTAAAGGTCTGTCGAATGAAGATGGGCGAAAATAAAAGAATCCTATTTTCATCTACAATATACACTTCTTTTATAAAAGAAGATTATTTCATTCTCGAAAAACATTATGCTCTGAATAAAATAATTGGAAGCGGATTTATTCACTTCATCAAATTATTATTTTCTGTTCCTAAAGCAGATGTAACTTATACATGGTTCGCATCTGTATATTCAGCGTTCGTGGTTTTCTTCTCACGATTATTTGGGAAAAAGTCGGTAATTATCATCGGCGGTGTTGACGTTGCTGATTATCGAGAAATTAATTACGGTATCTGGCTAAGCTGGTGGAAATCGAAATTTGTCCGTTATGCAATCCATAATACTGATATGATATTATCTGTCGATCCGTTCTTAATCGCCGAAGCTAAGCGTCTTGCGAATTATGACGGGAAAAATATAGTTTATCTTCCGACCGGATACGATTATAATTTCTGGAAACCAGAAGGGAAAAAGGAAGATTTTATTTTGAGTGTCGGGGCTTGTGAAGATGAATGGCGTATGATGAAAAAAGGTTTCGACAAGTTGATCGAAGCAGCTGTCGGACTTCCTGAAATAGAATTTAAAATCATCGGTATAAAAGAAGAGTTATTCAAACAAATCAAACCACATCTCCCTAAAAATGTTGAAGTAATCGCGTTCGTCGAGCGAGAAACACTTCTGAAATACTACCAAAGAGCAAAAGTATATGCACAGGTTTCCTATACCGAAGGATTACCTAACTCGTTATGCGAAGCGATGTTATGCGAATGTATCCCGGTCGGAACTAACCGCGGCGGTATACCGACCGGCATTGGGGAAACGGGCTTCATAATCGAATACGGTGATATAGGAGCTATGAAGCAAGCTTTCAGAACCGCAATAAAACTTGCAGGCGAAACAGGGAAAAAAGCTCGTCAGCACGTGGTCGATAATTTTCCGATTAATAAAAGAGAAAGTTCTCTCACGGCAATCATACAGGATTTAACAAAGTGACGATGGTATCGAAAAATATTCTCTCGCTCGCAATCAGCGAAGGAGGCAGTCGACTCATCGGTTTCGTTACAACTGTATATTTGGTACGCTCATTGAGTATGCACGATTTCGGATTAATCAGCATAGCAATCGCGGTATTTGGATATGCTCTTCTGTTCGCGGCACACTGGTTTAATACTTATGGAATAAGACAGGTGGCTTCGGGAACATCCAATGACTTCGTAGGCAATTTTATTACGCTCCGATTTATATTATCGGTCTTAATTATTATTATTATCTCAATTATTTCAGTTATTATCGTAACTGATTATCGACTATCCACTTTAATTATTTATTTTACAATCAGCATCATTCCGGGTGCGTTGTTTTTAGATTGGTATTTTCAAGGCAAAGAAGATTTAGCACCGGTTGCAATCAGCAAACTTATCATATCGGCTCTTTATCTGTTATTACTTTTATTGTTCGTGAATAATAATTCTATCGTTGTTGTGCCTTTGTCGTTTTTAGTTGCAAATGTCGCTGGTCTTTTCTCCATTTTCGTTTGGTTTAATTTAAAATATAGGTTCATAAAATTATCTATTTCAATTTCCAGATGGAAAATAATTATAAAAGAATCGTTTGCCGTTTCTTTTGCATCGACATTAGCTCAATTAAATGTGAATATGCCGGTGTTGGTAGTGGGAATAATTTTAACCGCTTCGGATGTGGCTATCTTCAACGTTGCGAGTAAGTTTGTGTTCGTACTTTTGATAGCGGATAGATTATTTTATTCGATTTATTTTCCGGCTTTAATAAGAATATATTCTCAAAACCAAAATAATATATCTGAAATTATTAACTTCGTCTTGCGATGGTTAATCTTATTTCTTTTACCGTTGGGAATTTTCTGCATCATCGCCGCTGAACCACTTATTAATTTAGTATTTGGAATTCAATACTCAAATTCAATTATCATATTCCAGGTTCTGATCGGCTATTTCATGATCACGATGCTGAATTCCGTTTTAGGTTACACATTAGTGGCAATCAAACAGGAAAAATATTTTGCACGAACTATTTATTTCGGAGCGATTGCAAATATAATCCTCGTTCTTCTCTTAACCTATCACTTTAGCTTACTCGGAACTGCAATAGCAATTGTAGCTGTCGAATTTCTAATCCTGAATGCTTTCAAATTATATCTGAAAAAATTTGTAGAAGTAGATATAATAAATTATATTTTAAAAGGAATGCCCGCTTTGGCTGCTATGGGCTTAACTATTTACTATACAATAACATACAACGTTACATTCTCACTAATTGCGGGCTTATTAGTTTATTCTGTTCTAATTTATCTGTTAAAATGTGTTTATAAATCAGATATCGTAAAAATTAAGGAACTACTATTATGGAAATAAAAATTGGAATAATAGGAAAGTCGACTGGGTGGGAAAGAGTGTTATCTCAAATCGGAATTCCATTTTCGATTTGTAGTAATGTTGATGAGGTAAAATTAAACAGCTTCCCGATAATGGTTCTTTCTGACGATATAACAACGCATCAGTTACTCGCCGTAAAAAAATATATTGAAACAGGCGGATGTGTAGTATGCTCGGCTGCTGTGATCGATAATATATCACTTGAGAGGTCCAAAAAAGATTTTATCAAATATCTTACTCCCGACTTAATGGGAGCATTTGCTGATTCCGAAAATATTGATGTTTATACTGATGCTACGCTATCGGAAGGCGCAAATCATTTTCGAACTGATAAAAATAATCCTGCTGTTCTGGCGAGTAAATTCGGAGATGGTTTTGTTGTAATATTGCCATTCGATATTGTTGCTTTAATTGAAAACACTAAATCGAAGAAGAAAAATTTTTATGCCGACGGTAAGCGACTGCCGTACGAAACTGTTTCATTAGTATCGAAAGGTTCGCTGCGACGCTTGATTACAAAGTCGATTGAGTTTATTTATGCGCACTGTAACTTACACTTCGGACACAAATGGTATTATCCGGATGCTCATAAATCGGTTTTTATTTTTCGCGTTGATACTGATTACGGCACCGAAGAACAAGTCGCTTCTTTGTATAAACTCTCACAAAAATATCAGATACCGATTACCTGGTTTGTGGATGTTAAATCGCAGGAAAAATGGATTAGGAATTACGTTAAAATGCAAGGTCAGGAAATTGGAGTTCACTGCTACGAACATAAAGTGTATGAATCTTACGCCGATAACTACTCAAACATTCGCAAAGCTTTAGAAATTATAAAAACAAACGGAATCAACCCAAAAGGTTTTGCTGCACCGTTTGGAAAGTGGAACTCTGCACTCGGACAAGCTGTGCGCGATTTGGAATTTGAGTATTCTTCCGAGTTCGCTTATGATTATGATAACTTGCCTTCATACACGAATTATTCTACTCTGCAAATACCTGTTCATCCGATTTGTATCGGAAGTTTGAGAAGACAGGGTTACACAGCCCCGCAGATGATAGCATATTATGAAAATGAGATCGAGAAAAAATTAAAACTGAGTGAGCCAATTATTTTATATCACCATCCGACGAACGAAAATATTGATGTAGTAGAAAAGATTTTCCAGAGATTGCACTCAATCGATATCCCAAAACTTACAATGCACCAATTCGCAGAGTGGTGGAACAAAAGAGAAAAAGTAAAAGCTATGATTCAGCAGGACGGCACAATACTGAACGTTCAAACAGAACATACAATCCCTGAAATGAGGTTAAGATTGGTATCTCCTGCTGGAAAAGAAATAATAACCGCATCAGAGCCGTTGATTGAAATAGAAAAAATTTGTTGGCGGGAAAAAGAAATTCCGCTTCCATTGCCTAAAGATTTTCATCGTATCAGAAAGTTTAATATTTGGATGCTCATAAATAAAATTGAAGATTATTTTTTCACAAGTAGAAAATGAAAGTATTTTTAGCTACATATCAATCCGTAATGATGCTCAAGGGCGGTCCTCGCACTCAGGTGCTTGAGACAAAAGCTGAGCTGGAAAAGTTGGGCTTGGAGGTGCATTTATTCGATATGTGGCAAACGCTCAAAAAAGGCGATTGCGATATATTCCACATATTCGGCAGCGGAATATCAACTTACCATTTTGCCCGCGAAGTATCGAAGTTGGGAATCAAATTAGTCGTGTCGCCGATCTGGTTTTCACGCCACTCAACTCAATATATCAAACGGGCACTGTGGTTGGACAAGGCAGTTCTTAAAAAATTACGCGGTGTATGGACTGATTATAGATTCGTTTTTGAAATATGCAATTGGGCTGATGCCATTTTGCCAAACACGAAAAAGGAGGCAGAGATGATTGAATTGGGACTGGGTGTTCAAAAAGAAAAAATACATGTTGTCCCGAATGGTGTCAGCGAAAGGTTTTTAAATTCAGACCCCTCGCTTTTTGTTAAAACTTACGGTATCTCAAATTTTATTCTAAACGTTGGACATATCGGACCAGGAAGAAAAAACGTTCTGCGGCTTGTCCGTGCATTAAACCGTATTGACAAACCTGCCGTCCTTATTGGCAGGATGGAGGCGGGAAAAGAGTTGGATGCAATCCGTGAAGAGGCGGGTATCCATATTTTATTATTGGATAACATCCCGAACGATTCTGATATGCTCTCTTCTGCCTACGCCGCATGCGATGTATTTGTATTGCCTTCTTTATTTGAAACACCGGGCATTGCCGCTTTAGAAGCTGGGCTCGCTGGGGCAAAGATTGTTATCACGAAATACGGCGGTACGGATGAATATTTCGGAGATTATGCCGAGTATGTTGAGCCAACTTCGATTGATTCGATCGCTGAAGGAATTAGAAAAGCCATTGCAAAACCAAAGAATTCAAGCTTGAGTAAACATATTAAAGATACTCTTTTATGGAAGGAAGTAGGAGGAGCAACGGTAGAAGTATATCGGAAAATTTTAGGAAGTAGATAGTAAGCAGTCGTCTATAAAAAGTCCGCGACTAATTGGGAAGTCAACCAGGCGTGGGGACACGTATTGTGGTCGAGTCAAATGCTGCAAACAATCTCAAATCTAAAATCTAAAATCATGGCTCATCCCAACTTCGCTCTTAATACTCCGACACATTCTTCAGTTGATTCAACATGAATTACAAATTTAGCAAAATCTCCAAGTCGTTCATTAGTCAATTCTTTTGTAATGGTTTCGATAACTAAATTCCAATAATCGCCGAAAACAATTATCGGTTTTTCTTTCATTACACCTTTGATAATGTATTCCCATACGATTGCGAGTTCAACTAAAGTGCCGGTTGCACCTCTGAAAACTACATACGCATCACCGAGTTCAACTAGTTTTTGTAGGCGACTCAAAAGAGAATCTACGACGATAGTTTCATCTATAAATTTGTTTGGTGGTTTATTAAAAAAATCGGTTACAACACCGATCGTTTTACCACCAACCGATTTAGCTCCATCGGCACTCGCTTTCATAATGCCACCGTAACCGCCGTTGCAAATTGTAAATCCAAATTTACCTAATAATTTACCAAGCTCATACGCGTTCTGATATTCGATGGTATCTTTAGTTAGACTGGAACTTCCAAATATTGTAATGGTCTTGAGCATTCGTATTTAGTAATTTATTTTTTTATACTTAATTAATTTTCAAACTCCCACGTTACACCAAATCTTATAGTTCTGTCCTGAATCGGATAGTAATAAACAATGGCATATTTATTATCCAAAACATTTTCTAAAATAAGATGAACCAGCGCATTTCCAATTCCTGCCAAAATTATCGCATCGAAGCTATTGCTATTTTCTAAAATAAAATTATTATTCGGTATCATCAAACCTGTTCGCGGTTCGAATGTAAAACCTAATTGTTTGGAAATAATGTTCCCTTTGATGCCTACCCGAAGATTTAAATTATCATTAAAGAAACGGTCGTTGAAAAATAATTCCCCTTTAGTCGTAAAATCAGGATATTGAAATTCAGTTAAATATTTTGAACTGATTAAAAATGAAGCATTTATGTTTGTTGAAAATTTCCAGAAGTTCCCTGAGATGCCACCATTCAAACTCTGCAATATAATTTTATCTTTCTTCGAGAAAACGTACGGATACAAGGGATATGAACTGTTTGTAGGCTCATACACAATCGCATCTTTGATTGTCCTGTAATGATATGAAGAAATGAATTTAAGATGATCAGAGATGTTCGAACCCAGACCCAACTCGATAACTGAATGCTGCTCTGGAGATAAATCTGTTTGTTGTTTTAATTCATAAAAATTTGGATAGCGGTAAGAATTAGAATAACCGGCTGTAATTTCAATACTATTAGTCGGTTTAATAGTCGCATCGCTGCCTAAACTTAATCGTTTTTGGTGGTCGTAAATATCATAACGACTGTAGGCATTTACCGTAGAATTTACGAGTGGTGAAAATTCGGTTTCTGCGTAAAAGCCCATATTTATTTTTCTCTTGTAATCAGTAATCGGAGTTTGCAAAAATTGAATGGAACGAATTTCAGCCCCGATATTCATTGAATTTAAAATTACAAATTCTTCCTGCAAATTTAAATGTTGATGGAGTTTTGCTCCGTACCATCTTGTGTGGTAACTCTCACGAATAATTGGCATATCAGAAGGGGGTTGTAAATCTCTGAATAATCGCATCTGATTCGAAAGATAAAAAATTAATCGCGTAATCGACGATGTGTCAGGTAAAAATCTCCCGGCAGCTCCTAATTGTAAATCGTTGCGAGCAACATTTTCGTATGAACCGGGATATTTTACAACTGCTCTCAATCTATCGAAAACATCTTCAGTTTCAGTATTTTTTAAATCAATGCCGCCGTTCAAACCGAGGATATTCTGGTTATAAATTTCGCTGAAATAAAAATTCAGATTATTGCTCAAGTTGTAACGCAATTTTAATCGCACATTCCAAGAATTGTATCCACTGTTTGCATACCGTCCGTCGGCAACAATTCTTTGCACTCCTCCTGTGAGATTAAAGTTGTGAAAAATATTTTGGCTGAACATTCCATCTAAATAAGTTTCTTCGTAAGCCGATTCGCTGTAACGCAAACGAGTGTACGGGGTATTATTGTTATAGAATTTAGTAACCATGTTTACCAAACTACCTGTGCTGTTGAAGGTGTATAAGAACGCTTTTGTGCCGTTAATAAATTCAATCCTTTCAATATTTTCGGTAGGGAAATAATTCAGATTATAAAAGCCAGTAAGCGGATCGTTTAAGGAAACTCCGTTATTAGTGAATACTATTGTTCGATAATCTGAATAGCTCGATAGCAAGGTGTGGGGTAGCCCTGTACTGCCAAAATTATATAAGAATACACCAGCAAATGATTCGAGTAAATTACCCAAATGCCGATAATCAGAGTCGTCCAACTTCGTGTAAGAAATTAAATTATGTGCTAACACTCCAATATTATTGATTGGTGTGATTGGCTTTAAGTGAAGAAATTCAGTGGCTAATGAATCGATTACGTCAGTAGTATCAACAGTGTATGTACTATCTGGATAAATTGTAGTTTCAAGAGTATCACTAAATACATGGGAATGACTTATAGGTGGTAAAATAGCTGCGATGAAGGCAACAAATAGGGTGATTATGTGTTTTTGTTTACTCACAAAACGAATGAAGTCGGGGCAAATTTTTAAAAATATAGAAAAACATATAGATATATGCAAAAATATTGTTTCTTTGAGTGGTTTGAATTATCTTGATGTGAAATTCAATAACAAGGTAAATTATGTTTTCAAACCGAACAAATTGGAATCTTTCGTCCAACCGGTTGACTAAGTTGATAGAAGAACGGCGGCAACAAGGGCACGTGATTTTAGATTTAACCGAATCGAATCCGACTAAAGTAGGTTTCGATTTTTACGATATCGGGCTACTGAATCCATTAAAAAATAAGAGTAATTTAATTTATGAACCCGACCCGAAAGGTTTGTTAAATGCACGAATTGCAGTGAGCGGGTATTATAAACAGAAAGGGATATATGTTAATCCAGAAAATGTGGTTATGACATCCAGCAGTAGCGATGCATACAGTTATATACTAAAACTAATAGCGAAATTTAACGAGGAGGTTTTGGTACCGGTTCCAAGTTATCCGCTACTGAGTATTATTTCGCAACTCAATGATGTTGTCTTGAAACACTATCGTCTCGTATATGATGGGGAATGGCATTTTGACTTCGATTCAATCACGTCGGCAATCACAACAAACACAAGAGCAATTATAGTTATCCATCCAAACAATCCGACTGGTTCCTATGTAAAACTAAATGAATACAAGATTCTCGTTGAAATTGCGGCAAAATATAATTTAGCGATTATATCGGATGAAGTATTTTTAGATTATGCTATAACTGATAATGAACACCGATTAGAATCATTTGCCGATAAAAGCGATGTGCTAACATTTACGATTAGCGGTATTTCAAAAATGTTAGGTTTGCCTCAAATGAAAATTGGTTGGCTAATTGTTAATGGTCCGCAAAAGCATTGCGTTGATGCTTTATCGCGCCTCGAAATGATTGCTGATACCTATCTATCGGTAAGTACTCCCGCTCAAAATTCATTACCTTACTGGCTGAATCAATTCTATCATATAAATTCAAAGATATTGAATCGGGTGAAGCAAAACTATTTTCTTTTACAGGGTGCCAGCAAAAACAATGTCGCTTCATCCGTCTTGTATGTTGAAGGGGGATGGAATGGAATAATAAAACTTCCTAAGATTCGTCCAGATGATGAATGGGTGGAAAGTTTTCTTCTAAATTCGAATGTCCTATTTCAGCCGGGATATTTCTATGACTTTGAAGAGGATGCTAATATTATTATGAGTTTGATACAACAACCCGAAGTCCTCGAAACCGCATTAAATTTATCAATATTTAAAGCATCATCATAAATAATTACTCGTAGATTTTTTATTCCCAGCCCCTTTAAGGTGTGCGTTCAATCACACCTGTTGTGCAATATCACACTAACGAACAATACTATTACTTATACTGCAGGCAAATAACTAAGAGTATAAATATGTATAAAGAAAAAATAAATGTTGAAAAATTTAAAAATTTGAGAGAATCTGACGAATTCATGAGTGATGGAACTCCCCTAAAATATGTAGAAAATGAGGAAAATTCTGCAAATGAACAACTTCCAACGGGTTTAGTCTTCACTGATCTGATAAATCATCAGATTGAAAAAGAAATTAGGATTGATGAACCCGCTGGTGTCCAAGATTTACACTCGGTTTTAAATCAAGAATATAAAATTCCAGATGAAAATGGAGAGCCCGTAACGGATCCCGAACTGCCCTCATTAAGTGAAAGTTTAAAGCCACCGACCTCAAAATTATCTAAACAGGCCGATGCTTTACCTCGATTTATAGACTTGTTGCTGAAAAATCAAGTTATAAATATGGAGATAGTTGCTCGAGCAATAGAGATACATCGAAAGGACGATCAAAAACGCCGGTTGTTGGATATTTTGATTGAAGATTTGGCTGTCGATCGTGATGTAATCTTCAAGCATGTTGCACGGCACTACTCTTTTGAAACTGTATACGCAGCTTCTGTTTTTGGGAACAAAGATAAACTTCGATTCATTAAAAAGCATTTACAGTCGTTACACCCATTTTATTATGAATTAGCAGTTAAGAGAAAGATTCTCCCATTTGAATTATATACGAATGGGGTAGAAAAGCTAATTGTAGTTACTCCCGATCCTACTCACCCTGACGTGTCAAAAGTTGCAAAAGTTTTTAAATACAAAAAAGCGGAAATAAAATATATCTCTCTCGGTGAATTTAATGAATTGTGGAGACAATTAGCATTCGATCAAGGTTTGAAATCGGGTGGGCTCGATTTTACTGATGAGTTTATGCAAGTTTCGAAAATGGAATATGAGAGCGAGCTTGAACGTTCAATCGATGAATCCGTCGGACACGGTAAACTTGCTGAACTTGTAGAGAGCATTATGGTTGATGGAGTACGTACAGGAGCAAGCGATATTCACGTTGTTCCGCGAGCTGCTTTACGGACGGAGTTTCACTTCAGAATTGATGGCAGATTAACACTTTGGAGTACAATAACTGATGTACGTGCTGAGGGAATTTTAGCTGTCGTAAAAGACCGCGCCAAAAATTTAGACCGCTTCGAAAAATTTCTTTCGCAAGACGGGTTTGCTCAAAGAACTGTAGATAATCAGGTAGTCCGTTTCAGGTTTTCTACGATGCCTATTTATGGGGGCGACCTGAAAAACAAGTTAGAATCAATCGTAATTCGAATTTTGCGTGGGGGCGACGTTATTGCTGGTTTAGATTCATTAGGAATGGATAAACACACATCAGAAAATTTCAATAAATCAATCCGAAAAACACAAGGAATGATTGTTATTACAGGTCCTACAGGAAGCGGAAAAAGTACAACTCAGCTTTCAGCACTTAAAATGATTATTGACCCCGCGTTGAATATAGTTACAATAGAAGATCCAGTCGAATATTTAATCGACGGTTGCCGGCAAGTTAAGCTGAATCATAAACTCGATTTTGAAAGTGCACTGCGCGGATTATTACGCCACGACCCTGATGTTGTGATGGTCGGTGAAATGCGAGATAAAGTCTCCGCAGATATTGCAGTCAAATTGGCAAATACAGGGCACTTGGTTTTTTCAACACTTCATACAAACGATTCTATCAGCGCCATAACACGCTTATATAATATGGGAATTGAGCCCTTTTTACTCGCTTACACCATTAATGTGATCGTTGCTCAACGCCTCCTCAGAAAATTATGTGAAAGGTGTAAAATTATCGATCAAGATTTCAATTATGAGTTACTTTTAGATTTAGGTATTGAAGATGAAATTATCAAAGGAACAAAGTTTTACAAACCTGTCGGTTGTATTCAGTGCATCAAGGGTTATCGCGGTCGTATTGGTATCTTTGAAGCTCTTAAGATGTCGAAAGAGATGCGGCAGGTTATTTTAAGGTCAAAAGATATAATTGATGAGGACGCCCTGCGTACGTTAGCTCTGAAAAATGGTATGATTACATTGAAGCAATCTGCTATCAATTTGGCTACGTCGGGTGTAACTTCGTTACATGAAATTACAGGAATAGCTCTGGAAAATTAAAAAAAAATACGGTTCCCAACCGTATCAATAGCAACAATAAAAAAAAACACAAACCTCCGAGCCCGGGCAACTTCCTCCCGGGCTTTTTTATTTCCATCCCGGTAAAATTTGATAATCATCTTTAGTCGTTTTATATTGGAGCACAATGTTAATGCGTTTACACATAGCCATTGGTGGTGCTGTTCAGGGTGTCGGTTTTCGCCCTTTTGTTTATCGTATTGCAACCGAGATGAAATTAAATGGTTTCGTGCTAAATTCTTCTAAAGGTGTTTTTGTAGAAGTAGAGGGAGAGAAGTCTGTTTTAGATAAATTTTTAATCCGTTTGGAGAGTGAAAAACCCAATATATCAGTGATTACGAGTTTAGAATTTTCATTCCTCGATCCGGTGGGGTTTCATACTTTCGAAATCAGAGAAAGTGCAAAAGATTTGGAAATTTCAGCATTCATCTTACCGGACATTGCCGTTTGTAATGATTGCCTGAACGAGGTATTCGATCCTGGTAACCGGCGTCATCTATATCCCTTTATCAATTGCACTAATTGCGGACCGCGTTTTTCAATTGTCGAAGCATTACCGTACGATCGCCCCAACACTTCGATGAAAAATTTTATTATGTGTAATGAATGTCGTCGTGAATACGAAAATCCAATCGACCGCCGCTTCCATGCTCAACCGACTGCTTGCCCGGTATGCGGGCCACAAATTGAGTTGTGGAATAAGAATGGGGAAGTCGTTTCAGAAAAATTTGAAGCTATCCCAAAAACCATCGAACTAATTTCGGAAGGTAAAATAATCGCATTTAAAGGTTTAGGCGGTTACCAATTGATTGTTGACGCCTCTAACAACGAAGCTGTTTCTCAACTTCGAACGCGGAAACATAGAGAAGAAAAACCTTTTGCCTTAATGTTCACTAATCTTGATTCCATAAAATCACTTTGTGAAGTTTCCAAATTTGAAGAAAGCTCCTTACTTTCACCCGAATCTCCCATTGTATTGCTTAAACGAAAACTGAACTTTGATAATATAATTTCGGAATCAGTCGCTCCCAAAAATCCTTACTTAGGTGCAATGCTACCATATACTCCACTTCATCATATATTGATGAAACTACTTGCAAAGCCAATTGTTGCAACGAGTGGTAATCTCTCGGAAGAGCCAATGTGTATAAGCGAACACCAAGCGTTGAATCGGCTGAGTGTAATTGCCGATTATTTTCTAGTTCATAATCGCCCGATTGTTCGCCACGTCGATGATTCAATCGTTCGTATTATCAACGGCAGGGAGATGGTTCTGCGCCGGGCACGTGGTTATGCCCCTCTACCCATCCACATTGAAAAATTAGAACTTTCAAACCCAAAACCCATAATCGCCGTCGGTGCACATTTAAAAAATACTGTTGCATTAACAAATTCCAATAGCATATTCATAAGTCAGCATATCGGCGACCTTTCTACTAACGAAGCCTACCAAGCCTTCTCGGATGTGGTTTCAGATTTCGAAAAAATGTACAATTCTAATGTTTTCCATATAGCTCACGATTTCCATCCGGAGTATCTTTCAACAAAATATGCTAAATCGGGGAAAAGAAAGCTAATCGGAGTTCAGCATCATCAAGCACATATCGCTTCATGCTATGCCGAAAATCGTTTAAGTGGAAATGTGCTCGGTGTAGCTTGGGACGGAACAGGTTATGGAACAGATGGCACAATATGGGGCGGCGAGTTTTTTAAATACGATGGCAATGATTTCAATCGCGTTGCATCGTTCCGACAATTCCGCTTGCCCGGGGGTGAACAAGCAATCAAAGAACCTCGCCGTTCAGCGATCGGGATTTTGTATGAAATTTATGGGGATGAGATTTTCAAGCAACCCCCTGTTTCTTTTATGAATAATTTCTCTGATTCAGAATTAAAAATACTCAAAACAATGTTTGCAAAGAATATAATGTGTCCTTTTACTTCAAGCGCGGGTCGCCTTTTCGATGCAATATCAGCCCTGATTGGAATCAGGAATAGTTCCGCGTACGAAGGACAAGCTGCTATGATGTTGGAATTTGCCGCCGTTTCTTCTAACGAAGAAAACAGCTATTCGTTTAATATTCATGAAAATGAAATTTATGAAATCGATTGGCAGATGATGGTTGAAGAAATTATGGAAGATGTCCGAAATAATATTTTACAAAAAGTTATTGCAAGGAAATTCCACAACACAATGGCTAATATTATTTTAAAAATCGCACAAATGATTTCTGAACATAAAGTTGTTTTGAGCGGTGGATGCTTTCAGAATGCATTACTATTAGAGGAAACAATTAAGCGATTAGAGAATCCAGGTTTCAAACCATATTGGCATCAGCGTGTTCCACCGAACGACGGAGGAATTTCGCTGGGGCAAGCTGTCATAGCAATGAATAAAATAAATTACAAATAGAGGAATAATAATATGTGTCTTGCAGTTCCGGGAAAAATCATCGCAATTGAAGAAATCGATTCGTTACGGATGGCTAAAGTAAGTTTCGGCGGTGTGATGAAACAAATATGC
This sequence comes from Ignavibacteriales bacterium, assembly GCA_037443545.1. Lineage (GTDB taxonomy): Bacteria > Bacteroidota > Ignavibacteria > UBA10030 > BY39 > JASEGV01. Next base: position 3,093 of record JBBIOD010000016.1, on the reverse strand, counting down.
CTTGAGTGGGTGCCAGAAGCTAAAATCGGTGATTATGTTATCGTGCATGTAGGGTTTGCTTTGAACATCGTCGATGAAAAAGAAGCAGAAGAAACTTTGGAAATGATTTCTGAAATCGAAGCGTTGATGAATGAAGAAGAAAAACAAAACAGTACGAGTGCGGAATGAAATATATAGATGAATACCGCGATGCCAAAGCTGCGCTGGCACTGATTAAAAAAATAAAGAGCACAGCAAAAAAGTCGGCGGTGATAATGGAAATTTGCGGGGGGCAAACTCACACAATTCTGAAATATGGAATTGAAGAGTTGCTACCCACGAACATCACCCTTGTTCATGGCCCTGGCTGTCCGGTCTGTGTAACTCCGCTCGAGTTAATCGATAAAGCTATCACCATTGCCTCGTTTAAGGATGTGATATTTACTTCCTACGGGGATATGCTACGAGTTCCCGGCTCGAAGTTAGATTTGATTAATGTGAAAGCGAACGGCGGTGATGTGCGCATGGTTTACTCGCCATTAGATGCTTTAAAAATTGCTGAGGTTAATAAGGATAAGAAGGTTGTATTCTTTTCAGTTGGTTTTGAAACGACTGCCCCGCCGAATGCAATGGCAGTTGTCGAAGCCCAACGCCGTAAATTAGATAATTTTTCAATCTTGTGTGCTCATGTTTTGGTGCCTCCGGCAATCGAGGCATTGTTATCTTCAAAGGAGAGCCGTATTCAGGCATTCCTCGCTGCTGGTCACGTCTGTACTGTGATGGGTTATTCCGAATATATTCCGATATCTAAAAAATATAATACCCCGATCGTTGTAACAGGTTTTGAACCGGTCGATATTTTGCAAGGAATTTTGTTGGCTGTTCAACAATTGGAAGAAAGAAAGTGTGAAGTTGAAAATCAATATTCCCGTGCGGTGCGGCTTGAAGGGAATCCGAATGCTAAAAAACTTCTCACCGAAACCTTCGATATCGTCGATCGAAAGTGGCGGGGGATAGGAACAATTCCCCAAAGTGGCTATCGGTTGAAAGAAAAGTATTCCACGTTCGACGCAGAAAAAATATTTAATGTGGAATATATTACTAAAGAGGAATCACCGCTCTGTATTGCGGGCGAAGTTTTACAAGGTTTAAAAAAGCCAACCGATTGCAGTGCGTTCAGGACTCATTGTAAACCGGAAACTCCGTTAGGTGCACCGATGGTTTCGACCGAGGGTGCCTGCGCTGCATATTATCATTATCATAAATAGAGAAAATTAATGGAACAAAACAAACAATATTCAGTCAACGATTATTCCTGTCCACTGCCAATAACTGATTACGATAAAGTTATAATGGCACACGGTGGAGGTGGAACATTGTCGCATCGGTTAATTGAAAAAATGTTTTTATCCCAGTTCGATAACGAACTTTTAAATTTGCAACACGATGGTTCGGTGTTTGAAATTGGAGGGGAGCGATTTGCATTTACAACTGACTCGTATGTTGTGCAACCAATATTTTTTCCCGGAGGTGATATCGGTGAACTTGCAGTAAACGGAACGGTAAACGATTTAGCTATGTGCGGCGCCGAACCTATTTACCTTTCCGTAGGATTTATTTTAGAAGAAGGTTTTCCTTTGGAAGATTTGTGGCGTATTACACTGTCGATGAAAAGAGCCGGTGAAAGAACCAGGATCAAAATCATTACGGGCGACACTAAAGTGGTTGATCGAGGAAAAGGGGATAAAATATTTATCAACACTTCTGGAATTGGAAAGGTGTATCCGGGAATTGAAATATCACCGAAGAATAGTAAGCCAGGCGATGTAATAATTATCAGCGGGAAAATAGCTGAACACGGTGTGGCAATAATGTCGGCTCGCGAAGGCTTGGAATTCGAAACTGCAATCCAAAGCGATACTCTTCCATTAAATCGTTTAGTATCAGCTATGTTAAAAGTTTCTAACAAAATTCACGTTATGCGCGACCCAACACGTGGAGGAGTTGCTAGCACTCTGAATGAAATTGCATCGTCAGCCGATGTAGGAATCGAGATTGACGAATTAGCAATTCCGATTTCGGAAGAAGTAAAAGCCGCGTGCGAAATATTAGGATTCGACCCACTCTACGTTGCCAATGAGGGAAAGATGATTGCTTTAGTAGAAAAGCAGGATGCAGAAAAAATATTGAGGATTATGAAAAACCACCCCGACGGAAAAGATGCCGCAATTATCGGTAAAGTTGTAAGCGAACATCGCAAAAGAGTTGTCATGAAAACTTCTATCGGAAGCATGCGAATTGTGGATATGATATCGGGTGAACAATTACCACGAATTTGTTAGGCGCAACTATGAAATTTGTTGCTATTGATTTTGAAACAGCCGATTATCAACCGGACAGCGCTTGTGCTGTCGGACTTGTACGAGTTGAGAACGAAAAGATAGTCGCCCGTGAAGCTTATCTGATTAAACCACCCCGTAATACGATGCTGTTCACTTATTTACACGGAATTACTTTAGCAGATGTTATGAGTAAACCTAAATTTAGAGAGGTCTGGAAAACAGCAGAGCCGCTGATGAAGGACATTGATTTTTTTGTTGCACATAACTCTGGATTTGATAAAGGTGTTTTACATGCGTGCTGTGCAAGTTCAGGACTTCCCCTTCCTGCAACTGAATTCGAGTGTACGATGCGGCTCGCCCGGAAAATCTGGAAAATCCGCCCCACAAAATTACCGGATGTTTGCCGCCGTTTCGATATTTCGCTCAACCACCACGAGGCAGCATCTGATTCTGAAGCGTGCGCCAAAATAATGATTCGAGTGCTACAAGAGACCGGAAATAGGTTTTTAAAAATTAAAAAATAAACATTAAAAAAATATGAATCATATATTTAATATCGCAACCGTTTTGTTCTCATTCGGCTTATCAATTTTGGGCTGTGCAACTTATCCGCCTCTTGCCACAGTTGAGCATGTTGACTTAAACAAGTATATGGGCAAGTGGTATGAGATTGCATCGTTCCCTCAAAGTTTTCAGAAAGGATGTAATTGCACGAAAGCTGAATATGAATTAACAAATCAAGATTATGTAAAGGTAATTAATAGCTGTAGGA
>JBBIOD010000015.1:0-31340 GCA_037443545.1 Ignavibacteriales bacterium | reverse complement strand
GAAACTGTAAAATAACTTGTCAATTTTCTTGTATATAAGAATATATAGTTCGACTTCTATACGATTTTAATAAAAATCAGAATATTGATTATTGTATTTTACAACAAGTGTGCCTAATGGAGGGAATTTTTTCCGACAGAATTAATAAAGGCGTGCATTGCGTTGTACATTTCTTTTAAATCTTTATCAAACCAAACTCCCGTTAGCGGTATGGCAGAACATTCATAAAATTTTTCACCAATCTGGAAAAGAACTACCCTAACTCGTTTACTTGTATTGTCAGCATAATATTCATAGCCGCAGTATTGTTTTCCATTCATTATGAATAGCTCAGGTTCTTTACTTAAATAATAATCATCAGCAGATTCTTTTTTGTAACCGTTGCTGATTTTGCCCAACAATTTTAATCCATCTTTTATTATTCGACTTCGAGTTGAGTTATCAACATGAATTTCCTGAAGGGTTATTGAACCAGAATAATCGTCTTTTATTAACCAAAATAAAAAAAATTTTGTGTGCGAATTATCATTCGATGCGAACCAGCCCGAAGGGAGTAATGAATTCAAACTATTATCTGAAGAATTGACTAACTCAGAGGTGAGCGGATAGTTGTATGAATAATAAGGTGTGCTGGCGCAGAAAGAAAATAATACCGCCACTAAACCAAGAATAATTACTTTTTGAATCACCGACTTATTCAGTCCTTCTTGCAAATTGATCTGATTCAAATGTAAAAGTGATTGAAACCCGGTGAGTATTATCGAACCTCTCGTCAGTAAGTTTAGAAGTTGCGAAAGAATAATCGATATCGAATTTCGGCAGGTGAATACCTGCGCCAAAGTTTGTAGTACCAATATCGCTGTAACCGGCACGAAGAGCCGCGATGTTCTGGAAATCGAATTCAAGTCCGGTGTGAATATCAAGACTCACAGCACCTAAATTTACATTCGATGCATATCGGCGATTTTCAAATCGGATATCGACATCGAAAACCGGGATAAACTTTCCGCCAAGTGCTTCGATAAGGTATGCCGATCCGAGTTTGAGTGTCGGAGTTATCAACTCGTTCGTGCCTGTATTCCAGGCAAGAAAAGTTGTTGTTGCGTCTTGCAAGTTAGCGCCGACGAAGAAATTTTCGTAAGGCGAGAATTGAATGCCAACATCAAACCCAATTCCTGTTGCGGAACCTACGCTCATATCGCGTCGAATGAGTTTAATATTTGCACCATAAGATAAACTGTTGTTGTGTTTTTTTGAGTAAGTGAAATACACAGCCCAATCGGCAGTATTGAAATACGAAATCTTGCTTTTATCAAGCCGTTCGTTGTCGTCAAAAATCCCGTCTCCGTCTTCGTCAATTAAGGCGCCGCGTGTATCCGGAATTGCATCAACACCAAGCCTAATCACACTGACTCCGACGCTCGATTTTGAACCGACAGGAAAAGCTGCAGCAACATAATCGTAATTGACCAAACTTCCAAATTGTTCAGAGTGCATCAGCGAAAATTGCGGATAATTTATCCGCGATAAGCCAGCAGGGTTCCAGTAACCCGCCGTAACATCGTTAGTAATTGCCGTGTAGGCTCCTCCTAAGCCTAAAGCTCTTCCGCCGACACCGATAGCCATAAATTCGCTTGCATATTTTCCTATTCCGGTTCCGCATTGGGTTGTTGCACTATACATGAATAATGATATAATGACATTAACGAAACTCAACTTTTTCATAGCTTTTCCTTTGGGATAATACATTTCTACTAAAAATTGATAAAAACTTAAATAAAAAGCAAACGATTAAATTTTTTCCAAAAAAAAAATCTTGATATTGACACATAATTTATGCATATTGCCAACCACTAAAAGTGAATAAAAATGGATTCTGTTTATATACTGCTAGTCGAACCGACTAAGTTAGAACCGGTTGTTCTTGAAGAACAGCTAAAATTAGCCCTTAATGGTAAAGTTATCCTACATAGGATAAATGAAACAAAAATTGAGTCTTTTCTCGAGACAAAGTCGCCTATTTTTGATTTGGTTTTTATAGGAGAAAAGGTCGCTACAAACAATGTAATTCACGTGGCTAATTTGCTTCGTGGAAAAAATTTCAGGATGCCGCTCATTCTTCTTACATCACAAAGCGAAGCCATTTTATCGCAATCTCAGAAGTCAACAGGAATCGACCATGTTTTAAATATTGCAGAGGTGTCGCTTCCAACTTTTTCGTGGACGTTCAGCAGTTTATTAAAAGAATCTGAAGTACAGAAAAAAGCGGAAGAGTTCGATTCTATCCGGGTAAAAATGATGAGTATCAATTCAGTATTGGCTCATATAACACACGAAATAAATAACCCACTCGGCGTTATCCGATTGGCACTTTTTCAACTCCAATCTAAAAGTAAACCCGACGAAAGCACTGCAAAGTATTTCAAAATGATTACAGATAACGTTAACAAGTTGGAAGAGCAAATACAAGCCCTCCGCAGCGCACGAGAAGAAATGAGAACTGAGCATAATATGCTCAAGAAAATCCTCTCTCTTAAAGATTGATTAATTCTTTGTTTCATGAGTAAAATACTATTTATTACAGCCGACCCACACGAAGCTAAATCTTTACAAAAATATTTTTCAGAAGAGAATGCTGTATTTCAGATAACTCCCACCAACTTTAAATCTGCTGCCCGACTCCTCGATAATGAAAATTATCAATTGATGTTAACCGACTGCGGCAAAGGTGCATCAGTCCCTGCTTCATTATCAGCAAACATCAAAAAATTTTCTGCCAAACTACCAGTTATTGTTTTGATGGATGAATTCGACGATAGCAAAAAAAAGAAGTTTTTAGATTTGGGTGCTCATAACGTAATTACAAAAACCCCAGACTACTTCCAGATTTTGAATTCAATAATAAACACACATTCACAAAATTCTATCGAAGAAAAAATAATATCGGGAGTTGATATCCCTATTATCGCCACGGATTTGAAAGGAATAATAACCTATTCGAATTCCCCTTCAGAACATTTGTTCGGATGGAAATCCGATGAAGTTATTGGCAAACCGATAAGTACGATATTCGAATTTGATTTCGGGGTTCAGAATAAAAATTTAAGTATTATCGATATTATCAAAGATAACGAGCATTGGCATGGCGAAATTCTCCTACAAAATAAACATCAGGCGAAACTCTTTATTGAATTAAAATTAAAACGAATAAAAGACGGGAGGCAATCGATTGCCGTTGGAAGCTATATCGACATAACGGCAAAAAAAGAAAACGACCGCAAACTCCACCTGTTGTCGGATGTTATTCTTAACGTTTCCGATGGAGTGGTATTAACAGACCTTGAAAATAATATTATTTTTGTGAACGATGCAAAAGCAAAAATGAGCGGTTATACAACCGAAGAACTTATCGGACAGAACATTTCGGTTTTAGCGGGTGGCGATGAAACTCTATCAAAAAATATGGATGATATCACGAACGATTTAAAAACTCGGGGTATTTATTCAGGAGAGTTGATTGAAAAAACTAAAAACGGACGCGAAATAATAATACGACTTACAAACAAATTGCTACGCGACGATAATGGAAACCCGTATGCGATTCTAGGTACATCTCAGGATATCACTGAAACGAAGAAGTTAGAGAACCAACTCAGAGAATCTGAGGAATGGTACCGTACCCTCGTAACAAATATCAACGGCATACTGATATTTTTGGATATTTATGGAAACATTATTTACATAAATCAGCCGGCAGAAACATTTTTAGGTTATACACTGGATGAAATTAAGGGACAAAATTATTTCGATGTTTTTATATCGGATAGCACTCAGAACTCACTCACTCGCGAAAGTCTAACCGAAATTTTAACCGGAAAATCGATAAAAGGAATTCATGCGACAGCCAAATCACGCAACGACGGTATAAGATATTCGGTTTACAATGTCAGTCCCCGATATGATATCAGAATGAATATCAACGGAATAATTGTAAATGGTATCGACATAACGGAATTAAAAACTTTAGAGCGTCAACTTGCCGAAACCTACAGTTATCTCGAAAATATTATCCTTAATTCTGCCGACGGAATTGCTACATTCGACTTAGATGCAAAAGTTGTAACGTGGAACACTGCCTGCGAAAGAATTTACGGTTACACAGCTAAAGAGATAATCGGAAAATCTGTAGTTTTAACAGTTCCTTCGCAACATTATGCTGAGTGGAAAAAAATATATGATAGCGTTTTAAAGGGCGAAACTTTTAATAATTTAGAAGTCGAGCGCATCAGTAAATTTGGAAGTGTGCTCAACTTATTACTCACAGTATCGCCGATACGCAACATGAACGGGAAGATTATTGGAATATCATCGTTCATCAGAGACATAACCGAAAAGAAACTCCTCGAAAAACAAGCTTATATGTCGGAAGTAAAATATCGGCAACTCTTTGAAGAATCTAAAGATTTTATATTTGAGATAACAACCGACGGGCGTTTTATTTCGATTAACCAGGCAGGAGTAGAACTGTTAGGGTACGAAACCAAAGAAGAAGTGTTCAATCTTTTTGTTCCACAAGATGTGTATGTAAATCAAGATGAAATGGAACGTTTCGTAACCGAGATACGGACAGCAGGTTACGTCGTGGATTTTGAAATTCAAATAAAGAAAAAGAACGGAGAAAAAATCACTATAATCGAAACTGCTACTGCAGTGCATGGTGATGATAACAAAATGATCAGTTATCGCGGAATCGGGCACGATACAACAGAGAAGAAGCGCCATCAGGAACGAATTATTTCGCTCCTCATAGCATCGCAAGCATTCTCGCGTACAACGACAGAAGAGGAGATATTCGATTCAATTGCGAAAGCTATCCGGCGGCTCGGCTACAATCTTATCATATTATTGAAAGAAGCAAACACGTTGAAAATTGCTCGTACTACTTTTGATTCCGGACTTCTGCGAGGTATGGAAAAACTTTATAATTTCAGGTTCGATTCCTACAGGATTCCTTACAAAAAATTTCCGGGCTTCGTCAGCGTCATCGATCACAAAAAAACAGTTTTAAACGAACATTCTATCTCGCGGCTCATCGATATTCTTCCCCGTAATATCCCGCGTGAAGCAATCGAATCAATTGCCAACGAAGTCGGTTACCGCAACCGTTCGATATCTGTACCGCTTGTTGTTTTCGATGATGTTATCGGTCTTGCCTTGATAAACTCGGATGAATTTAAACAAGAGGATGTATCCATTTTCAATCTCTACGCAGCTCAATTAAACAGCGCACTCGAAAATGCCCGTCTCTACCACCAGTTAAGCCAAGCTAACGAAGACCTTAAAAAGGCATACGAAAAGTTACACGAATCGCAGGCGATGCTTATTCACGGCGAAAAAATGAAAGCTATTGGCGATTTGGCCAGTGGAGTTGCTCACGATTTTAACAACCTGCTCGGAGTAATAGTAGGACGGACACAATTGTTGCAGCTTCGTTCAACAGATCAAAAGATGAAAAACGATCTGATCGTCATTTTAAAAGCTGCAATGGATGGAGCCGAAACAGTAAAACGTTTGCAGGACTTTTCCAAAAAGAAAGCCGAAGATAACGCATCGGCTATAGATGTGAACTTAATAATCGAAGATACTATCGAACTTACGCAAACCAAATGGAAGGATGTGGCACAGCAACGAGGCGTAAAGGTTACGATACGCAAAGATTTCGATAAATTACCAATAGTCTTCGGTAGCGGATCTGAACTTCGAGAAATTTTAACCAATTTAATTTTGAATGCTGTCGATGCAATGCCACAAGGCGGGGCGATTACAATTAGAACAAAAAATTTAGACCGCCTTTACAGTATTGAGATAGAAGACACTGGGACGGGTATTCCTCAGGAATCTCTTTCTAAAATTTTCACTCCTTTCTACACTACAAAAGGAGATAAAGGTACTGGACTCGGTTTGTCGATGGTGAAAATGCTTGTAACCAAACGACAAGGAGACATTCGGGTAACAAGCGAATTAGGAATCGGAACCAAATTTACTATTACTTTTCCGAAAGTCAACATCGCGAACTCAGACCAAAAACCACAAAACGAAAATTCTGATTCTTTAATCGGACATACGCCGAATGCACAACTCTCGGTACTTGTTATCGATGACGAGGAAGAAATTAGAATTTTGCTAGCAGAAATTTTAAGAGAAGCCGATTACAAAGTAATTATGGCTAAAAATGGTAGAGAGGGGATTGATAAATTCAAGCAAGGAAATGTAGATATCGTTTTCACCGATTTGGGTATGCCCGAAATAAACGGTTGGCAAGTAGCAAAAGAAATTAAAGAAATCAATCCCATCACTCCGGTCGTTCTTATTTCCGGTTGGGGGCGAGATTTAAAGGAGCAGGACATTACCAACACCGGAGTCGATTACCTTGCGGCAAAACCATTTCATATTGATGAAATATTTCAACTACTAATGAGTTCTAAAAATCTTATAGCCGAAAGAAAATCAAACCAAACTTTTTAGCTTTTACCTTTTTTTTGTATATTGGAGCAGAAACTTATGTCGTCTAAACATTTAAATATCCTGTTCATCGGCGATATTATCGGGAAACCCGGTATTGAACTTACCGAAACCTTGCTCAAGAACTACTTCCAAAAATATCAAATCAATTTCTGCATCGCTAATGGCGAGAACCTTAACGACGGCAAAGGACTTAATGCCGAGTTAGTGTCTAAAATTTTTGGTCTGGGTGTTAATGTAATAACTGGCGGTAATCATCTATGGGACAAATGGGATGCTCGCAAAGTACTCGCCGAGAACAGAACGGTTCTTCGTCCTTTAAACTATCCGCGTGAAAATCCCGGAAACGGTTTCATCGTTTACGATTTAGGTGAAAAAGGAAAAATAGGAGTCATAAATTTACAAGGCAGAGTTTACATGCAGCCTATCGACGACCCTTTCAAATCGGCTGATTGGGCTTTGAGTAAAATTTTCGAACATACCAAAATTGTAATTGTCGATTTCCATGCCGAAGCGACTGCCGAAAAAATGGCTCTCGCCTGGCACCTCGATGGATGTGCAAGCGCAGTTATCGGCACGCATACACACGTACCCACTGCCGACGGAAGAATATTGCCAAAAGGTACTGCATATATAACAGATGTCGGGATGACAGGACCTTACGATTCTGTAATCGGAATGAAAAAAGATATCGCTATAAAACGTTTTATACATGGCGTTCCCTATAAATATGAAATGGCAAACCACGATGTCCGTTTCTGCGGTGCTTATATAAAAGTTGATTCAGAAACCGGCAAAGCGATAAAATTTGAAAGCATCGTCTTTCCAAGCTTCGGTTAACAAAATGTCAGCTCAAATTTTAGACGGAAAGAAAATTTCCGAAGAAATAAAATCGGAAATAAAAAACAAAATAATTCACCTCAAAACAAAAAAAGCAATTACTCCCGGTTTAGCCTTTATTTTAGTCGGCGATAACCCTGCATCGCAAAGCTATGTTAAAATGAAAAACAAAGCTTGCGACGAAGTTGGATTATTTTCCGTCACAGAAAAACTTCCCGCCGAAACCTCCGAAGAATTTTTACTCGAACTCATAAATAGATTCAATCTCGAAAAAACTATCCACGGCATTTTAGTTCAGCTTCCCTTGCCTAAACATATTGATGAAAATAAAATAATTGAAGCGATAGATTACAGAAAAGATGTTGATGGCTTCCACCCAATCAATGTTGGCAAATTATTAATCGGACAGGATTCGCTGCGTCCTTGCACACCGGCAGGGATACAGGAACTAATGATACGGTATGAAATAGAAACTTCGGGCAAACATGTTGTTGTTGTCGGCCGAAGCAATATCGTTGGAAAACCGGTCGCAAATATGCTCTTGCAAAAGCAAGCCGGGGCAAATGCTGTTGTAACAATCGCACATACAGGAACTAAAGATATTTCTATTCATACAAAACAAGCCGACATCCTTATCGCCGCAATCGGAAAACCGGAAATTATTACTGCCGATATGGTTAAACCCGGCGTAGTTGTTATTGACGTGGGGATCAACCGGGTTGATGACCCATCTGCAAAGAACGGTTATCGTATCGTTGGCGATGTTCATTTTGATTCGGTTTCGAAAGTTGCAAGTGCAATTTCGCCTGTACCAGGCGGCATCGGACCGATGACGATTGCGATGCTTCTGTCAAACACCTTCAAAGCCGCTGAACAAACTGATGGCTGTTAAATACAAACAAAACATAATCGACCTTACCCACACAATCGGTTTGAATATTCCGGCTTGGCCCTCAGGCTCATTTTCCGAAAAATACTCTACTGTTACTTTAACTAATTACAAAACTGACGGTTTCTATTCGCGGTTGATTAACATACCTGAACATTTCGGAACACACATTGATTCTCCCGCGCACGGCTGCGAAGGAAAATTAACAATGGATGAAATACTTCCCGACAAACTAATCATACCAGCAGTCGTTATCAGCGTTCAGGAAAAAGTGATTAACAACCCCGACTATGCTTTGACAGTAAACGATATTTTAAGGTGGGAAAGAAAGTTCGGCTCGATACCAGATGATGCCGTGGTTCTTATGCATTCAGGGTGGAGTAAATATTGGAATGAACCAAAACTTTATTTGAATCAGGATGACGACGGAGTGATGCACTTTCCCGGTTTTTCAGAAGTGGCGGTTAAGTTTTTAATTGTAGAACGAAACATAAACGGTATCGGTGTGGAAACTTTGAGTATCGATTGCGGCCACTCTAACGATTTCCCCGTTCACAAAATTTTATTTGATGCCAACAAATATGCGATTGAAAATTTAGCCAACATCGGAAAACTCCCCACTGTCGGAGCTACCTTGATTATCGCCCCGTTAAAATTTGAAGGTGGCTCGGGAAGTCCTGTGCGGGTTTTTGCGTGGTGTAACGAAAGTAATATTTCTTAGTGTCCCTGATGTAGACTTAGTGAATTTAGTGGTAAAAATGATCGGTTTACTAAAAAGATCAGAACATCCACCATATAAACACCTCTTAACTTTTTAAAAACATGGATAAATTTTTACAAGAAGCAATCAAGGAAGCAAAAAAAGGACTCGCTGACGGCGGCATACCCATCGGCTCGGTTTTGGTTATCCAGGGAAAGATTATTAGCCACGGACACAATCGCCGAGTTCAAAAAAACAGTGCGATACTCCATGCCGAGATGGATTGTTTGGAAAATGCGGGGAGACTTGCGGCAAAGGATTACAAACGTGCTGTACTTTACTCTACCCTCTCTCCGTGCGATATGTGCAGTGGTACAATTTTGCTCTATAAAATTCCGAAAGTCGTTGTCGGAGAGAATATTACGTTTAGAGGTCCCGAAAATTACATTCGCTCGCGTGGAGTTGAGGTTGAAATACTCAACGACAAAACCTGTATCTATATGATGCAAGAATTCATAAAGAAAAATCCTAGGTTGTGGCACGAAGATATAGGTGAGTGAGAATTTGAATTTCAAATTATTAATATTCTATCTAACAGAGTGGTTTGACGATGCGGTAGGAAACTAAAAGAGTTCTTAAAAAATATAATGTTTAGATAAAGAAAAAAATAAAAATATTTAATATTACTCATAACCCGCCGATCTTCATTGTGGGTTTGTCACCCTTTTACAGAATGAATTAGTTATCAAACTTATTAGAGGTCAGTGTATGAAAAATAAAAATTTGTGTAGCTCTGTTCGTTTTATTTTTTAACCTTCTTGCACAGAATGAAAGCTTGCAAGATATACAAGACTTTTCGAAAGATATATTCAAAATCGATGTAATTGAATACAAGAATATGAAGTATTTTGTAATAACAGTTGATACTGTAGATTCATCTCACTTGCACACAATTTTGTCCAGCAAAATAGAGTAACTTTAGATTATCTCTTTCAAAACCAGTTAGCAATAAAATCGGATTCTATTAAGATGTTGGTTGAAAATAAAGAAGAATTAATTAAGTATTTCTATGATTCTATCGACAAAGATACTGTTTTTGCAAATTCATTTACAGATTTAATATGCTACTATTTATCTGCGCAAGGTAAACCTGTAGCTGGATATTCTTATAAAACCAAATATGACGTAAACATAAACAAGATTGTTTCAATCACGGCTTCGCTTTTCTATCCTGATAAGTTAATCGAAGGCAAGAGCATATCGATGAAACTCTGTGTTGCAGCATTATCATTCAAAGACTAGGAGGTTGAAAGGAACTTTTTGGAAGAAGCTTTTCCTTTTTCAGCCGTTGTGGGTTCTGTTCAATCCGATAATCAAGCGTTAATTGAAGAATATAAAAAGAAAGTTAAGTTTACAGTTAATATGAATTTGTCAAGTCAAGAAGATGTTAAGTTAAATCGAATGCAAGGCGCAATTTGGACGTTATTTCAAAGAATCCGATTGCTATAGAGGAAATCAAAACAAAATATAATGAACAAAAAGATACTTTCCTTTTTCATTAATCTTTTAAACCGAATGTTAATAAGCGCCTCAACTCGAGTCCGCCATTGGTTTATCAAACTACCATTTACGTTTGGCACATTTTGGGTTCTTCAAATTGTGTTTTCGGTGTGAGTGTTCTCCTCCGCAGCGAGCTAATTAATTAACATGTCTCGGTGTGTACGGGAAAATTAATCACCTTTGGCTTAATTATTGGCAGTTGTATTTTCCTCGGTTTCCTTGTTATCGCGGTGGCTTAAAAAATCACTCCGTTAAATGTCATCCTGTTTGCGTTGCTTGAAATATTATTATAAAGCACATAGGACTCTTTTGGAGAAACAGTTTAAATCTTTTTCCTGTGTAACCGTTTCAAAAGCCTCTGATACTCAACTACATTTTATACGTTTATATCATCATATTTTACTTTTCAAATATTTCTTAATTTTTTCAGCAGTGTTTGCAGAATAGTACGAGCACACACCTTTTTTTGCATCGGGTTTTACTTTACTCGCTTCTATCGCCTTCTTAAGTGCGGCTGGTGATACTTGTAAAAGTTTTGCTAAATTACCCGTAGAAAATAATTCGTTTGTTTCTTTTGCCATTTTTAATCCTTTTAAATTTGTTGATTATGTTTTTGTTTATACTCGAATAATTCTTTAATTCCCCAGAAAAAAGTTACAGCCATAATTGCGAAAACAGCCGAGAGAGTATCGTTCGTGGAATTCAAAGATGCTGTCATAAAAATACAACCTGCTACCAAAGGAACAAACCAGAATTTTGTACCCGACCATTTGAAAAATTTTACAACCCAAATATGTCCGAACCAAATTAGAATACCTGTTGCAACAGCGACAATAATTCCGTTAAAATTCATATCTACCCTTTTATTTAATAAACATAAAAATTGAATTTACAAATAAGTATGCAGCGAACAATTTTCGAAGCATCAACGAAGGGGTTTTGTTTGCCGCGGCAGCACCAAACGGACCTGCTATAACGGTACCAATAACGAAAGGAATTGCTAGAAAATAATTAACATACCCCAGCGTGTGCCCGGGGAGGTTGGGGTTTCCAAAACCATTGAAAATATAGCCCGTAACTGCAACTCCTGCCGTTATTATAATCGTAGCTGAGGATGTGCCGATAGCACGCTTGATGGGAAAATGTGCAAGATAGTACATCAACGGAATCGAAAACACACCACCGCCAACACCTGTCAGCGAAGAAAGAAATCCTACGAAAGCTCCGATCAAAATTAATATCCATACTTTAGGATTGAACTCGCCTGCCTGTTCGAGTTGTTTTTTTTCAAAGAACAACCGTAAACCAACAAAAAATACGGCGGCTGCGAATATATTCCGAAGAACAGCGCCAGGAACAGAAGCGGCAACTATAGAACCCAAGAACGCCGTTACGACGCTTGCGATTCCCATAATTAAAACAGCCCGCCAGTAGACATTTTTTTGATGCGTATGTTTAGCGGCGCTCGACAAAGATGCAAATATTACAATGAACAAACTTGTCCCCATCGCCATCTGTGTTACAATAAGACTGTGGAAGCCTAGATGTTCAAATAAAAATACCAATACCGGAACCAAAATTACTCCGCCCCCAACGCCGAAAACCCCGGCAAGGAAACCAATAATACACCCGACGAAAAGCAGAATTAGAAGCGTAAGTACGTCCATTTAATCTATAAATTGTTTAATATCTTTTTATACCTTACAGAATCCTGTAGCAAGCCTAAAGCGGTTTGCACTTGCATATCGCCATCCAACGTGGCTTCGAATCTACCCTTCTCGCCTTTGTAGCGGCTGAATATTTCCTGCCTAAGTGCGTTTGCAAGTTCTTTGCTATTCATCTCGAAACCTTTGTCCTTCAACGAGGTGAATTTATTTTTCAATGCTTTAATTTCGTCTCTCAACTCGGCGCTGTAATTTGATTTCTTTGAAAACTCAAGTATCTCATCAAGCTTTGTTTCTGCCTCGTCTTCGTAAGTAAAGTTTTCATTATTTACATACTCTTTAAATTGTTTACACAGTTCGCCGTTCACAGAAAAATCATTCGGCAACTCATTATGCAGAGCGACATAATGGTTGGCAAACTTAAAAAACATAGCTTTCCGCATTAGTTCCGTAAACAATAAGCTTGGCGCTGAATCGGCTACAGTTGTATCGGGATGTATCCCACCCAATTCATACACCTTTCTCAAATTTTTTGTTTTATACTCCTTCCGCAGACTGTCTGGAGTAATCGTAAATAATCCGTCTTTGCTTTTGTGCATATAATCGATCTCCTGAATACACCTGCCGCTCGGTGTATAATATTTCGCGGTCGACATCTTTAATTGATTGTTGTAAAGAAGCGGAATAATATTTTGCACCAAACCTTTTCCAAAAGTCTTTACACCGATTATAACACCACGGTCTAAATCCTGTATCGAGCCAGAAACAATTTCGCTCGCGCTTGCGCTATTTTGATTTACAAGAATCGCTAACGGGATATCCTTCAGCATAGGTTCCTCGACGGACAAAAACTTGTTTTCAGATTCCGGTCTTCTTCCCTTTGTGGACACAATCAAACTTCCCTTAGGTACGAATTTCGAAACTACATCCACCGCCGCTTCTAATAAACCGCCAGGATTGTCGCGAACATCTAAAATAATTCCCTTTATCTCACCTTTCAGCTTTAACTCTTTGACGGCGAGGCGTAATTCGTCTCCGGCAGAACGAGTGAACCTGTCTAGCCGTATTAGTGCAATTCCGTCCTTTATAAATTCTGCGTAGGATATATTCTTTAATTTTATTTCTTCTCTTATCAGCACAAAGTCGAGAGGTTTGGGGTCGCCCTCGCGTTTTACTTTTAATTTTACTTCGGTTCCCGGCTCGCCGCGAGTTAAGTGCCGCATATCTTCGAGTTTAACATTTTCCAGCGATTTTCCGTTCACATCCAAAATCTGATCGCCGATTCTCAAACCCTGCCGCTGTGCTGTGTATCCTTCCATTAACGAAGTAACGATAATCATCCCGTCGCGCATTCCGATTGAGATGCCTATGCCGCCATACTTTCCTGTCGTAAGTAACTCAACGTCGCTGGCTTCTGAACTTGTAATGAAGGTTGTGTACGGGTCGAGCGACTTCAACATGCCGTCGACACCGGCTTTCATAAAGACTTCAGGGTCAATTTCATCCACGTAATTCAACGATACTTCTTTGAACACTCTTCCAAAAATATCTATGCTTTTGTTGACCTTGAAAAAATAATCTGAATCGGCAACATTAAATCCAAACGCAGCAATTATTAAAACAATAGTTATAACCGCAAAATATTTATTTAATTTAATTTTATTCATAATCAAAATCTTTCTTCTATAAATCATTCAATTTTTAAATTCTGGCTAACGATTTTCCAAATCTCATCAGAAACAGATTCAATATAGCGATTCCCGTCGATTACTAAAAACCGTTCAGGTTCACTTTTAGCAATGTCGAAAAATCCTTTTCTCACTTTTTCATAAAAAGC
The DNA here is from genome assembly GCA_037443545.1 of Ignavibacteriales bacterium. Taxonomy (GTDB): domain Bacteria; phylum Bacteroidota; class Ignavibacteria; order UBA10030; family BY39; genus JASEGV01. The sequence continues at coordinate 17,328 of JBBIOD010000015.1, read as the reverse complement.
ATCGCCCGACGATTCCATCCTGTCGGCAGAAGCTTTCGACACTTTCAACCTGAGTGCAACTTCACTCAAAGGAATATCTATAAAAAAAGTAATATCGGGAACCGTTCCTAAAGCTGCAAGCTTGTTGATTTGTTTAACGGCATCCAACGAAATCCCTCTGCCGCAACCTTGATATGCAGTTGTCGAATCGTAGTACCTATCGCAAATAACAATTTTTTTGGATTGCAATGCGGGGATAATAATCTGACTTACGAGCTGAGTTCGGGCTGCCGAAAACAACAAAACTTCAGCCATTTGAGTCATCTCCAAGTTTTTTTTATCAAGAAGAATATCCCGAATTTTTTCCGAAATCGGTGTGCCGCCCGGCTCGCGGACTACAATAACATCGTAGTTCAGCTTCCGTAACTTGTCGGATAACAATTTGATCTGGGTGGTTTTACCCGAGAAATCTAAACCCTCAAACGTGATTAGCATATTTATTTTTACTTAAGTTAGATATTTTTTTAATTTTATTCAAATGTACTTGTGCTTTACAATTAAATTCATTAAAATAAATTACCGGAAGAGACTGTAAAATGGAATTGAAGGTACATAATGTAACACCACAAGGGCGCCATATCAAGCGTGCGGTAGAAATTTTACAAAACGATGGGGTGATAATATATCCGACCGATACAGTGTATGGAATCGGGTGTAGTGTGTTCAGCAACAAAGCAATCGAAAAAATTTACGAGATAAAACATCAAAACAAATCAAAACCATTCAGTTTCGTATGTTCGGATTTAAGCAACATAAGCGAATATGCACTTGTATCAAATCAAGCGTATAGAATTATGAAACAATTAATTCCCGGTCAGTTTACATTCATCCTGCCAGCTAGCCGTTTAAAACAATTGCCGAAAAGTTTAATTTCAAAACGGAAGACTGTTGGAATTCGTGTCCCGAATAATACTATTTCACAATTGCTTGTAAAAGAATTAGGTCATCCTATTTTAAGTGCCAGCGTTACCGACAACTTGGGCGAGGTCATCAACAATCCAGAAATTATCATAAAATTATTTAACAAAAAAGTCGATTTAATATTGGATGGTGGTATTAATATTTCGGCACCTTCGACCGTTCTTGATTTCACGACCGAACCTCCAATTTTAGTTCGCGAAGGAGCGGGCGACGTAAGCCATATTTTATCCGTTACTCAACGATAAATTAAAAATAAATAATGATAGAAAGAAGAATTTTAGTAAAATATTTGTTGCAAAACCGGTTTCAAAAACCATTCTGGGGAACGATAATAAATTTTGTTTATAGTTTAGGTTTAACATTACTTGTTGTAGCCGTCTCGTTCGTATTTAAGAAAATAGTTGACTTACAATATATTCTCGGGATACTCTTAATTTCGAGCAGTTTATTTTACTTCGGCTGGGCTGTGGAAAGATTATGGTATGCTACAATCTATCAAATGATTGCAAATCCCTACTCATTTAAGGCCTTTTTAACACGCATACCTTTTTGGTTTATCGGCGGTGGAATAGGTTTTTCGCTATCAAATTTGTTTGCTTATAAATTTGGATTAGTTTATATTTCAATAGTTCCACAAAGTAATTTGTTCCTGATGGGTGGAATTTTGGAATGTATTTTGCAAATTCCGTCACAAATTATTTGGTATCTGTTCTTGATCAAAAAATTCAATTCATTCAAATAGTACTTTAGTAAGAAATTTATTTCAGAGCGAGGTATTTAATGAAAAAAAAACTATTACATAAGTCGGTTACAATTAATAGCACTCCTAAATTATTATTCCAATCATTTATCGACCCCAACCGTTTGACCGCATGGCTTCATGCACACAGTGCTGTCGTAGCTCTTTGCATCGATGGACCTTACTCTATTGGATGGCACGCTGAATCCGACGGAGATTTTTACAGCTGTTGCGGTAAAATTAAAGACTTCAATCTCAACAAAATGTTGAAAATTGCAGATATGACTTATTTCTTTGCCAACAAAAAAACCATTGGACCTATCGACATCACTTTAACATTCGAAAAGAAAAAATCGGAAACCAATATTTCCTTCAAAATGTATGGAACTGGTTCGGGTGCAACTTGGGAAAAAAACTTCAACGAAGTTTTCAACAGTTGGGAAGAATCGTTATACTTGTTGAAAAAATACATCGAAAAAGACACACTAAAATCAAAATAAAAATTCTGAATGACAAAAGTAGAACAACATAAAATTATTGAAGCACTCAAAGATTATTACAAAAAAATGAATCGCTACGAAGTTGATGAGTTCGATATGTTCCGGAAACGCGACTACGACGACGAAGACTTAGATTCATTATCAAAGAAAAAACTTATCGAACTATACGAAAAATACGTTCCTCCACGATTCAGATAACTTTATTTATCCGATTATCTATGGAAAAACTATAAATGCCGGTTATTCTATATAAAAACTTCTCATTAGTATCTGATATTCAATCTGAAATTAAGCAGCGTATCGCTCATAATAAGGCAGATACATTTATATATATCGTACCAACACGGCGGAAAGTACGTGAACTTCAGCGCGAATTTCTTAAACTCGCCCCCACCGGCACTGCGCCGGCTTTTAATATTTTTACATTAGAAAATTTTGCTGCCGAACTCCACACCCTATTTTGTTCGCCGAAAAAGTTTTTAACTGCTTCAACACAAGCAGTAATCTTCGAAAACGCAATCCGAAATAAAGCAAATGAACTTCTATATTTTCTACCACGAGGAATTAAATATTCAATTCCAAAAGGAACATTCGAAAAAATTATCAACTTAATTAATTCTTTGAAGGAAGCGGGTATTTATCCAACATTGCTTTATGAAGAATTAGAATCGGCACAGAGCGATGAGAAACTAAAACTTAAAGATTTACTTATCATTTACGAAGAATATGAATCCCTTTTAGGCGAACAATTTATTGACGTTGGCGGTATATTCAAGGAATTAAATAATTCGATTACAACTTTTCCCGCGCTCGATAATTTTTGGGATAGATTTCAGAATACAGAGTTAATTCTTGTATCGGGTTTTGATGAATTTTCAGACCCTGAAATTACTATGTTAGATGCTGTTTCGAAGTTCGAAATAAACAAGCATAAAAATGAAGTGGGGATGGTAATTTCGTTCGACTATTATTTGAACAACGACGAGTTGTTCGGACACTTGAAAGAAAACTTCGATAAATTTTTAAGAATCGGCTTCCAGTACCTTTCCGGCCAGCCGGAATCAAAACCATCGTTCAAGCAATACGTTACGCAAAACCTATTTCGTTCTGACCACCCGATATCAAAATTCGATTTTTCCGATAAGGTTACATTAATCTCCTCCCGCAACCGTGAAGAGGAGGTAGAAGCTATCGCAAAAGTAATTAAAAACATATTACATGACAAACCCGAACAAGATCTGAGTAAAATTTGCGTTGCGATGTACCAACCGCAAATTTATACAAAGTTATTTCACGAAATTTTCCCCCGATACGGCATTCCTGTAAATATTACTGATCGTTTCGCCCTCGACCAATCAGCTGTCGCTGTTTCGATTATTTCGCTTTTAAACATTCGGCAAAACAATTTTCGTCAGCGCGATATAATGCGGGCGCTATCGAGTTCGTTTTTTACTTTCGCTGACGGACAAACGACAATTGATAGCGGCAACCTCTTTGCAACTTCGGTTGCTTTGAAAATTACGGCAGGTCAGAACATTTGGAAAACGCGAATCACCAAAAGGATTAAGCAAATTCAGAGGGATTTGAATACAAATGATGATGAATTCGAAACTCATCATTTGAAAAACGAAATCGATATGTTGCAAAAAGCAAAGAACGATATTTTATTGCTTGAAAATTTTTTACACCCTTTCGAAACACAATTAACTCCCTTTGAATTCCGCAACGCTCTAGTAGAACTTCTACACCGGCTCCAAGTGCCAGAAAATATTTTAAAGTTTCCCACGGGTAATACTGAACTGCTCGAAAAAGATATTCGGGCATACCAAAAGTTTTTACAATTATTGGATGACTTATTAGATTTATTAACTTTTCGGGCGAAAGAAAAAGAGCCACAACACTTAAAATTTTATGTCGAGCAATTAAAGGCGGCAGTTTCACAAACGCGTTACAACATTCGACAAAAATACGGTTACGGAATTTATATAACATCGTTTGAAGAAACGCGAGGATTAGATTTTAAGATAATGTTTGCGGTTGGATTGGTCGACGGTGAATTTCCTCCCCCGTATTCACCCGAAATATTTCACAGCACCAGTCGGCAGAAGCAAAAAGAACTGTATCATCTAACCGAAAAGAGATACTTATTTTACCAGTGCATAACTAATTTTTCTGAAAATCTTTTCATCACTTATCCCAAAAAAGACGGTGATAACGAATTAGTCCGATCGCCCTTTATAAATTCATTATTGAAAATTCTTGACTGTCGGGATTGGCAGATTGCTTTGCCCTTCAAAACAACTGATGCAGTTTACTCGGAAGAAGACTTACTACAACGGATTGGCAGTAATAAAGGAATCAATCCGGCATACACAAACAACCAGTTGTTAGATGAAAGGATGCTTCGTCATATCGAGTTTATTTTTAAAGCAATCGAAATCGAAAATAGTAGATCAAAGTACGGCCAGATGTTAGAATACAACGGAAAAATTTACGACGCTCTATCCGATTCGTCGCAGAAATCTTTAGAAAAAACACTCGATAAAACTTACTCGATTACTCAACTCGAAAAGTATGCTCAATGTCCGTTTAAGTATTTTGCCCATAATATTTTACGACTCAATGTATTAGATGAATTGGAAGAAGGAATTACTCGTATCGAAAAAGGGAGTATTTTACACGAAGTTTTATTCCAGTTTTATATCGAGCGACGCCGCAAGAACCTACCCCCTATCTGTGATTGCAACGAAGAACAATTCGCCCAAGCAGTAAATGACCTGAAAGATTTAACACGGACAAAATTAGACTCGCTCGAATCGTCCGACTTGTTATACTTTTTAGAAAAGGAATTAATTTTAGGACGCGGCGACAGGAAAGGCATTATTCAAGAATTTCTCGACGCAGAAAGAGACCGAAAACTCGACGTTGTTCCCGCTTATTTTGAAGTAGCATTCGGCAGCCGGGTGGGCAGCGCCAAACTTACCGATCCTCAATTATCCAAAAAAGATACTGTATTGGTGGGTAATGTTAAGGTTCGGGGTAAAATCGACCGGGTTGATGTTGGCGACGAATTCTTTACGGTTATAGATTACAAAACCGGAAACTCGTTCGATGATTATGCCGACATCGAGTCGGGACTTGCTTTACAGTTACCAATTTATTTATTTACAGTAGAAAAAATTTTATCTGAAGAAAATAAACGATTGAAACCGGCGGCAGCTACTTATTACAACTTGAAAATTCCTGTAACTGAAAAAATTGCTCTAGCAAATTCAGAGTTAAAAAATAAAACCTTCATACATACACGGAAACAAGCATCTGTATTAGATAATGAAACTGAGCTTCGCAGGATAATCGGAAAATCAGTAACGTATGTGAACGAATATGTTGGCTCGATCGCAAAAGGTGAATTTCCAATTACTACGCATAAGAAGATGCCGAAAGCTTGCGCGTATTGCAGTTTTGATATGATCTGTCGGAAACAGAACACAAACCCTATTAATGAATAAAATAATTACTGACGTTAGCAGCCCTGAATATTGGGAACATCGCTACAAACATAGAACGGACGATTGGAATTTAGGCACACCAACACCGGTATTTGAAGCATTGCTCAATTCCGGCAAATTAAAAAATCCGGGAAAAATTGTTGTAATCGGTTGCGGCAAAGGGCACGATGCAATACTGTTTTCAAAACAAAATTATCTTGTAACTGCAATCGATTTTTCGGCGAGTGCGATACGCGAAACCCGAAGGCTCGCAAAAAAAGCAAAGATACATGTCGAAACAATCGAAGCGAATGTTTTTGAATTACCTGGCAAATTATTACACAAGTTCGATTATGTATTAGAGTATGTAACCTACTGCGCCATCGACCCTGAACGACGGATAGAATTTCTCGACAATGTCCAACGGCTGATCAAACCCGGTGGAATATTTATCGGGCTTTTTTTTCCTATCGATAATCGCAACGGCGGTCCACCATTTGCCGTCGATATTAAAGAAATTGAATCACATTTATCTAAAACATTTAAATTAATTTATTCTGAAATTCCAAAAACTTCTGTAAAACCACGGCTCGGCAAAGAAATGCTGATGCTATGGAAGAAAAAGTAACGGATGAAAATCAACAAACAATTAAGCGAGGAGATTTAACTATGTTAAAATTACGATCCCTGTTTGATAAAATGATGTCGGTAGATTCAAATCAAGTTATGAGTGTATATCTTGAGACTGATCCGACGGTTATAGGAAGGAATAGAGCGGCAGCACAGATATGGCTAAAAGATTCATTAAAATCTATACGAAACGATTTACCTCAAAGTCATCTAAAAGATTTTGAAAAAATTCATTCAAATATTTTAGAGGAAACAGAATACCGCATCTCGGAGGGTAAATCGCTTATTCTTTTTTCGGGAAATGGTTTTTTCGAAACTGCCCATCCCCAAATTAAGGTAACCAACGAAGTCTGGTGGGGCAAACCAAGCATTGGACAACTTGATTGGATATTAGAAGAATACCGGAATTACGGCATCATCAAAATAGCGTCGGAAAAAATTCACTACTACATAATTGGTTTAAATGAAGTAATTAAAGAATGGGAAGAAACAATCTCGTCGGATACACTCGCATGGCAGAGTAAACACCTGCCACCGGAAAATATTATGCGCGAAAAAGCTATCCCCGGTTTGCGTGGCGGTGATAATAAAGAAATTGTAGAACGCCACATCTCGGAAGAAGTACAAAAATTCTGGAAACACTGCACTTCATCCATCGAAGCGATGAAAAAGCAGTTTCAAGTAAACGAGATTGTTTTAGCCGGACTGGATTCGCAAACCGATATATTTCATAAATGCCTCAACACGAACGAGGTTACCATTATCGGCAAAATTCCGTTAGCCCGCGAATTTTCCGTAAAAGATATTATTGCGGCAGGTCAACAAATTTTTCACAAGTTTGAACGTACAAATGAACAAAAATTAATCGAAGAAATTTTAGAAAGATCGGCAACAAATACATCGGCAAGTTTAGGAATTAAAAAAGTTCTTAAATTGATTCAAGAAGGACGTTCGAATACCGTTGCAATAACTAACAGTTCGGATAAAATTTTAGTAGAATGCAACAACTGCGGTTATGTGATGACGAAAGATGCCAAAGAATGCTCGAATTGTATCTCGAAAAATTTGCGCATTGGATCAATGAGAACTTTAATTCCACCACTATTACGTAAATATAAAACACCATTAAATATAGTATCCGACAAAATATCAGATATTTTTAATAAACAAGGCATCGGCGCACTTTGGCGCTATTAAACAATACCAACATGGGATAATATGAAACTAGCAAGAATAGGTATATTAACAGGCGGCGGCGACTGCCCGGGATTAAATGCAGTTATACGAAGCATTGCCAAACCAGCTATGAATTTCTTCAATGTAAAAGTAATTGGTATCCTCGACGGTTTTGAAGGGCTCGTTGAAGGCAGAATGCGTGAGCTAACTCCGTCTGACGTTACAGGAATACTAAATGTAGGAGGAACAATATTAGGTACATCGAACAAAGGCGACCCGTTCCATTACCCTATCGAAGGACCAACCGGTATTCGAATTATTGACGCCTCCGAGCAAGCCCTCGAAAACTACAGGAACTGGAAACTTGATGTCCTGTTCGCTATCGGCGGCGATGGAACTATGCACATCTCCCACAAATTCAGTCAGATGGGAATAAATATAATTGGTATTCCAAAAACTATTGATAACGATTTAGATTCAACCGATATCACTTTCGGTCACGACTCCGCACGCGCTGTTGCCACCGAAGCAGTCGATCGTTTGCAGACTACCGCTTCGTCGCATCATCGAGTTATGGTCGTAGAAACAATGGGCAGGTATGCTGGATGGATCGCACTCGGCGCCGGTGTTGCCGGTGGCGCTGATATTATTTTAATACCCGAAATTCCTTTTCATTGGGAAAAAATTTATAAAGCGGTTTTACAACGAAGCAAAGGTGCAAAATTTAGCATCATTTGTGTAGCCGAAGGTGCCAAACCTGCCGACGGTGAAATTGTTGTAAAAGAAATGGATAAAAAACGAACCGACCCTGTACGCTTAGGCGGTGTGGGTGAATTGGTTGGACAAAAAATCAGTGAAGAAACAGGACTCGAAACACGTGTAACTGTATTAGGGCACGTTCAACGAGGCGGAAGTCCTACACCTTACGACAGAATTCTTGGTACTCGTTTTGGCACTACCGCTTTGCACACAGCTTCGAATGGACAGTTTGGAGTTATGGTCAGTCTGCAACGGCGTGATGTCGTTCCTGTTCCTATTATAGATGCTATCGGAAAACTTCGTTTGGTTTCACCCGATGCTCAACTGATTATCGCAGCTCGCTCTGTTGGGACTTCGTTTGGTGATTAATGTTCTTTTTGTTAAATTTTATCTGGCAGCAATGATGTTTTGAGTTAAGGGCACGGGCTCTCTTGGGTGGGTACCGACAGAATTTCGATATTTCTCACTCAGGACATGAACGGGTCTGGCGAACCGAACATTCCTTCTTTTTAAGTGGGAAGAATCGTGCTCAACAGCTCTCTACGGAGTTTCCCACCAGCAGTGATAACCGGTGGTGTATCGTAGAGTTAATTCTCAGCGGTTCTTTTCGATGATTCAATAATCGCTCTATTGTGATAACAAAAAAGCTAAAACAGAATACTATCCCTTCAGAATTGTTGCTTATTGCATACTCAGTCGGCTTTTTCCCTATGGCTGATTCGCGAGACGGAGAAATACACTGGTACTCACCCGACCCGCGTGCAATTATTCCGTTGGATACTTTTAAAATCTCGAGAAGTCTAAAGCAAACGATCAAAAAAAATATTTTTGAGATACGAATTGATAACTCCTTTGAAGGTGTAATTTTGCGCTGTGCAAAAAGAGATGATACTTGGATATCAAAAAAGATATTTTTAAGCTACATCGAACTTCACCGTCTCGGTTATGCTCATAGCATTGAAAGCTGGCACAACAATAAACTCGTTGGGGGATTGTATGGCGTTGCCCTCGGCGGCGCCTTCTTCGGTGAATCAATGTTCAGTTCAATGAAGGATGCCTCTAAAGTTGCACTCGTTGCTTTGGTAGAGAGATTGAAACAAAAAGGTTTTAAACTGTTAGACACACAATATATTACGCCTCATCTGAAAACATTTGGCGCGGTGGAAATATCCAGAGATGAGTATCTTCAAAAATGTTTAAAAACTGCCATTGCTATAAAATGTTCGTTTATATAAAATTTTATTTCAGGAAGGAATAATGACCATGACGCAAACAAAACTCTTCACTGCTCTAAGTTCGCAGTTTATACCACTATCCGCGGCGCTATTAACTTACCTCTTTCTAGCTCTCCCGTTATTCGCACAGGATCGAAAAGAAGAAAGTATCGAAAAACTTATCAACAAAAAATTTGAATCACTCGAACATCGCCTCGATCAATTGGAAAAAGCTGTCGATGATATTTTATGGTACAATAAGGTTGGCGATGTAGCAAACATCGACAAAGTGTTTATTGTAGGACCACCGCCGGCTAATGTTGTTAATCCTACGGCAATGGGAGCCAAAAATCCTGTTAAATTCTGGTCGTACATTTTCATTCCACAAAAGATTGACAGGAGTAAAAAATATCCCCTTCTCATTTTACCTCACGGTGGCGTTCATGCCGATTTTACAACCTATTATACACACATAATCCGTGAATTGATGGCTCAGGGTTACATCGTAGTCGCTCCCGAATATAGAGGAAGCACAGGTTACGGTAAAAAATTCTATGAACTTATTGATTACGGCGGATTGGAAATTGACGACAACAATGCAAGTCGCGATTACGCAGTCGAAAACTATGCGTTCGTGGATGAAAACCGAGTGGGTGTTATTGGTTGGAGCCATGGGGGCTTAATAGCTCTCATGGATATTTTTAAAAATCCCGACGACTATCAGGTCGCATTTGCAGGTGTGCCTGTTAGCGACCTTATAGCCCGCATGGGGTATTATGACGACGAATACAGGAAAGCATTTTCTGCAAAATATCATATCGGAAAGACTGCTCAGGACGATGTTGAAGAATATCGGAAACGCTCCCCTGTCAATCACGCTGAAAAACTGAAAACACCGCTTCTAATTCACACAAACACAAACGACGACGACGTGAATGTGTTGGAGGTCGAGCATTTGATACGCGCTCTGAAAGCGGCAGGTAAAAAATTCGAGTATGAAATTTTCAAGGATGCACCAGGCGGACACAGTTTCGACCGCATCGACACAAAGTTAGCAAAGGAAACGCGACTGAAGATTTATAAATTCCTTGCCGAATATTTGAAACCGCCTTTTCCATTCAAATCTCTTTCCGACTTAGAGAAAGCAGGATACAGATAATGGCTCACGTTATTAACCCACAGGCAGAAGAAATTTTGGACAAAGAGTTCAAATGCTTGAATGCGGGATTCGTCCGGCTTGTCGATTACATGGGCGGCGACGAATCAATCGTCCAAGCTGCTCGCGTCTCATACGGGCAAGGGACAAAAACAGTGAGCGAAGATCGCATACTGCTTCGTTATCTGATGAGGCATTTACACACAACACCGTTCGAGATGGTCGAGCTGAAGTTTCATGTAAAGCTTCCTATTTTTGTTGCACGGCAATGGATACGCCATCGCACTGCAAATGTGAATGAGCTTTCGGGTCGCTACTCAATTATGAAGGACGAGTTTTATGCACCGTCGGAGGATGCGATTAAAGGACAAAGTGTAAAGAACAAACAAGGAAGGTCGGAAGAAGAAGTTCCGGCTGAGCTTCGGCGTAAAGTCCTGGAAACAATTTTGTTAGACCAGCAATCCAGTTATAAACGTTACGAAGAATTTTTGGACGACAACATCGCACGCGAACTTGCACGAGTTAACCTCCCCCTCTCGCTCTATACAGAATGGTATTGGAAAATTGACCTGCACAACCTCCTGCATTTTTTGAATTTGCGGATGGACAAGCACGCTCAGTACGAGATTCGCGTTTACGCTGAAAAAATTGGAGAGATAGTAAAATGTGTTGCACCGATGGCATGGGAAGCTTTTGAAGACTACGTTCTATCTGCAGAACGTTTTTCTAAAGTTGAACTTTCTGTTATTGCAAGTCTTTTCGACATTGATAAAATAAAAAAGGAGTCAATCGTAAGTAAAGGTTTAATCGGACTTGAAGCTGAAGAGTTTCAAGAAAAGTTGAAGAGAATAAAAAGGTTTGAATAATTGCAAAACCTTTGAAATTGCATTAGATTTGATAATGAGCAAACAATTTTTTTAGAGAGAAAGGGTATCGGTTTTATTTCCTAATTAAAAACCAGAGTTTAAAGTCGATACAGATTTAGAAATTGACAATCTAGGTAATCCTGAAAAATATTAGTCGAAATCCATATAGGTGAATCCAACAAACATCTGAATAACTGTATGGTGAACACTTTGAGTAACAACGCGTGTCGAAGCGAATAAGTTTTTAGAAAAAAAGGGGAAAATATGACAGATTTTATATTTATAATTATACCGCTTATTATTGGCGGGATTTTGGGTTACTTTAACAGTAAATCGGTTGCCGAAAGTTGTGCGGCATTCCAAAAGTGGCTTCAGGCTCAAATTAATTTTTTCCAAAATAAAACGGGGGTTGGATATCGCTATATATTGCAACCGATTGGATTGGTTGTTATATACATACTTTCAAAAATTGCGGCTATCAATAACCAACTCTTGCGTTCAGGTTTAGCTGTTTCATTTCTGATATATTTTTTCCTCGCCGCTACATTACTATTGGGAGTGGCTATTTATTTTTTCATTTACACAATCATTGTGGGATTACTCCTGTATATCATACTCTGGCTGCTGAATAAAGCTGGCGTACTTAATAAAATCTTTAATCATAATCTCAAAAAAACACAACCTTTGGCTTCTGCAACTGTTATTGATTTAAACCAAGAAGAAAAACTTAAATTGTTGGAAAATGATGACTTAATAGAAATTGAAACACTGGCTCAACCTGAATTAGATGAATTTGGTTTACCCAAAAAAACAGTAAGGAAAAAGTAAGTGCTTCTTTTCTATAATAATATGCTTTAAAATTATCGTAATTGAAAATGCCAAACCGACAACCATACCATCATTTTGCACAAATATTGAAAGATCGCCGCGACGACCATTCATTAGGTTTCCAATTGAAAAAGGGATCTCAGGATTTTGTAGATAACTTATTAGCGATGCTGTTCCCTCATTTCTGTAAAGAAGGGTTTTTCACAACCGAAGAAATTGGATCACGCCTGGTACAAATAGAACGTGATTTGAAGCGTTTGCTTATGCCTTTATTAAAAGATTCAAAATCGAGTGTAGAAAAGATTACACAATGTTTCATGAATTCGCTCCCAGAAATCCACAAGATCCTCTGGCTTGATGCCGAAGCCATCTACAGCGGCGACCCAGCCGCAGAAAACATAGACGAAGTAATACTCGCTTATCCGGGATTCACAGCCATCGCAATTTACCGCTTCGCACACGAATTCTACAAGTTGAAGGTGCCTATCTTTCCACGCTTGCTAACAGAGTATGCCCACCAGATTACAGGGATAGATATTCATCCGGGGGCTCAAATCGGTAAATCGTTTGCGATAGACCACGGGACGGGAATTGTCATCGGAGAATCGGCAGTCATCGGCAAAAACGTGAAGATGTACCAAGGGGTAACACTTGGGGCTTTGAGTGTAAACAAAAAGCTCGCTAAATCTAAGCGGCACCCAACAATTGAAGATGATGTAGTTTTGTATGCACAGGCGATCATACTTGGTGGCGATACGATAGTCGGACACCATAGCGTCATCGGCGGTAATGTGTGGTTGACGAAGAGTGTTCCGCCATACTCATTTGTATTTCAAGAGAGCAAGACAATAATACGCCCAAAGGAAAATAGTCGATTTGGATAAAAATATTATACTCATTGCAGTTTTAATAACTTCATTATTATGGGGTTGTAAAAACGCTCCTGTTTCCACAACAGGGAATACACAAACTGATAATAAGATTATACTTTTTCATAATTCACCGGGACCCTATTTTCACAACGAACATGCTTTAATTGATTCAGTTCAAATCTCAGGGGATACATTGAAATTAGTCGTGTCGTATTCAGGGGGATGTCGTGAACACGAGTTTAAGTTATTCGGTTCGTGCTCAATCCTAAAAACGAATCCGCCACAAGCTGAAATTTATTTATCGCACAATCACAACGCCGATCCGTGCGAAGCTTGGATTACCCAAAATTTGAAATTCGATTTACGTCCGCTCAAAAATTATTTTATACAAACTTTCGGTAGTGAGGGTCCTTTGTTTTTAAAAATATACGAACCGGGAACTAACAGGGTTTATGAACCACTTGTCCGATACGATTTTTGATTAGAAGTGGTTTTAATCAAATATTTACCTATCTTTAACAAAACAAAGAAATTAAAGTTGATGAATACATTATATATTGGCGATTTAAGCATTCCTCTACCACTTATACAGGGTGGAATGGGAGTGGGAGTATCCCTTTCCGGCTTGGCAGCAGCCGTAGCTAACGAAGGCGGGGTCGGTGTTATTTCAAGCGCAGGGTTGGGACTTTTATACAAAAAATTTTCAAATGATTTTTTAGAGGCGAGCATATATGGTTTAAAGGAAGAGCTACGAAAAGCGCGTGAGAAATCATCCGGTGTTATTGGTGTAAATATTATGGTCGCTATGTCGAACTTTGCCGACATGGTAAAAACAGCAATTTCAGAAAAAGCAGATATTATATTTGCCGGCGCCGGACTTCCACTCGATTTACCAAGTTTTCTGAAGAAGGACAGCGTTACAAAATTAGCTCCTATTGTCTCGTCGGGGCGGGCAGCAAAAATTATTTGTGAAAAATGGAAAAGTAATTATAATTATCTTCCCGATGCCATTGTTGTGGAAGGTCCTAAAGCGGGCGGGCATCTCGGTTTTAAACCCGAACAGATTGAAGACGAAAACTACTCATTAGAGAAGCTGATCCCCGAAGTTGTAAAAGAAGTAAAACAGTTTGAAGATAATTATAACAAACAGATTCCTGTAATAGCAGCGGGAGGAATTTATTCAGGCGAAGATATATACAACATCATGCAACTCGGTGCTTCGGGCGTTCAGTTGGGAACACGTTTTGTAACGACTGAAGAGTGTGATGCCTCGCCTGAGTTCAAACAATCTTACATAGATGCAAAGAGTGAAGATATAGAGATTATTAAAAGTCCGGTGGGAATGCCAGGGCGAGCTATTGGCAGTAGTTTTCTTGAGAAAGTTAAACAAGGAAAACGCATGCCCTTACAATGCCCGTTTCAGTGTATAAAAACTTGTGAAATTTCGAGCAGTCCTTACTGCATCATCACAGCTTTGATGAGTGCATTAAAGGGAAATTTTGAGAAAGGATATGCTTTCTGTGGATCGAATGCTTTCAAGGCAACAAGTATTACAACAGTAAAGGAACTTGTACAAAACCTAATCGATGAATTTAAGGCTACAGTAAAAAATAAACTCGAAATTTCCCGAAGTGACTCTCGTCCCTTCGGAACGGAGCGAAACCCCAATTCCTAACAAATTATCTCTCGAATACACCTACGGTTTTTGCTGTAGCTATAACTTTTCCTTCAACGGCTTTCCGGAATGTTGTGAGTGATGTATGCTTATCGAGTTCTAACTTTTCCACATCCAAACCATAAACCGTAACTTCATACTTATGTAAGCCGCTTCCCTTCGGTGGTTGAGGTCCCCCATAACCCAATGAACAAAATGTGTTATTCAGTTCTTTAGAACCTGTAGGAATTTTATTAGTGTTCGATGCGCCTTCAACTATCTGGTTGACTGTTAACGGGATATTTATCACTAACCAGTGCACCCAGTTGTTTGCCATCGGATGCAAATCGATAATTGAAACTGCAAATGATTTAGTACCTTTTGGTATGTCCTTCCAGTTGAGCTGAATCGAAATATTCTTCCCGCCGATTACACCGGTGTTCGCATGTTTGGTTGGTATTACTTTACCATTTTCGAAAGCAGTCGAAGTTATACTAAACTTTGGATTGTTCATTTTATTTTTTCGTTCGAAAACAAAATCGCTCAAGCTGTGTACTTGAGCGATTCTGAAATTTTACTATTTCTTGAAAGCCGCTACGGAGCGTTCAACCGTTTCGTGTGTGTCGAATACTTTTATTAACTGAGTAATCACAAAAATCGATTTTATCTTTTCCCCCACACGCGAAAGTTTTAAATCGCCCCCCGCATTACGCAGCGTTGTTAAAACCGAAATTAAGCTCCCTAAACCGGTGCTGTTAATATAAGCAACATCGGCTAAATCGATAACTACTTTTTTTATATCATCTGTAATTAAGCTGCGAACTTTCTCGCGGATTTTTGTTGTTTCGGGTTCGCCAATTAAATCGCCCTTTAATGTGATTATTGCTACACCTTCTAAAATGTTCTCTTTTATTTGCATATATCTTCCTGTTTTTTATTTTTTCCTTGTAAATACCGAGTAATGTTACAAAAATAAGATGTTAAACGCAAGTCGCTCATTTACTTAAGTTAACTTGCTTTAATCGTCCCACTTAAGTAAATTTTTACAAAATAGACTGGAAAATATTATGGTACGAGAAAAAATTCAACAAGCCATCGAGATCTTAAAAGAAAATAAAATTGATATGTGGATGACTTTCGTGCGCGAAAGCGCCACAATACCCGACCCCGTTATAGATGTAACTATCGGAACAAATTGCACGTGGCAAACAGCATACATCATAACAGCGAAAGGCGAAACAATCGCTATTGCCGGAAGTTTGGATATCGCAAACCTGAAAACTCATGGACATTACAAAGAAATTATTGGATACGTTCAATCGATAAAGGATACTTTAATGGAAGTATTGAATAGAATAAATCCTAAAACTATAGCTTTGAATTTTTCAACAAATACAGTAACATCGGATGGACTCACACACGGTATGTGGCTTCAGTTGATGAGTTATTTTGAGGGGACACAATTTAAAGAAAGAATAATTTCAGCCGAACCGATCATCTCGGCATTGAGAGGAAGAAAATCGGGAACAGAATTAAAGCGGATAAAAGATTCGATTGATGTTACATTGAAAATATTCGATAAAGTTTCTCGGTTTATTAAGCCCGGAAAATCCGAACAAGATGTTGCAAAATTTATTTTGATGGAAGTAAAAAAATCAGGACTTGAACCGGCGTGGGATAAAGAACACTGTCCGGCAGTTTTTACAGGACCTGAATCGGCAGGCGCACATGCAGGACCTACAAACCGGAAAATTGAAGGAGGACATATTTTGAATATAGATTTTGGAGTTAAGAAAAATGGATACTGCTCTGATTTACAACGTACCTGGTATATAAAAAGAAAAGTAGAAAAAATTCCTCCGAAGGAAGTTATTCGGGGCTTTCATACGATTGTAGAAGCCATACAACTTGCCTCAAAAAAACTCAAACCCGGTGTTCAGGGCTGCGAGGTTGACGATGCAGCGCGCAATCATATTACATCCAACGGTTATGCTGAATATCCTCATGGACTTGGACATCAAATTGGGCGTGTTGCGCATGACGGCGGAGGAGGACTCTTCCCGCGCTGGGAAAGATATGGGAATCTGCCTTACCAAAAAGTTGAAGAGGGACAAGTTTACACTATCGAGCCACGGCTCACAGTCGAAGGTTACGGGATCGCTACGGTAGAAGAGATTGTCGTGATTACAAAAGATGGGTGTAAGTTTCTATCTAAACCACAGAAGAAGATTTGGGTGGTATAAAACAAGAAATCCCGAAAGCAAAACTTCCGGGATTTCTTATTATCACGTGAAATTGTGAAACTATTCAGGCTTCGCTCGTTTTGAATCCCAGATAAAATAAGCCGCGATCCCGAGAAACATAAATACTGCTAACAGTTCACCGCCGAACGATTCGCCCCAGTGCCAGCCGAAGTTTTCGTAATTGAAGTTGAAATACTTCAACGTAGCGCTAACCACACCCATGATCGCTCCGCCTGCGATGAA
>JBBIOD010000014.1:0-32860 GCA_037443545.1 Ignavibacteriales bacterium | reverse complement strand
TTTTTCAAGATTTTCAAAATTACGTACACCGAAAGCAACAATAGCGGCATCAAAAAATTCGGAATCAAATCGAATAGATTCAGCATTGCCCATTTCCAATTTTATCTGTTTCGAAAGGCCTTTATTTTCGACCTTTGTTTGAGCGATAGAAAGCATTTTTTCTGCTATATCGATGGAGTAAATTGTTTGTACACCATACTTTGCAGCCGCAATGGAAAAATCGGCTGTTCCGCAGGCAACATCTAACACACATTTTGGTTTCTGGTTTTTGAGTAATCGCAGAGCGCGCCACCTCCAATAAAAATCAATCCCCCCGCTCAAAAAATGATTTAAAAAATCATAACTATGTGCTATCGAATCGAACAAATTTGCTACTTGCTCCGATCTATATTTTGACTTTTCTGTGTGTAAAAACATACAACAAGATAATTAAACTTAAAAAGAATTACAATTCTGGAACTTGTTTTTATCTTATTCTATTCTTATACTTATTAAGAAATAATAGAAGAGAATTTATTTTTATATGATAGTGTTAATGAAGCATGAAGCGGTTGAACAAGATGTTGAACGCGTAGTTGAAAGGATAGAAAAATTAGGTTTTAAAGCTAACGTATCGAAAGGCGTAGAACGAACCGTTATCGGGATAATCGGGGATGAACGTTTATTAAACAAAGACCAAATCAGTTTACTGCCGAACGTAGAAAATATTATTCCGATTTTAAAACCATACAAATTAGCGAGTCGCGAATTTCAACCGACTGATTCCGTGATCTCGGTTGATGGTGTACTTGTCGGTGGGAGTGAAATTGTGATAATGGCTGGGCCCTGTTCTGTCGAGAGTGAAGAGCAAATGCTTGAGTCTGCTGAAATGGTAAAGAAAGCGGGTATCAAAATATTGCGAGGCGGAGCTTTTAAACCACGAACAAGCCCGTATTCCTTCCAGGGTATGGGTAAAGAGGGCTTGAAAATTTTAGAAAAAACTAAAAGATTGACCGGCTTGAAAATTATTACTGAAGTGATCGATGCGACTGAAATTGAACTTGTGGCTGAGTATGCCGATATATTACAAGTAGGCACACGAAATATGCAAAACACAAAATTGTTACAGAAATTAGGAAAAATAAAAAAACCTGTTTTATTAAAACGAAACTATTCGGCTACACTTGCTGAATTTTTATTGAGTGCTGAATATATTCTTTCGAACGGGAATGATCAAGTAATTTTATGC
Organism: Ignavibacteriales bacterium; assembly: GCA_037443545.1. Classification (GTDB taxonomy): domain Bacteria; phylum Bacteroidota; class Ignavibacteria; order UBA10030; family BY39; genus JASEGV01. Next base: position 31,632 of record JBBIOD010000014.1, on the reverse strand, counting down.
GAAAGAGGAATCCGGACTTTTGTTGAATACACACGCAACACACTCGATTTGAATATCGTACCGGCGATCAAACTTCTATCGCATCTTCCAATTATCGTCGATCCGAGCCATGGGACAGGAAGGCACGATTTTATAATTCCGATGAGCCGGGCAGCATTGGCCGCCGGTGCCGATGGTTTGATAGTTGAGATGCATCCAAAACCGGAGGAGGCGACTTCGGATGGAGAACAATCACTCAAGCCCGAAAAATTATTCCAACTAATGAAGGAAGCTGATTTAATAGCAAATGCAATCGGAAGAACTTTAGCCTAAGATTTTTATCTATGATTAAACTCGAAAATTTGACTAAAAAGTTTGGTTCGTTTACAGCAGTCAATAACATTAATTTGGAAATACCTTCGGGACAATTTTTCGGATTTCTGGGGCCAAATGGGGCTGGTAAAACTACAACTATAAAAATGATGACAGGACTTTATGAGCCAACATCCGGTGAAATATTTCTGAACGGGTCAAGCATAAAAACAGATCCGATAGCAGCGAAAAAAAAAATTGGCTATATACCCGACCACCCTTTTTTATACGATAAACTCACGGGCAGGGAATACCTTTTTTTTTCCGGAGGATTATTTACAATTCCAAAAGATGAGTTAGAAATTAAAGTAGAAGACGCTATCAGGTTTTTTGAGTTGGGTAGCTGGATTGATAAACGATCGGAGAATTACTCGCAAGGAATGTCGCAGCGTTTGATCATCGCATCTTCGATGCTGCACGACCCTAGAGTGATAATCATCGATGAACCTATGGTAGGTTTAGACCCAAGAAGTGCAAGTATCGTGAAAAATGTGTTGAAGGAGAAATGCAAAACGGGAGTTGCGATATTTATGTCGACACATATTTTGCATGTGGCAGAAGAACTGTGCGATAGGATCGCGATTATTAAAGATGGTGAAATAATTTCAGATTTAACCATCGAAGAATTACTAGATTCAAAAAATAAATACGACGGAAAATTAGAAAACCTCTTTCTTGATTTGACCAACTGACTATGCGAGAGTTTATTCATATTTTATGGTATAAACTTAAGTCGAATTTGAAGTTAACAGTCGATTTGAGTCTGCAGGGGATAATAAAAAACTTAGGCTCTGTCGTCCTCTACGGGGCTTTTGCAGTTGGAGCCTATTTTTTGACTTATAATATCATTGAATATCTTCTTAAAGAAGCAAAAGTTGGAATGTTCTTGCTACATCGATTCCTTTCGATGTTGCTCTTCGTATTTTTTGTAACAGTGAATTTGGGTAACGTCATCGTATCGTACTCCACATTATATAAATCGAAAGAAATTCTTTATCTGTTAACTAAGCCGGTGTCGTTCGTGAACATATTTATGATCAAGTTCCTCGATAATTTCTTCTACAGTTCAACAACATTATTCTTGATCGGCTTGGCAGTCATTGCGGGTTACGGAAGTTATTTTTCGATGCCATTGGGTTTTTATTTTACTGTCCTGATTTTTATTTTCATACCGTTTATGCTGATTTCAGCGATTTTAGCGGTCTTACTCCTTTTTTTGTTAATAAAAATTGCAAACCATATCGGTGTCGCTCCTGTCATAACCGGATTGATTATAGGTTACGTGGGGTCAATATTTTTTTATTTCAAGTTCATAAACCCATACAAATTAGTTAATGAAATAATGCAATACTACCCGCACACCGATCAGTACTTTGAAATTTTTATTCCGGTATTTTTAAAATACTTGCCCAGCTATTGGGTATCTGAATTTTTGTATTGGACAGTAAAAGGAAATTATGTCGGTGCATCTTTTTATGGCTTAATACTAATCGCAACAGCGGCATTTTTATTTTCAATTTTGTATCTGGCTGGGCGGATGTATTATCGGAAGAGCTGGTTGGTATCGTTGGAATTTCGTTTTTTAAAAAGAAAACCGATTCAAAATAAGAAAATCATTTTTCAAAAAAATACAATTCTCCAATCTCAAACTGATGCATTACTTAAAAAGGAATTCCTGCAATTTTTTCGCGATCCTAGCCAATGGCTGCATCTAGTTGTATTAGTCCTGTTAATGTTAGTATTCGGTGTGAGTGTCAGTCGTTTCGATTACAATTATGAGCAACCTTTTTTGCACAGTGTAACTTACATAGTGATATATTTATTTACGGCTTTTTTAATAGCATCTATGGCTATCAGGTTTGTTTATCCATTGATAAGTATGGAGGCTTCGAGTTATTGGAAAATTAAAAGCTCGCCTCTATCGGTAAAAAAATTTTATAATACAAAAATAGTATTTGTGTTTATACCGATAATTATTTTGGGTATAATTCTCTCAATATTTTCGAATTGGTCGTTCCGTGGAGAACAATATCTGCTCTCCTTTTCAACTTACACGATGGTATTTGTAGCAGCAGTTTTGGTGATAATTAATATATCGGGGGGAAGTTTTTTTGCATCTTTCATTGAAAAAAATCCTATAAGGATTGCTTCTACGCAGGGAGCTTCTCTAATCTTTTTAATGAGCTTAGTTTTTTTAGTGTTCACAGCGATAATAATTTCATCAGTAGTATTAAGATATTTTGAATACTCACACGCGGAGAAAATTTTCCCTCACTCAATTATGATAAATGCGAGTCTTGCATTTGGAGGCATCTCACTCCTAATTTCGATCATCTGTTATATCGTCGGACTAAAATCTTTAAACCGTGATTTCAAATAAGCGAGTTATGACTAAACAAACAATCAGAATATTTTATTTCACTTTAATTTTTGCCCTAACCATCAACGGGCAGGAGATATTTAGATTCAATCAGGAAGCTGAAAATAAATTCGATGCTGCTTTAAAAGATTATAAAAATAAAAATTTCTTAGCATCAGTTTCTACTTTTCAAAATTTGGTGAAACTTCATTTTCATCAACGGACGACTGCTGCTTACTTGATGCTTGCGAAGTGCTATCTGAAACTCGACGAAGCAAAAAAAGCACAGAATGTTATGCAGGAATTCCTTCAAAAATACCCCGAAAGTAATTACATCGACAATTCTTACTACACCTTAGGAATATCTTACATTCAGCAGGGGAACTATCAATCGGCAGTCGGATCTTTTTGCGATGCAATCGTTACGACCAATGATACTAAAGTTCAAAACCGGTCGTATTTAAAACTAAAGTGGATAACTACGAATAAGCTTGATGAAAAAGAAATCGACAACCTGATAGAAAAATCCGACTCAAAAAACAAACGAAATATCTTGAATATATTTCGGGCAAATAAATTATTTCTTGCCGGCGATGTGAAAAGAGCAAAATTATTGATCGAATCGGTTTCTGCCGAGGTGAAATCTACAAAACTCAAAACCATGGCTCAATCAATTCGAAACAAAATTTATGATGGGTTCACGATCAAGATAGGTGTGTTGGTTCCGCTAATGAAAAATCATCCTCTGTCGCCGTTTCGTGAGATTGGAGAAGATGTTTTAAATGGAATAATTCTAGCCGTCGAAGAATTCAATAAGCAAGCTGAAGATGAGTTCAAAATAGTTCTTGATATTAGAGACACAGAACGCAACGTTACAAAATCGACAATTGAAACTGAAGACTTAGTAAAACAGAAAGATATTTTTGCGATCGTGGGACCTGTTTTCAGCAACATCGCACAAGCGGTTGCAACTGTTGCACAAAAAAACAAAGTCCCAATAATTACACCTACAGCCACAGGTAACGGGATAGCTGCTATCGGTACGTATGTTTTTCAACCGAATCCTGATTTCGACAGCCGCGGCAAAGCGATTGCTAATTTTGCGGTTAAAAATTTAAACCTGATAAATTTGGCAGTCGTTGCCCCTAATGAACCAACAATCCGCAGCATCGTCGAGAAATTTATTGCAGAAACAGAGAGAGTCGGTGGTAATGTCGTATCAGTTGAATGGTTCGACAAAGGAAGTTTAGATTTGAGAGAACAGTTTAAAAACTTACGCAAGCTGGGCGGTACATCCGCGATTGAGCCGGTAGTTCCGTTTTCTTCAAGAATAAATTCAAATAGCCGGATGCGAATACTTGCTGCAGGGGTAAAACATCGTTTGCTCGATTCTCTCATCGAAGCGGGCGGCAGTATTCCAGTGAATAAATTGTTTGGGAAAAATGGGAAGCGCATTGCCGATTCGTTAGGATTACAACTTGTTTACCCGAATGTGCAACCCGACAGTCTGAATCAAGCAGTAAATTCTATTCACGGTATCTTATTCCCCCTCTCCTCCGCTGATGAGATAGGTATGCTAACGTCGCAGTTGAATTTTTATAATATTAATACGCAAATTTTAGGGACGAGCGAATGGTTCGATAAAAACGAACTCGATGAACATTCAAGATATACTAATAACGCTATTTTTATATCCGAATTTTTTATAAACGATAATGATGAACAAATTATCAGTTTCGTAATGCGTTACAAAAAGATGTTTAAAAAAGAGCCATCACGTAATTCGTATTTTGGATACGACACGATGTTGCTGTTAATCGATCAGATTGCCCGCGGCGGATTAAATCGTGAAACACTAAAAAAAATGTTAGCCGATGTTTACAAATTTAAAGGATTGCATTCGAAGATTGATTTAAGTAGAAATAGAGTGAATCAGGAATTCCATATCTTGAAATATGTAGATGGAAAAATTATCAAGATTGGAGAAATTAATAGTGCTTACAAATAATTTGGAGGATTTATGGAAAGCCAGAATGTGGGTAAAATCGTTCGAGAAGAATCGAGGTATCACACAAAAATAAAAGATTGGCCCGAATCAGAAAGACCCAGAGAAAAAATCCTTAATAACGGAGCCGCTTCTTTATCCGATGCTGAATTGCTGGCTGTGCTTATCAGGTCGGGTTCCGGTACGATTACAGCAGTCGATGTAGCGAAAAAAATGCTTTCCGATTTTCAAACATTAAATTCGCTTGTTGCGCGATCGATTCCTGAATTGAAAAAATATAAAGGAATCGGAAATACTAAGGCAGTTACTTTGGCGGCAGCTTTTGAATTCGGCCGACGTGTAGCAGCTTCATGGGACAAAAAAAAGTTTCGTGTCCTTTCGCCTCAAGATGTTGCTGACAAATATCTTCCTGCCTTGCGTGATACCAAACAGGAAGTGTTCAAAGTATTGTTGTTGGATAGTGCAAACCACTTGCTGAAGGATGTTGAAGTTTCACGAGGTACACTGAATTCATCGTTAGTCCATCCGAGAGAAGTTTTTAGAGCAGCGATTACTGAACCAGCGGCGGCAATTATTTTGCTCCATAATCACCCAAGCGGAAATCCAGAACCAAGTGCTGATGATATTCAGATTACTAAGCAATTACTCGAAGCTAGCAAAATAATAGGAATTCCGGTCCACGACCATATCATATTAGGGGGTAATTCTTTTGTTAGTTTCGCAGAAAGGGGAATTTTGTAACATCAAAAAAAATAATTACATTAACTGTGAAAATACTTGACAAAAAGGTTTTATTTTCTTATAATTGAATTAATTAACAGAACATTATATGAACAAACAACTAAATAGGAGGAATTATATGATACTGAAAAACAGAATCGGTACTGCGATTGCAGTTTTCACTCTTTCTGTGGCGCTGTTTATATCAGGATGCACGAGTAAACCATCGGCAGAGGAACTACGCCAGTTGAACGATTTAAAAGCAGAAGTTAACTCTCTTGAAAAACAAATAGCTGAACAAGAACGTGTGAAGGCAAATTTGGAAAAAGAAGTAGCTGAAAAAAATGATCAACTTAAACAGTGTCAGACAGACAAAGACGCTGTTAAGAAGGCAACTGGACAGTAATTCGAGAAAGGAGAAACTGTAATGAAAACAAAAATATTTTTGACGATGGTATTAGCATTAATGTTTTTAATTGATGCACCGAGTATTCTTGCGCAAGAAATGACAAAAGAACAATGGCAACAAGAAATGAGTCAATTCACTGCCAAGAGAAATGATCTAAAATCGAAATTAGACAAATTGAACGGCGACATTAAAAACTTACAAGAGCAATCAAAAAAAATGGACGCCGACCTAGCGGTTTGTAACGGTGAACTCTTAAAATTATTAGGAATCACACAAGCTGAATACGACGCTTATATGAACGAGTTGAGTGGTTACGAAAGGCGTGTCAACGAATTAATGCGTCTATCGGATGAAGAACTTCTGAAATATCGGGATGAAATTTTGAAAATGAATGGACGTGCAAACGAGATGGCAAAACATAAAATGGCTCTGATACCTCGTATAAACGATCGTATTAAAAAATTGCAAGATAATATTGCAAGTTTAATGAAAACTCTGGATAAATCGAAAACTTACACAGTAGGAACATGGGCAAAAGACCGCGATTGCTTATGGAACATTGCCAAGAAAAAAGATATTTACAACAACGCCTGGATGTGGCCCAAAATCTGGCAAGGTAATAAAGATAAAATTAAAAACCCGGATATCATAAAACCAAAATGGGTTCTTAAAATTCCAGCCGGAACCGAGCTGACAAAAGAAGAAAAATCTGCCGCCAACTCTTACTACAAGAAAAAGGCAGAAGCAGCAGCTCCAGTACAATAAATAGAACTGGTCTTTTTAGATTTGTTCAAACGCTTTATTTCATCAACAAGCCCTTTAATACTTCGGTGGAAAGGGCTTGTTTTTTTTCAAATAACAATTTTAAGATAACTATTTCGTTGGTTGATAAAAAAATAAAAGCTGAAGGGGTAGATATGTTTAGACTACTTGGTTTGAACGATGCCAACCTTCAGTTTATTGAAAACAGATTCGATACTAATATTGTCGTTCGGGGAGATAATATAATTCTTAAGGGGGACGAGTATCAAGTAGAACAACTTGAAAAAATTTTTAAAGAACTAATTTATATACTAAGTAAAAACGGGACCCTTTCTACAAACGACGTGGAAACTGTTATAGATTTGGTTTTAGTTGATGGCGAGGCAGCACTTCCTAAATCAATCACACAACAATATTCCAACGCCGATATCGATTCTGCCGTTTTATACACCCGTAACGGAATAATCAAAGCACGTACACCAGGACAAAGAGAGTACATCCGGCAAATCCAAAAAAGTGATATTATTTTTGCCATCGGTCCGGCGGGAACGGGCAAAACTTATCTTGCAGTCGCCGCGGCTGTCGCTGCCTTGAAGAACTGTGAAATTATGAAAATCATCCTTGCCCGTCCTGCAGTAGAAGCGGGTGAGAGTTTAGGCTTTTTACCGGGAGATCTCAAAGAAAAAGTCGATCCTTACTTGCGTCCTCTTTACGATGCACTCGACGATATGATTCCACCGGAAAAATTGAAGAGTTACATAGAGAAACGTGTAATAGAGGTTGTACCGTTGGCTTATATGCGCGGACGAACACTGAACAATGCTTTTGTAATCCTCGATGAAGCACAAAATGCTACAGGTATGCAGATGAAAATGTTTCTTACCCGCCTCGGGGTTAATTCAAAAGCAATAATCACTGGGGATATTACACAAATCGACCTGCCTGCGAAGACTGTTTCTGGTTTAGTTCAAATCCGAGAAATTCTTAGGGAAATACCGGGCGTTAATTTCTGTTATTTCGATCGTAACGATGTTGTTCGGCATAAGTTAGTAAAAGATATTATAGATGCTTACGATAAATACAGAAATAACGGCAAGCCAGAAACACAATAATCAATATTCTGATATTTGTAATATTTTTGCTTCATCCCATAGTTTATCCATCTCTTCTAATGAAGAAGAATAAATATCTTTTCCCATCTCCTTCAGCCGCTTCTCGATATAATTGAAACGTGTAATAAATTTTTCTACAGTATGTCGTAAAGCCATTTCGGGATTTACATTTATGAAGCGCGAATAATTTACCATCGCAAATAACAAATCGCCGAATTCAGCTTCGACTTCAGCTTGCTTCCCCGACTCAATCGCTCTATGCAACTCGTGCATTTCCTCTTCAACCTTTTTCCAGGCATCTTCCTTCTTTTCCCAATCGAATCCCACTTTCGATGCCTTATCCTGCAAGCGATGTGCCCTCATTAGAGCTGGTAGTTCTTTTGGCACCCCTTCTATAACAGAATTCCTTCCTTCACTCAATTTCGATTTCTCCCAGTTTGAAATTACCTGTTTTGAGCCGCTCACTTTTGTGTCGCCGAAAACATGCGGATGACGACGAATAAGTTTTTCAGTTATATCATCTATTACTTGTTTAAGTGTGAACTCATTCGATTGCTCAGCTATAGATGCATGGAAAACTACGTGTAATAGTAAATCGCCTAATTCGTGTCGTAGGTGTTCTAAATTGTTATTATCGATGGCCTCGAGCACCTCGTAGGTTTCTTCAATCAGACTATGGCGAATGGAGGTATGGGTTTGTTCACGATCCCAAGGGCATTCCCGTCGGAGTCGGTGGACAATTTCTATAAATTTATCAAATTCCGTCAATTTTGGGTTCCATTTTTTTTAGATAATACAGAAAACTCTTCATAAATACAATAACTTGATTTTATAAATATGTTTATCTATATTCTTCCAGAATGACAAACGGAAAAAAACGAAATATCTTACTCGTTGACGATGAAGTAGGTTTTGCTGAAATTCTAAGAGAATTACTGATGATGGATGGGTACGAAGTTGTCCTTGTTTATGATGGTCAAGAAGCATTAGATAAATTGACCGACTATTTTCCGGATCTCATCATATCCGACATCATGATGCCGCGAGTCGGAGGGCTTGAACTGTATCACAAAGTACGACAAAATCCAAAATACTCAAAAATGCCCTTTTTATTCATCAGCGGGTTTGAGGATGGACGCATACTGAAGGGGATACAAGATGACGAGTTGTTTGGAATTCTGAGTAAACCCATAGATATGGAACAAATTCAAAAAACATTATCAAAAATTCTTCGGGACTAAATTTTAATTATATCTGAAGATGGAAATTCCTTTCTTCAACAGCCTTCGCTTCAAAATTTCATTCAGCTACATTATTCTTGTATCTATTAGTATCTTTATTACAATCTGGGCGATTAGTAATTTTTATCGCCTCGGAGATTCAGTCGATAAAATAATCCGCGAAAATTATCTGAATGTAGTCGCTGCCGAAAATATGGTCAGTTCATTAGAATTAAAAGACAATGCGCTGGTCGCATTGATTTCAAACCAAAACAAAAAATATGAAGATGTTTTTATCCAAACTAAATTTGATTTTTTTCAATGGGTGCAAAAAAATAAGGAACGGGTTACTAAACAGCAGCAAAAGGATATTTTAGATACCATCCAAATTTTACACATGAAGTATGAAGGATTAGCTGACACATTACTTATGTTTATTTTCGACCCGCAACTCAGGGAGATTGCCAAGACATACCACTTCAATCAAATACGACCCATCAATGCACAACTCAAAAACTATGGTTTCAGATTGATAGAACTTAATCAGAAGGAGATGATAGAGTTGGGAGTGCGAACCCGTAAAATTTCGAACGAAGCAACTTATGCGGTTTTGGTTGCGTCGTTAATAGCTGTAGCGTTAAGTATTTTTGCAGGCTTCCAATTCACAAAATCAATCGTAGAACCGGCAGAACGACTTACCGAAACTGTTCGCAATATCGGGAGAGGAAAGTTAGATTTAAAAACTGACATTATAACGAACGATGAATTTGGAGAATTGAGTCGCGAGTTTAATAAGATGACTGAACGGCTTCGAAAATATGATGCACTGAATATTGAAAAAATATTGGAAGAAAAACAAAAAGCCGAAACGATAGTCGAGAATATTTCGGATGGCATTATTGTCTGCAATAGAGAAAATAAAATAATATTGATGAATGATGCTGCCCGGCAGCTCCTGAATATCGAATATTCTACCGCCGAAAAAAATTATATGGATATTATCAAAGACGAAAGGGTGCGGAATATTTTGAGCAACCCAAAATCTGACGATTATAATAGTCAACCATACTTGTTATACAAGAAGAACGAAACCGAGTTATACATCCGTCCGCGGATTTCAGAGATTCCACTTGTAAGCGGCGGAATTTTAGGTACAGTTTTAATTCTTCAGGATGTTACTCAATTTAAGAAGCTCGATAAAATGAAATCGGAATTTATGGCTACAGTATCGCATGAATTCAGAACTCCGCTCACCTCGATCAATATGTCGATAGACATCCTGAATGAAGGAATAGTAGGAAAATTGAATTCCGAACAAACCGAACTAATCCATGCCGCAAAACACGACGCCGAACGGCTTACCAAGCTTGTCCGTGAATTGTTGGAACTCTCGCGCCTCGAATCAGGCAGGTTGCAGTTGAGGCAGGAATTAATATCTATTAACGAAGTCATAAAAGATTCAATAAAACCGGTTCAACTTCCGTTTAAAGAAAAATCTGTCGAATTAAAACTGAATTTGCAAAACGACCTTCCGAAAATTATAGGCGATGCTCAACAATTCAGTTGGGTGGTTAGTAATCTGATTAACAATGCACTCCGTTACACTCCACCGGGTGGTTATGTGGAAGTAAGAAGTTCAAGGGAAGAAAATAATATTGTTGTACAAATTGTTGATACAGGTCGGGGCATTTCCGACGAAAACATAGGCAAAATATTCGACAAATTTGTGCAGGTAAAAGAGAGTATGGAAAGTACTCCCGGCAGTGTCGGATTAGGTTTGGCAATCGCTAAGGAAATAGTAGAAATTTATGGCGGCAAAATATGGGTTGAAAGCGAAATTGAAAAAGGGAGTATTTTTACATTCACTATTCCGTTGGAGCAATTAGAAAAAATATGACACCCCGAGGATCGATTTTAGTTGTTGACGATGAACCAAATATTTTAAAGACACTAAAAGTATATTTGGAATCGGTTAATTTTACAGTAGATGCATTCTCGAACCCTATTGATGCAAGCAAAATATTGAACGATAAAGAGTATGATATAGCATACTTCGATTTAAAAATGGCACCGATTGATGGGATGCAACTATTAAAAGATTGTAAACAAAAATCACCGAATACCACCGTGGTTATTATAACCGCACACGGTTCTATCGAGAGTGCGGTCGAAGCAATTAAAAACGGTGCCGAAGATTTTTTGCAAAAGCCGTTCAATATGCAGGAATTTAAATTATTTACTGAAAGGGTTTACGAACACCATAAACTTAAGAAAGAAGTGCGGATACTGAGAAGTCAGTTGGCTGCAACCAAAATTGAATCGGAGTTTGTTACCCGCAATCTGGCTGTGCTGAAACAACTCGATATTGCAAGACAAATCGCCGACTCAAGTTTGAGTGTTTTGATAGAAGGTGAGAGCGGAACAGGTAAAGAAATGCTAGCACAATTTATTCATAACCTCAGTAGCCGCCGCACAAAGCCGTTTATTAAAGTAAGTTGTGCAGCTATTCCTGAAGCATTGCTCGAAAGTGAACTTTTCGGCCATATCAAAGGTGCTTTTACCGGTGCGATAAAAGATCGGGAAGGAAGATTCCAGGCTGCTGACGGAGGAGCGATACTCCTCGACGAAGTGGGCGAACTACCACAGTCGGTGCAAGTAAAACTTTTACGCTTTTTGCAAAATAAAGAATTTGAACGCGTGGGAGAAAATGTTACCAGAAAAGTGGATGTACGAGTAATGGCCGCAACAAACCGAAAGTTAAGTGTCGCTATTCAAGAAGGTACAATCCGTGAAGATCTCTACTACCGCTTAAATGCCGTGCGTATCGAACTTCCTGCGCTACGCGAACGACCCGAAGATGTATTGATTCTGATACAACATTTTATTAAAAAGCACAATCAAGGAAAAAATATTGAAGTCACGAGCGAAGCTCTAAAATTGTTAACTACCTATCGCTGGCCTGGAAATATCAGAGAACTCGAGAATGTAATAGAGCGGGGTTTAGTTTTTGCCCGAGATGGTATGATTAAAGCTGAATACCTTCCTGATGAAATTCAAAAAGTTGCTGAAGGTAAAACAGGAATATTGTCAATAGAAGAGATGGAAAAACTACACATTAAACGTGTATTGGGTGTAGCTAACGATTTAGAAGAGGCTGCATTGCTCCTGAATATTGATCCGGCAACTTTGTGGCGTAAAAGGAAAAAATACGGACTATAATTTCTTGCAGAGTGCAATTCATCGTAACTACTTTAATGGTAACGAAATACAAGACATTACGTGTCTGAGGCCCGAATCGTATTGCAAATTGCAAGAGGGGATTACATGCCTTACAAATTTTATTTCCAAAAAGCATCAGAAAATGCAATATTACGAATGGCATTCCCTTTGAATTGTAATTGAGTAAGATAAAATATGGATCAAAAGTGTCTATAAAAATACGCACAATAAAAGATGGGTCAATCGGTATAATCGAAATCCGTTCTTCACTAACGGGCGAAGAGGAGATTGACGATTTACGCGAAACCGTCTCCGATTTCATCGAACAAGGTATTAAAAATCTTGTTATAGATCTTTCGAGAGTAAACTTAATAACTAGCGTTGGTTTAGGCGCTTTAATATCAGCTCACACAAGTTTTTCTAAGAACGGTGGCGAGATGATTTTAACGAATGTTGGAAAATCCATAAAAAATATTTTTATTATCACAAAATTAACTGAAGTTTTCGAAATTTGTAATAAGACAGAAGATGCGATCGAAAAATTTTCGTTATCAACTATAAATTAATAAACAAACTAATAACTTTTTAGGAGCCAAAAAAAATGAAACAAAATTTATTTTCAACAATAGTATTCGTTCTAGCCGCTGTAATATCGATATCCATCTGGATGTTCATATTAGGTGATCCGGGAAATTTTAAGGATGGTGCAAGCCGCCATCAACCTATTAATCTTTTAGGTACTGTTTACGTAGGTGGTATTTTTGTGCCTATGTTGATCATGTTATCTATTCTCGTTGTAACTTATATTTTCGAACGAATGTTTTCGTTAGGAAAAGCAAAAGGCTCGGGAAATATGGCAACATTTATCCGCCAGGTACAACGCGATTTGCAAGCCGGCAACATTGATGCAGCTATCGCAGCGTGCGACAAACAAAGAGGATCGCTGGCTAATATTGTTAAAACCGGTCTCGAACGATACAAAGTAATTACCAAAGAGGGTAAAGGTTGGGAAGCCGAAAAGGAAATGGCAGAGGTCCAACGCTCCATCGAAGAAGCTACTTCGTTAGAAATGCCTGTGTTAGAAAGAAACCTCGTTGCATTATCAACGATTGCTTCGACTGCAACAATGGTCGGATTATTAGGAACAACCGTAGGAATGATTCGCGCATTCCGTGCGTTAGCCCAAGCCGGTGCACCCGATGCCATTCAGCTCTCGATTGGTATCTCTGAAGCTCTTATCAATACAGCGGGTGGATTGTTCGCAGCTATCGCGGGTATTATCTCATACAATTTCTTCGTAACTAAAGTCGATACTTTCACATACATGATCGACGAAGCAGGTTATAATATTGTTCAAACCTTAATGTCACGTTCCAAATAATTTATAAGGAAAATTAACAATGCCAAAAATTAAGAAAGGACGAGTCAGTATAAGGATCGATATGACTCCTTTCGTCGATATTGGGTTTCTGTTGTTAACATTCTTTATGTTAACTACTCAATTCAAACCACCGGAAGAAGTTGTAATCGAGTTGCCGTTCTCTCATTCACAATACAAGCTGCCCGAATCGGATGTTTTGATGCTTACAATAACTAAAGACGATCGTATATTTCTTGGGTTAGATGCTCAGAGTGCAAAACTTCGTGTATTAAGTGATGTTGTGAAAAGAAATTGGGAATACTATCCCGCTGACATTAGAAAACAGTATCAAACACCTGAGAATATGGCAAAATTGGCACCAAGCATCGAGGTTGCTGTTAAAGACCTCGCTGATTTACTTGTCAAAGCTCGTATTACTAATCCTAAATTGAGGACGGTTGTAAAAGGTGATAAGGACACCAATTATGGTTTGACTGAAGACGTTATGGATATTCTTCAAAAAACTATGATTACGCGTTTTAATTTAATAACTAATTTTGAACATAATTAAGGAAATATAATATGGGTGCTGTTAACACTGCTGCCCCGCGTGGGCACGATAAAAAGAAAGGAAAGAAGAAAAAACCCCGGCGTCTTGGTATTAGTATAGATATGACACCGATGGTCGATATCGCATTCTTGTTGTTGACCTTTTTTATGTTGACAACTACAATGACTAAACCACAGACTATGGAAATTAATTTACCACCATCTTCCGATGTAAAAGTTGAAATCGCTGAAAGCAATCTGATGACACTTCGTGTTAAAGAAGATGGTGCTATATATTGGAATATGGGTATCGAAAGTCCGAAGAAAGTTGAATTCAACAATTTGCGGATTTTAATGAAAGAACGATACGAACAAAACCCGAAACTTACTGTACTCTTAAAAATCGATAGAAAAGGTAAATACCACATGATGGTGGACATCATAGATGAGTTCAATGTCAGCGGTATTAACCGCTTCAGTATCGCTCCTATGAGTGAAATCGATTTGAAAGTACTCGCTAAAGTTACATCATAGAAAGGAGAAGAAGTATTATGACTAAAACTGCAGCGGCATTACACTATGGAATGCAAGAACTTCGTGCTCTATCAGGACGATATTCGGGGCTGGCTTTACTTATTGCTGTTACAATTCACCTTAGCATTATAGGTGGTTACTATCTTGGTGAATATCTCGGACAAGACGAAGAGCCGATTTATACAATGCGTGTTATTAAATTGTCTGAACTCGGTCCTCCCCCTTCAATCACTAACACGGAAGCTGCACCTCCGTTGGCTATAACTGCTCCGACTGCTAAGCCAACTATTGGTGTTCCTGTTCCTGTTCCCGATGCTGAAGTGAGTCCTGAACAAACTTTTGCAACTCAAACCGAAATGAGCCAAGCGACGGCTCCGGTTACAGACGTCGATTTAGGGGGCGGTGTGCAAATTGAACAGGATATCCAGATTGATGATGATAGGCCCCCTGACGATTTCGTACCTGTCGAAAAACAACCGATAGTCGTAAAAGAGGTTAAACCTGTTTATCCCGAACTCGCTCAACGTGCACAAATGGAAGGGACTGTTTGGGTAAAGATTTGGGTCGATAAAGAAGGTAAAGCAAGAAAAGTTGTTGTTCTAAAAAGCGATGCCGAAATATTTAACGAAGCTGCAACGACTGCGGCTATGCAATGGGTATTTACTCCGGCAATCATGAATAATGGCCCGGTTGCCGTTTGGGTATCTATCCCATTCAGATTCAAATTAAAAAATTAAATGAATCGTAAACCACCAAAATTTTTGATGATATTCAGTTATACGGTCTCGGCAATAGTTGTTGTCGCAGGTATTGGAATTATTGCCGGGCTCATCTTTCCCCCTTATGTTCCTTCTAATTTTAGAATTATCACGGGGATTGTATTTATCCTATATGGAATTTATCGGTCAGTTACAATCTGGACTAAAAGTAAACAAACGTCTAATAATGAAGAATAATTTATTAAAATATTTTCTTCTACCTTTCATAATAATTGGGTGCCATTCGGGTTCTGAAAAAGAATCGCCCACAAAAGGAACTCTAAAGTTATTCGTCTCAGAAACAGTCGCTCCGCTTGCAAACGGTTTGGCGGAAAGATTCCAAGATCTTTACACCGACACCAAGATAGAAGTGCATAGCACTTCAGCACGCGAAGCAGTTGCTTTTTTGTTGACTGATAGCGTAGAGTTGATAATTATTGCTCGACAGTTAACCCAAGACGAGCAGGAACTTGTTACCAAGCATCAGTTAAATATTCATCCTCACGAAATTGCAAAGGGCGGGTTCATATTAATTGCGAACGATAACAATCCAATCAAGGGACTCCGTATTTCACAGTTAGATAGTATTTACGATGGTAAGTTGAAGTATTGGAAGGATTTGGGCTGGAAAGGCTCGTCGTCAAAACTTCAGTTTTATTTACCCGGACGCAATTCAGATGTGTACGACTACAGCGTCGACAAATTTTCAAATACAAAAACGCTGCCCAATAATTTTTATACCGTTTCAACAGTCGATTCTGTAATCGATATAGTTGCCTCGCATACGAACAGTATTGCGATGTTGGGTCTAAATTATTTCGACAAATCATACCCAAATATAAAATTTTTGGAACTGAGTGATAGGTCGGAAGTAACAGACTCGCTCGGTGTAAGCGGAATTTCTTTCCCACCCGAGCAGGCTTATGTTTACCGGAATCATTATCCGCTCCGGACTTCAATATATATATTTTCAAGCGTCAAAAGCGTTGGATTGGCAAGTGGTTTTATTTCGTTCGTATCCAGTGTGCAAGGTCAAAAAATTGTCCAAAATAACAGGCTCGTCCCAGCAACGATGCCGGTTCGTATCATTCAGTTAAATAGAGAGGAGAAAAAGCAATGAAATCCTTTAAACAAACATTAATCAGCCTTCTATTATTATCTTTATTAACGGGCTCTACCAAATCGTATGCTCAAGATTCATTCGAGTTAGGGAAAGAGGAGTTTAAAAAAGAAAACTATCAGAAAGCCATTAAGTATTTTCGCGATTCTATGAAAAAACATAAGAAGAATCCCGAGTTATTTTTTTTGATAGGAACTTCTTTGGTTAAAGTAGATTCTCTCGATGAAGCGCTCGTTGCCTTCACTCAATCTCGAGAGTTGGACGCTACAAACCCAGTTATTTATATTAACATCGGAGATATTTATTTTAAGCAAGGAATATCGCCCGCTGCAATTGAACAGTATCAAAAAGCCATCGATTTGAATATGGGTTTAATCGAGGCACACATAAAACTTGCACTCACTTACAAGAAAATGCGAAAATGGAACGACGCCGCCAAAAGCTATCTGACAGCCATTCAGCTCGATACGAATAATGCAAATCTTTACGATGATTTGGGGAATATCTATTTCCTTGCAAAGCAATTTGCAAATGCTTCAAAAATGTATAAAAAGTTGACCGAGTTACGCCCTCATTCATTCGATGCGCAATATTTGTATATGAAATCTCTCTCCGAAATTAAAAGCTATGATGAAGTCGTTAGAGTCGCTGAAAAAGTTTTGGCACTTGATTCAACCAAGTTCGATGCTTATCGAATAATTGCTTATGCTTACGTCGAATTGAAAGACTTTAAAAAATCTGAGACAGCATTTGCAAAATTAAAAGAAAAAACTGAGCTAACAGCCGAAGATTATGTTAAATTGGGAAAAGCTCAGCAAGGTCAGGACAAGCAGGAATTGGCAATTCAATCTTATGAAAAAGCATTAACTTTGGATTCTACCTTAGTTGATGTTTTTGGAGACCTCGGAGGTTTATATATGAGGCAAAAGCGATACGCCGAATCGGCAGCAATGTATGAAAAGAAAATTGTAGTCGATTCGACATCGCTTAGCGCCTACTTGAATGCTTCGTCCTCTTATCTTCAATTAAAAAATTATCAACGCAGCAAGGAAATACTTCAAGCGGCAGTTGCGTTAAGACCAACCTTCATAGGTTCGCGACTCAAACTTGCTCAGACTTTTGCCTTTATGGATTCGCTCGATGCTGCTAAACAAGAATACGATGAAGTATTAGCTTTAATCGGTGATCAAAAAGATAAGTACAAAAACGAACTTCTCGAAGCATACAATATGATAGCTTCGTTTTATTTTCAAAAGCAGAAATATGCAGCCGCTGCCGAATGGGCTCGTAAAGCAATAACTTCGGGGGCCGACGATGCATCGATTCGTGTTCTTCTCGGACAATCAATTATGCTTAACCGTACAGACGATCCTGATGAAAACAGGAAAAGAGATGAAGAAGCAGTGCGTCACTTCAGAAAAGCAATAGAACTTGATCCCAAAAGTGTACAAGGACATCTATGGTTGGCAAACGCTTTGATTTATTTGCGTATCGAAGGGGAAGATGAATTAAATAAGAAATTAGCAACCGAAGCTATTTCGGAGTTCAAAATAGTTTTGAAATTAGATCCTAAAAACGAAGATGCTAAAAAAGGTCTCGATAGATTGGGTGCGAAATAATTTCTTATGGCTCAAAGTTTTAAGAACTTACCTGTCGGTAAACGCGCACCTGACGTCGTCAACGCAATAGTTGAAATACCAAAAGGAAGCCGGAATAAGTATGAGTTCGATTTGGACCTCGGTGTATTTCGTTTAGACCGGGTGCTGTATTCTTCGATGCATTATCCTGCCGCTTATGGATTCGTCCCGAGTACTCTATATGAAGACGGCGACCCAGTCGATGTTTTGATAATAATTGATCAACCCCTTAGCACTGGAGTTTTAGTTGAAGTCCGTCCGATCGGTGTCTTGCGTATGTATGATGAGCACGGTTCAGACGATAAGATACTTTCTGTAGCTGTCCACGACCCGACATATAAAACTGTAACAGAAGTAAACCATTTACCGAGTCATTTGCTTGTTGAAATAGAACATTTTTTTACAAGCTACAAAAATTTAGAAGGGAAAATGGTTAAAAGTTTTGGTTGGGATTCGGCTCAAGCTGCACGAAAAGCAATAACAGATGCGGCTAAAAAATTCAAATCGAAGAACGTATTACGTTCCAAATTAAGAATAAAAACAAAGAAAAAAATTATTTAGTATATTATATGGAAACCTAGAGCTTTTTTGATGTAGCTACGTGGTCTACGACCCAACGGGTGGTAAGCTCGTTGAGTAGAGCAGTCCCGACAATATTTTTTTTAAGCTGGCGTAGCTCAGTGGTAGAGCAGCTGATTCGTAATCAGCAGGTCGTCGGTTCAAGTCCGACCGTCAGCTCTAAAATATTCGTAAAAATCATTCCGTCCCGCCATCTGAACAGGACGTGAATCCTCGTGCCGAAAGTTATTCTGAACGTAGCAGTCGGTCGGTTCGTAGCACATTCTATGTGTCAACAACGACCTTCAGTTCTAAATTATTAAAAGCCCGCAGCAGTTGTTTCCAAACCGCTAAAGCCTCCGCCTGAGGCGGATTATACTTTTATTCAATAATATGTTTCAATAATTCAATCTTAAAAAAAATGCAAAAAAATAATTTACTCATTCTTGTTTCGCTAATCCTTATATTTACCAGTCAAATAATTGCGCAAACTCCTGCTTATAATTTTTATTTTGGAAACTTACATTCTCATTCGTGGTATTCCGATGGGAATCAAGATAAAACCCCTGCCTCGTACCCGGCACCCGTTGCAAAGGCGATAGAATACGGTAGAACTGTTGCTAATAATTTAAATTTCCTTGCCGTTACTGACCACAACCACAACGAAAGTTTGAGGATGACATTGGCATATTGGCGGGCAGGTGTAATTGAAGCCGATACAGCAAATAAAGACGGAGTTTTTGTGGGATTATACGGACAAGAGTGGGGAACATTAGCAACAGGAAAAGGACATTCTCTTATATTAGGAACAAATAAGCTCTTTGGTTGGAATCCAGGCGTTTACGACATCTACGTAGCGAAGAATGATTATTCTACAACCGCTGTTGGTTTATGGCGACAGGTGTCAAAGGAAAACGGATTTATTTATTTAGCACATCCAAGTTCAAGCGATTTTAATAATTTAATCGCAAGTCCATTCAACACTTTGATCGACAGTGTGCTAAAAGGTGTTGCCTTAAAAAGCGGTCCAGCTTTTTCTACTAATACAACACAAACCGACCCTTCCAGTTCAACTTACGAATCTTATTACCATAGTCTCTTAAAACTCGGTTACCATGTGGCTCCAAGTGCGGATCAAGACAACCACAACACAAACTTTGGTATGAGCAACCAACAGCGAACAGTTGTAGTCGCCCCTTCCTTAACGAAGTCTGAAATTTTAAATGCATTGAGAAATCGTCGTGTTTATGCATCAGAAGATAACAATACAAAAGTTCGATTCGAAGTAGGCGCAAATCTTATGGGCGATATCTTTTCTACACCCTCACCCATAAATATTCGAGTAAAAGTTTCGGACGCAACACCTGGCGATGTAGTCTCTAAAATCGAAGTCAGATATGGAATACCGGGGTCGGGCGCTGTGCCGACTGTTTTAACTACTGTGAGCGGCATGGATTCGTTGGCTACTTCTGTTACCCAACCACTCGGTTCCACTTATTATTATTATATTTTCGTCCAACAAGTGGATGGACATAGAATATGGACTGCCCCGATGTGGATTACAGCCAAAGAAGATCAGTTGCCCGTTACTTTTGGTTCTTTCACTGCTACTTTAAATCCTACTGGCATCGGTGTAAAACTTGAATGGTCAACGCTCACTGAAAAAAATAATTACGGCTTCTACGTTCAACGGAAGAAAGAAAGTGATGCAAATTTCCAAACTATTAATTCTGAAGTGATTCCCGGTGCAGGTGAACCTCATACTTATTTTTATATCGATACTACAATCGTAGAAGCAGGTGACTATGAATATCGAATTGTACAAGTTGATACCGACAGTCTGGAACATTATTCCTCGACTAATAAAATAAGTTTTGGCACTACTGGAGTTCTTGAGAATAACGGGTTACCCCTGGATTATAAATTATCCCAAAATTATCCCAATCCGTTTAACCCAGTAACCGACATCAAATATCAAGTTCCTGAATACAGCTTCGTATCATTACGAGTGTTTGATATTTTTGGTAGAGAAGTACAAACATTGGTCAATGACTACATTCAGCCTGGTTATTATCAAGTTGAATTTGATGGTTCTAATCTGGCAAGCGGAATATATTATTATCAACTGAAAACTATCAATTCGAAGGGATTAATGGGTAAAATGATGTTACTCAAATAGTAGGCGAATGAACTCGTTTTGCAATTGTTCGAAAATTATAATATATTAACACCAGAATAATTTAAAATTTTAGGAGATTTTAATGAAAGACGGTATTCATCCGACATATAAAAAAGCTATCGTTACATGTATTTGCGGAAATACATTTGAAACACGTTCGAGCATTGGTAATATAAAATTAGAAATATGCTCAGCTTGCCACCCATTCTTCACAGGAAAACAAAAAATACTCGACACAGCGGGTCGTATCGAAAGGTTCAACCGCAAGTATTCTAAATCAAAAGAAGAAACTCCAACAGTTTAAACGGAGTCGGTACGAGTGTGCTTTGAAAGACGGAATGTATAACATGCATTCCGTTTTTTATTTAAATCGGATTCAATCCATTTAACAATCACAAATACAATATGAAGATATATATCTTTGAAGATGAAGGTTATAAAAATTTTTTACCGTTGACATATCTCAGACCTGTGTATGATTTACGTTGCGGAGCGCTGTCGCTGAAAGAGAAAATTGAAAAATATTTCAAAGACAAAGTTACCGGTTTACACACACGGAAGGAATTGACCGCCGTTACCCAAGAATTATACCCTAAAAAAGATATTAACAATTTCCCAACAGATTATTCTTTATTCATTAACGGCCGGATAATTGCAGTTAAAAATTTTTTTAAAGAGTTAAAGTTTGAGAAGAATATCGATCGATTAATTATCAGTGGCAATACCATTGTTGCTGCATACATTACTCCCCAAACGTTACAGTCGATGAAAAAATATTGGCTCGGGAATCCCTTCCCTCCATTTCAGGTTTCTAATTTTAAAAGCATTCCGATACATAACATTGATACACGTGTAGCAAATTATCCGTGGGATTTAATTACTTTTAATGGTGATGAAATCGGGAACGATTTTTACCTTCTTGCTAAAGAAATGAAAGGGAAAACAATTCTAGGGAAAATACACAGAGGTGTACACTTACTAAATCGTCAGAACATAATAATGGATCGGGAATCTGAAATCCACCCCGGCGTTGTTTTGGATGCATCGAACGGTCCGATAATCATTGGAGCGAATGTTCAGATTATGGCAAACTCGGTAATTACTGGTCCGGTATATATCGGTGATGGTTCTATAATTAAAGTGGGCGCAAAAATCTACAGTAATACTTCGATCGGTGATTGTTGCAAAGTGGGTGGCGAAGTTGACTCGACAATTATCCAATCGCATTCGAACAAACAACATGACGGATATTTGGGTCATGCTTATGTAGGAAGTTGGGTTAATATCGGCGCCGATACTAATAACAGCGATCTGAAAAATAATTATTCTCCAATTAAAGTTACAATAAACGGCAAGTTAATAAATTCAGGGTTGCTACATTTCGGTACTATTCTTGGAGATCATTCCAAGACGGGGATCAATATGATGTTTGATACAGGATCTGTCGTTGGAGTATTTTGTAATCTTTATGGCGCGGGTTTGCCACCCCGATATATTCCATCGTTCACAAGAGGGAGTGGCTCGGGACCGCTAAAAACAAATTCATTTGAAATGAGTATAGAAACTGCAAAAATTGTTATGACGCGTCGCAATGTCCAACTTACAAAAGCTTATGAAGATTTAGTAAAAAAAATTTTCGAAAACACACAAACCGAACGTAAACAAGCAGGCATACTATAAAATATACAATGACATTAAACGACCAACAAAACATATACGAGGGTGTTCGCGGGACTTCCATCAAAATATTAAATCGGATAGAAAGGACCGACGCGTATCTCGATAAGCTACTCGATACTGAACTGCGAAATAAGGACGTTTCGGATTTAGATAAAAGTTTATTGAATGAAATTGTTCATGGTGTAATCAGATGGAAAAGCCGGCTCGACTGGGTAATCAACGGGTTTTATCATGGGAATTATGTAAAGTCCGAGATTAATTTAAAAAATGCACTGCGTGTTGCAACGTATCAAATCTTATTCCTGGAAAAAATACCCCACCACGCAGCAGTCAACGAAGCAGTCGAGTTTATTAAGCGGCTCAATGGAGAGAAGGCTGCCAATTTTGTAAATGCAGTCCTTCGCACTATAATCCGTAACATAGATGCAATTAAGTTTCCAGACCCTGAGATGGATGCAGTCCATTATTTGGGTGTTTACTATGCACATCCAGCTTGGATGGTAAAAAAATGGTTGGCACGTTTTGGATTTGAAAATACTCAGAAACTTCTCCTTGCAAACAATCAAATTCCGGAAATCACAATTCGAATTAACCGTCTAAAAATTGAACCCGCAAAATTTTTATCAAACCTTGAAGAAGCCAAGCTTTTATATCAAGGGTCTGAGTATATCGATTATTATCTCAGAGTGCGGAATCTTTCCGAACTTTCGGAGTTGAATTATTTTCAAAGTGGATACTTTACAATTCAAGACGAAAGCGCTGCACTGCCATCAATTTTGTTGAATCCGCAACCGGGCGAACGGGTGATTGATATGTGTGCAGCTCCAGGCGGAAAAACTACTCACCTCGCTGAGATGATGAAAAATCAAGGCAAAATTATTGCAGTCGATAAGTATGACCATAAATTGAATCTCATTCGTTCAAGTTGTGATCGGCTTGGGATTAATATTGTCGAATACGTTGTCGGCGATGCGAACGAACTTGAGTTAGAAAGTGCCGATAAAATTTTAGTGGATGTCCCTTGTTCCGGACTCGGTGTTTTGCGGAAAAAACCGGATATAAAGTGGAAACGAGAACCCGATGATTTGCTCAAATTGAACGTCTTCCAAACCGGATTACTCAATAAGGCAGCAAAATTATTGAAGCCTGGAGGTGCTATCGTTTACAGCACCTGCTCTACAGAACCGGAAGAAAATTTTATGATCGTAGAAGAGTTCTTAAAAACTCATACTGATTTTGTAATCGATGATGCTGCAAAATACACAAACCATATTCTGGTAAACGAAAATAAATGTGTCGAAACGTATCCTCATAAGCATAATATCGACGGCTCATTTGCTGCGAGGTTGATTAAAAAGTAAACAAACAAAGGAGGGGTGTATGAAGAAAATTATCTTTACAGCAGTAACTGTTATAATATCGGCGATTTTATATACTTATTCCGAAAATCAAAAATTATTATCCCCAAAAGAAATTTCGGTTTCAACTTTTTCAATCGTTGGTTACGATCCACAAACAGGCGATTTAGGCGTTGCGGTTCAATCAAAATTTCCAAACGTTCGTCCCATCGTTCCTTGGGCTGAGGCGGGTGTGGGGGCAATCGCAACTCAATCGTTAGCAAACACAAGCTACGGTCCCAAAGGATTGGCGCTGATGAAAAATGGCGCCACTGCCGGAGAAGCTCTGAAAATTTTAATAGCCAACGATTCACTAAGAGATGAACGACAAGTTGGTATCGTAGATGCAAAGGGGAATTCAGCAACATGGACAGGAAAAAATTGTTTTGATTGGGCCGGAGGGCAAGCAGGAAAAAGTATTGCCGGCAAAGGAGAAATCGTAACGGGAAAATATTTTACCGCACAAGGAAATATTATAGTTGATATTAAAACCATCGAAGCGTTATCAAAAACTTTCGAAAGTACACGTGGGGCGTTATCTGACAGGTTGTTAGAAGCTTTGATTTCAGGTGGTAAAGCAGGCGGCGATAGAAGAGGCGAGCAATCTGCTGCTCTGTTAGTCGTACGCAAAGGTGCTGGTTACGGAGGCGAATTAGATAATTTCATCGATATCAGTGTTTACGACCATCCAACCCCGCTCGCCGAATTGAAGCGCCTGTATGAAATTCACAGACTATTTTTCTTTAAGTCCAACCCAAATAATTTAATCGTGATTGACGAACAATTGTGCAAAGAATTACAAACCATTATGAAAGAACGGGGTTTCTACGGAGGCGAAGTTAATGGAAGGTTTGACGATGTAACGAAAAAGACTTTAAAAGATTTTATGTGCTGGGAAAATTATGATGAGCGTGTCAGGGATGATAATATGATCGATAAAGAGGTTTTAAATGATGTACAGAAAAATTATAAAATGTGGAAGAAGAATAAAAAATAAACTTTAGAGGATCAACAATGCAAATAATGAAAGCAGTTATCAAAGAGAAACCATATCCTGGAAAGGATTGGCACAAAGGTTTTAAAATCACTGAAAAAGAAATCCCTGAAATTAAAAATTCGGATGAAGTCAAGATAAAAGTATTAGCGACTGCAATCTGTGGAACCGACGTGGGAATATATAACGCAAAAGATTCGCTCAAGGATTCGATGATGATTTTAAACACACCGGATGTTACTGTCGGGCATGAGTTCAGCGGCAAAATTGTAGATGCTGGTGCAAAGGCAAAACTTCAACTTGCACAAATGTTGACTGATCAGGTAAAAGGCAGCTCTGTCGTCAAAAAATTTGTCGGAAGGCGCAGCCCTATTCAGCTTGCAAGCGATCCAAACTTTTTCAAATTTTTAGATAAATATATTTACTGTACTGCCGAAATGCACGTTACCTGCGGTAAATGTGTTCAATGTAAAGCCGGCGATTTTCATGTCTGTAAAAATACAATTATCAGGGGTTTGCACGGTAATGGCTCGTACTCTGAATACTTAACTTTACCCGTCGAAAATATTCGTCTTTTCTATAAAACTGATATTCCGCTAGAAGTAATCGCGTTTATGGATGCTATCGGTAATGCGACTCATACGGTGCAATCGGTTGATGTTAAAGGAAAATCTGTCGCGATTTTAGGTTGTGGTGTTCAGGGACTTATGGCAACAGCAGTAGCGAAATATTTGGGAGCAAAAAAAATATTCGTTACTGACGCGTCGCATGGCGACTTCACGCATGATAAATTAGAGAATTCCCGCTTCCATCTTGCCCGGCTGTATGGAGCTAAACATTGCTTTGATGTGTCGATTGATCGGGAGAAAGAAAAGTTTTATAAAACAGTTTTAGAAGAAACAAACGGCGCCGGTGTTGATGCTGTGATCGAAATGTCGGGTAACTATAGAGCGTATGAGGATGCTTTTAAAGTTATACGTATGGGTGGTACAATTTCATTACTCGGAATTCCAGGCGGACAAATGGTAACTGATTTTGCAAAACATATAATATTCCCCGGTGTAACAATTAAGGGAATTATCGGTCGAAGAGTGTGGGAAACCTGGGATGTGATGACTGAAATCCTGAAAAGAGGTCTCGCTAAAAAGTTTATAAAAACAGGATTCATAACGCACGATTTGCCGCTCGAAAAAATTGACGAAGGTATCAATGCTATAATGAAAGGCGATGCGCTGAAAGTTATACTGAGACCGTAAATTGTGAATCGGTGATGCAGTAAAACGGAGAAACGGTGACTGGGGGACTGAATAACATTGTTTGCAAAAAGAGGCGAAATTATTTGAATTACGTGGCTATCGAGCTGTGTTGGGAATTTTAAAAACTATAGAAAAGAAAGCAAGCAGAGATTTTCTTTTGATTCCCGGAATCGCTATGCGACGATTTGGCTTTAATATCATATCCCGGAAATTGAATTGTGAGGATTACTTAATCCTTAGCCGAATCGGTCATATGTGTTTGCCATTCTTTCTTATTTTCCGTAAGTTTTGCATAATGAAAACACAAAGGAGTATTTATTTTATTTAAGCATGCTAACTGTATTTGAACTGATACAAAATAAAACCGAGTCTTGGATTGTTCAAGAAATGGGTAATAACCAATCTGTCGTTGGTGGGTTGGTGAAATACATTCGTGAGCAGAAAAAACTTAGAGAGCCGCAGTTGAAATCAATCGAGGTTTATCTATGGCTAAAATTTGTCGGCGATAATCAGAAGTTGTCAGAAATTGTAAAGAGAGGTTTGCTGTTCGATGAACAGAAAGCTAAAGGATATGAGTACACTCAGAATTTTGAAGGGAATTATTTAACTCAATTCTTGAATCAATTTGCTCAGGATAATAATCTTCCAAATCTTCAGAAAAAACTGCTTAACGATCCACAGGGCAGGGAACATAATTGGGATAATATTCTTCAGGAACTTTTGCATAATTTTGAATATCCAAATTATCTTTTCTCCTTGCCGATGGGTGCAGGCAAAACATATCTGATGGCTTCGTTCATCTATCTTGATTTATATTTTGCCAATCTTTATAAAAACGATAAACGTTTTGGACATAACTTCGTTGTATTTGCACCCTCGGCAGCTAAGACGGCTATTCTCCCTTCGTTGCAGACAATTAAAAATTTCAAAGCGGAATGGATTTTACCTCGAAAAGAAGCTGAGCGCTTAAAGCAAATTATTCATATAGAAATTCTGGATAGCTTAAGCTCAAAGCGAAGAGACAAGTTACATGGCAACAATCCCAATCTTGAAAAAGTTAATAGAATTACACAAACGAAAGATTTTGGTTTAGTCTTCATAACCAATGCTGAGAAGGTTGTTCTTGAACGAATCGATCCGAAAGACCAATATTTACTCGATGAGAATGATGCATTTTATGATGCAAAGAAAGCTGCTGAAATAAAAGGTATAAACGAACTCCGTGAGCGGATGTCTCAAATTACTTCTCTGTGTGTAATACTTGATGAAGTTCATCATACTTACGGTACAACAGGAAATGGAGAGAAGAAATTAAGGCAAGCGGTAAATATTTTGAATCAACACCAAAATGTAGTAAATGTTATCGGAATGTCAGGAACTCCTTACATACGAAACACCGTACAGATCGGTGAGGCAACAATAAAGCTTAATCAAATACAGGACGTTGTGTACGATTATTCACTTGCCGACGGAATCGGTAGATTTTTAAAGGTGCCTGAGATAAAAAGCGCCGACATCAGGGAGAACGAATTTCTGAAAAGAGCGCTTTCTGAGTTTTTCAACGATTATGACAAAACTTATTCGAATGGAACAAAAAGCAAAATTGCATTTTATTGTCCATCTATTAAAAAACTCAACGAAGAAGTTCTTCCTGTTGTTCAGGATTGGTATCAGAAAAATAGAAAAGGCAAAGAGCAAGAAATCTTCAGATATTATTCCGGTGTGAGGAAGGAAGATAAGAAATACGACTTGCCCAAAGAAAATCTTGCCATCTTCAATAATTTGGATAAGCCGTACTCCGATAAACGTGTTGTGCTTCTAGTATCTGTAGGTACAGAGGGATGGGATTGTAGAAGTTTGACAGGCGTTGTTCTTCCGAGGCAAACAACAACAAAAAATTTCGTGCTTCAAACTACTTGCAGGTGTTTGCGTGAGGTTGATGACAGCGCAAAAGAAAAAGCACTCATTTACTTAGAACCGGGAAACTATCAAACATTGGATAATGAATTGAAGGAAAACTACAATCTCACAATAAACGATTTGAAACTTCACGATGAGATGAATGTTCCGGTTAGAATTCGAAAGCCGAGATTGGGCAAACTCAAATACAAACAAGTAATCAAGAAAATAGAAATCATAAGCAAAGCAGAAAAGTCCGACTATAAAAATAATCTTGATTTATTTGATTTCCTCGACATAGTGAAAGCTTTCCCTTACGATCCAACACAACAAAGAGCAACCATTGGAAAAACGGGACTGACCGGCAAAATATCTGAAACACTCAAGCCGATTGTTAGAGCCGAATATACATTTGAAGATTTCATTTACGATATTGCCAAAGCTACTTATGGAAGATTGACGGAGTTTGATCTTCTACGCCAATATGAACCAGAGTTAAACAATATCTACCAACAAATAAATTCCCATATCACATGGATAATTATTCACCCAAAACTCACTCTATACGATGTAGCAAAGCAGGTAGCCAATTGCCTTGCGGATGAAATATCTTATCGTGTTGAACCGCTCACCGAGGATACTGAGATCGAGTTGCTCGAGTGGGATATGAACCCGCCTGCACATATTCCATATGGTGGCGGCAACTTTATTCCTGTTGTCCAGCGAAACGATGTGCACCGATTGCGAAGACATCCTGAGCGACTGAATGAAGATTTTGATGAATCCGGATTGGACAAGAGTGACATAAGCTTTAACTACATACCCTACAGAATGGATTCTGATTTTGAGAGAAATGCCTTGCTCGATATGCTTCAGGTTGGAGAATTGAAAAACCTCGAGCTTTACTATAACGGTTATAAAGACGACCGGCTGCAAAACTTCTTCATTAAAACAGATATCGGAGTTTACACACCCGACTTTCTCGTACTGAAACGGAAAGATGGCAAACGAAGCAACGAGATTATAAAAGTTCTTATCCTTGAAACTAAAGCACGCACATTTTATAACGAAGAATTTAAAAACAAAGAAAAGTTTGTGAAGGAAACCTTCCTCAAGCACAACCCGCATATACATTACGAGCGGTTTATAGATGAGGATGGGAAAAACGATTTTACAAAACATTTGAGCGAGCTAAGAAAAATACTAATTAATTTCTGAGAATATTATGAAAAAACCGATACGATACAACTTAACGCCTGCAAAGGGACAGGCACTGCTAAACTTCCAAGGGAGACGCATGCCCGACTCTGTTGAGCTTTACGAGACAGAACTTATTGAAGAAGTACGCCAAAAGAAAACAGCTACACTGCTCGACAGCGAGAAACAACAAGAGCTTAATGCCGATTTCCGCAATTTACTGATACATGGCGATTGCCTCTCTGCCTGTGCATACTTAAAATCCCAAAACATAAAAGTTGACTTAGTTTATATTGACCCGCCATTTGCAAGCGGAGCTAACTATGCGAAGAAGATTTACCTCCGCAATGGAGGTAAAACAAAGTTTGAGAGCGACGACACAAGCATTGGCGAAGAGATAATGTATGGCGACATCTGGCAAAAAGAAGATTACCTTAACTGGTTATACGAACGGCTACTTGCAATAAGAGAAGTAATGAGCGAAAAAGCTAGTATTTATGTTCACCTTGATTGGCATATCGGGCATTATGTGAAGTTATTATTAGATGAAATATTTGGAGAGTTTAACATTCAAAATGAAATTGTATGGTGGTATCCTAGCGGTGCTGATCCTTCTAACCATTTTAACAGGAAACATGATACAATTTTTTGGTATTCTAGAGATGTTGATGAATGGGTTTTTGACTTCGATGCCGTCGCTATTCCGTATACAAAAGAGCAGGATGAGCGATTTGATGAATACGATGAAGTAAAAAAACAATGGTTTTATTGGAATATAAATCCAAGAGGTGAAAAAACTAAAACATACAAGAAAGCAGGTATAGGTGAATATGACGTATGGAATATAGGTATTAATGCAACTGAAATTAAAGAACTTGGATATAGTACAACAAAACCCCCGAAATTGCTGGAAAGAATTATAAAAGCATCATCAAACAAAGGAATGATAGTCGCAGATTTATTCTCTGGTAGTGGTACAACAGCTAAGGTTGCTCATGACCTTGGAAGGAAATTTATTGGTTGTGATATCGGCATAAACGCAATACAAACATCACGGGATCGTTTAGTAGAGGCAGGCGCAGAGTTTGATATACTCAAGATTAACGACGGTGTGCGGTTGTTTAGAAACCCTGCTCAAACTACACAGAGAATATTTACTCTCATAGATGGTTATAAAAACAGAACAGATTTAGGTCTTGGCGAATTTTGGGATGGAGGAATTGCCGGAACAAAAGGAGCTTTTTTACCTGTCAAGTTTATTGGCTTGGATAAAAAACTTACAAAACAACTTGTTGATGTTATACTCGAAGAAGTTTATCAAATAGAAGAATCATCAGAAGATACAGAAGGAGTAAAAATAATTTACGCAACAAAAGACCTCGATGTTAATCAGGAATATGTAAATGCTGCAATCCGCAAGTCAGGCAAATCATTGCTAAAGGTCGAACTTATCAGCTTGGATGATCTGCTTGGCAAAAAAGCAGAGATGCTCTTTACTCCCGACAATGCAGAAATCGAAATGAAGCAAGACAGTAAATATTGGAGGGTAGAAATCAAAAGATATTTTAGCAGTTATCTCAAGTCAAAGATAGATGAGTTTAACGCTAAGAAAGTAAAGAAAGATGAAGAGCTTTTTGAAAACGGCAATGGTGAAAAGCCGGAAGAATCGAAGCATCCCAAAATAAAAATCAGCAAAACAGGTTTAGAGTTAATCGAATCTGTGCAGTTCGATACAACGCTCAAGAAAAACATCTGGACAAGCAATTTAGATTTAGAAGACAAGGCGGGTGTAAAAGAGAGAATCAAAGGAACATACCGGCTAACATCAGATAAATTTCGTATGAAGATACGCAACATAGCGGGTGATGAGCTTGTGATAGAAAGTGCAGATATACAAAGCAAGATAGAAATGTAAAATAATAATCGTTTAAAGGAAGACAAATCAGAAGAATAATTCATAACAATGAATAGTTGTTCTCTGTGATTGATGTAGTTGCGGTGCTAACCGATACAGGCTTACAGCTAAGCGCTCATCCCTCCTTGCGCACCGCTTTCTCCATTTGTGATTTATCATAATTTTTTTATATATTTTAACCACCAATCAAGTATTATCCTCGTTCTTCAATTTTAATCACAATTTAAATTTTATAAAATGGTCAAAGGTATTGGAGTTGATATTATCAACCTCGACAGGTTTGAGAATATCAATAACAATCAGGATTTCGTACGTCAGATTTTCAGTGAGAACGAATTATCAGTCGTCATGGCTCGTAATCTCACATCGGTTCAAGTTGCAAAAGCTTTCGCACTAAAAGAAGCGGTGATGAAAGCATTAGGGACTGGTTTACATTTCGGTT
>JBBIOD010000013.1:0-34240 GCA_037443545.1 Ignavibacteriales bacterium | reverse complement strand
ACAGAGAAAAATTCTATGGAGCCTGATTTAAGCGCCATCGGTTATTATTCCGAATGAAAAGTTTGCGATGATGCAGGACTCGTAACAAATGAAATTTTCAATTATAAAAAAAGTGGATTTACTCATCGGGCTATTATAGATAATAAACCATACAACATTGAATGCAATGCTTTTTATGTTATTCATCACTCAAATTATTTTAACAATGTAAATGATTCACGGTTACTATCAATCAGAAATAAATATATTGAAGGGCTCGGATTAGAAGATATGCGAAGCATTTATTTTACACAATATAAAGAAAACCAAAAGGACGAAGGGGAGTAGTATGGAGAAATTAAATATCGGAGTAATCGGAGTTGGGCATTTAGGTGCGCTGCATACGAAAATGCTAACGAATATCGAATCGGCGAATGTCGTAGGCGTTTACGATCAAAACTTCGAAAGGAGTAAAAAAATTGCCGAAGAGTTTCAAACAAAATCATTCAAAGATATAAATGAATTGCTCGGCTCTGTTGATGCAGTCAGCATTGCAGTTTCAACTAAATCACATTTTGATATCGCGTCAAAAGCGCTGAGTGCGGGTAAACATATCTTTATAGAAAAACCGATTACCGAAACCTCGCAGCAAGCTGAAAAATTAATCCAAATTGCCAAACCGTTAAATTTAAAAATTCAAGTCGGTCATATCGAACGGTTCAATTCGGCATTGTTATCGATTGACCATCTTAAATTAGATCCATTGTTCGTCGAGTCGCACCGCTTGGCTCAGTTCAATCCAAGAGGCGCCGACGTGGCGGTGGTTCACGATTTAATGATTCACGACATAGATATTATTCTAAGTTTAGTAAAATCACCCGTCGAAAATATTTTGGCGAACGGGTTAGCTGTTGTTACTGATACAATCGATATAGCAAACGCACGATTACAATTCAAAAACGGGTGCGTTGCGAACGTAACGGCAAGCCGAATCTCGAAATCAAGAATGAGGAAGATGCGATTGTTTCAGAAAAATGCCTATGTGTCGATAGATTTCAACGAGGGGACCTCCGAAGTATTCCGATTGGTTGACCAGAGTGATGAAAATTACCAATCCACAATGATGCTTGGGATGTTCGAGTCGGCAAACTCTAACAAAAAAATAATTTACGACCGTCCTGTGCGAAAAGAAATTAATGCCTTGAAATTTGAATTAGAACTATTCATAGATGCTGTTCAAAACGATAAAACTCCTCAAGTTACAGCCGAAGATGGAATGCGTGCGCTAGAAGTGGCCCAAACTATAGTTGACAAAATAAGCAATCAACAACCGTTTTTCAAACTGACTGATTAAATCGAATGACAAAAAATACTACGCACATCGAAATACAAAACGATATCATAAAGCGAATAGGGAAGATCGCCGATGACAATAAAATAGAAGCTTATGTTGTAGGAGGGTATGTCCGCGATAAGCTGTTGAGTATTGAAGGTAAAGATGTGGATATAATCGTAATAGACGATGGAATTGCGTTTGCAAAAAAAGTTGCCAAAGAATTCGGAAAAATCAAAGTCGTTAAATACGAAAAATTCGGGACTGCTATGCTTCCGATCGAAGATGCGAAGGTGGAGTTTGTAACAGCCCGCGAAGAAACTTATGAACCTGAATCCCGCAAACCTTTGGTTAAAAAAAGTTCGCTCGAAGCCGATTTGTCGCGACGCGATTTCACTATCAACGCAATTGCAGCTTCACTTAATGCCGCCGATTTTGGGAAACTTATTGATCCGTACAACGGCGAAAAAGATTTGCGCTCCGGTATCATCAGAACTCCGCTCCATCCTGAAAAAACATTTGAAGACGATCCTCTAAGAATTTTAAGAGCAATACGTTTTGCATCGAAACTGCAGTTTAAAATTTATGATGAAACCTTCGATGCAATAATTAAGATGAAGCAACGACTCTCGATCATTTCGCAGGAAAGGATAACCGATGAGTTTTTTAAAATTCTTATTTCTAAAAAACCATCTGTCGGGTTATCTTTGCTTCAAGAAACCGGCATCACGAAAATTATTTTTCCGGAAATGAATGATATGGCAGGTGTTGACCAGCGAGAAGATTACCACCATAAAGATGTATTGCGGCATACTTTAAAAGTTGTAGATTCAATTTCTGAAGCAACAGAAAATGTTTGGCTGCGGTTTACAGCACTTGTTCACGACATTGCAAAACCCCGGACGAAAGCCTTCAAGCCGGGAATCGGTTGGACTTTTCACGGGCATGAAGAGATTGGCGCCCGTATGATGAAGTCAATTTTCCGGCGAATGCGTCTACCGATGGACAAACTTCCATATATCGAGAAACTTGTGCGTCTGCATTTACGTCCGATGGTTTTAATTTCTGAAGAAATTACCGATTCAGCAATTCGCCGTGTTTTGTTTGAAGCCGGCGATTTGATTGACGATTTGATGACACTTTGCCGAGCCGACATTACTTCGCAAAATCCTCAAAAAGTAAATCGATATTTGAGGAATTATGAACTAGTGATGAAAAAAATGAAAGAAGTTGAAGACAAAGACAGGCTTCGCAACTGGCAGCCTCCTGTGCGTGGCGAAGAAATTATGCAAGTATGCGGATTGCCACCAGGTAAAACAGTAGGTATCTTAAAAAAAGAAATTGAGGATGCTATTTTAAACGGCTTGATTCCTAACGAACACGATGCTGCTCTCGAATATCTGCTGTCGGTAAAAGACAAAATATTGCATGAAATTCAAAATTGATGAAACTTTTAAATATATTAAACGTCAAATATGTAAATTTTTATAAAATTATGGAGAATTATTGAATGCTTATTAGAAAATTATCTGCTGTTATTGCTATTTTTACGGCTTTTTCGTTCGGCCAGAGTTCTAAAAATGTCATAAATCTAAATACAGCAATCGAAATGGCATTGCAACGGAATATTACACTACTTCAATCTAAAAATACCGTCGAGTCGCAACAAAGCTCATATCTATCGGCAATCGGTGGCTTGCTTCCCAACTTGAATGCAAGCGGGTCTTTCAACCGGACACAGAGTTGGCAGGAAGTAACCGGTTTGTTGGGTAATCAAACTCTTTTTTCTGCGAGGAATTTATACTCAAGCGGTATATCGAGTAATGTAACGTTGTTTAATGGCTTTGCAAATATCGCGAATGTCAATCGTTCAAATTCAAATATCAAGTCCTCTGAATATTCATACGAACGTGTTAAACAGAGTATTATTTATCAAACCCATCAATTATTTCTGAATGTTGTGCGAACGCATCAATTGTTAAAAGTGAACGAAGAGAATTTAAAAAGAAGTAGCCGACAACTCGAACGAATCGAGGAAATGAATCGTGTCGGTGCAATCTCCTTGGCTGATGTTTATCGTCAGCGGGTATCGACAGGAAACGACGAGCTTGCACTAATCAATTCAATAAATAATTTTGAAAAAGCTAAAACCGATTTAACATTATTTCTTTCAATCGACACGGATGCCCTTTATGACTTCGACATTTCAGAAGTATCTATCGAGGTGGATACATCCGAGTTTGTTTTGATCAACGCAAAGTATCAGGATAAAACTGCATTAGCCAAAAAAGCACTCGGCTCGCGTCCCGATTATCAATCGACAACACAAAATGTTCGTTCGGCTCAATCGTCATTAACAATTGCTCGCTCGGGATTATATCCGATCCTTAGCGCGAACGCTTCTTATGGTTTATCGGAAAAAGAATTTGCAAAAATTTCGGACAACCGTTCTCTATCGACCGGAGTTACATTGTCGCTTCCAATCTTCAGCGGATTCCAAACGAAGAATGCAATCGAACAGGCAATAATAACTCAACGTAATGCCGACGATCTCCTAAAACAAAACGAGCGACAAATTTCAGTCGATATCCAAAAAGCACAACTCGATATCGAAGCGGCGCAAAAGCAGGTGATAGTTACGCAGGCAAGCGTTTTCTCTGCTCAAATGGATCGCAAAATAGCAGAAGAAAAATATAATTTAGGCGCCGGAACTTTATTGGATTTGTTGATAGCCAGTGCAAATTATATTAATGCGCAAAGTAATCAAGTTAATGCTGCAATCTCGTATTTGCTTTCGAAGAAACAGATGGAATATGCCTTAGGCACAATTTCGAATTAAAAAAAAAGGTTTTTTACAAATGTCAAACAATAAAAAAAGTAAGAAGAAGAAAATAATAATCTTTTCAATTTTAGGATCGGTAGTAGTGGCGCTCGTTCTGGTCGTCATACTGGGCAGCCAGAAAGTTCCGATAATTTCGGTGCAAACCGAAAAAGTTGAACGAAGAACACTAACTCAATTCGTTACTGCAACAGGAAAAATTTATCCTGAAGTTCAGGTGATCATCACTCCTGAAGTAAGCGGCGAAGTTATCCATTTGGCTGTTCGCGACGGTCAGAAGGTGAAAAAAAACGAAGTTCTGTTAAAAATTAAACCCGATTTCTATGCAGCCAGGCGAGATCAAATGGTAGCCGGTGTTACTTCCAGCACAGCATCGTTGAATCGTTTGCGTTCTGATTATAATCGCATTAAAGATTTGTATGAGAAAAAATTAGTTTCGGATGCTGAACTTGAACAATCGAGAACGGCTTACGAAGTTTCAAAAGCCCAATATGACCAAGCTAAAGCAACGCTGAATCAAACTGAAGAAGATTTAATGAAAACCACCATCCATGCGCCGATGGAGGGGACTGTAACACAATTGAAAATCGAGACAGGCGAACGGGTGTTAGGTACCAGTCAATTTCAGGGAACAGCGGTGATGACGGTTGCCGATCTCTCGCGTATGGAATGCCGTGTTGATGTGGGCGAAAATGATATAGTATTAATTTCGATTGGCGATACTGCACGAATTGATATTGATGCCTTCCCGAATCGAAAGTTTAATGGTGTTGTTTATGAGATTGCAAACACTGCAAAAACCAAAGGATTTGGAACTCAAGAAG
This sequence comes from Ignavibacteriales bacterium, assembly GCA_037443545.1. GTDB lineage: Bacteria > Bacteroidota > Ignavibacteria > UBA10030 > BY39 > JASEGV01. Next base: position 29,265 of record JBBIOD010000013.1, on the reverse strand, counting down.
AGGTAACTAATTTTGAAGTTAAAATACGAATCATCGATAAAGATGTGTTACTCAGACCGGGAATGTCGATGACAGCAAAAATCGAAACCGACAGGCGGCAAAATGTGCTGACCGTTCCGATACAATCGGTAACTACACGAATGCCTAAAAAAGATGAAAAGAAAACTGAAGGAGATGAATCTCCCGATGTTGTTATCGTAACACTCGAAAAACTTAAGAAAAAAGATGAGCCAACTGTTAAGGAAGTTGTTTTCTTGTATAACGAAGGGACGGCGAAAATGGTAGAAGTTAAACGCGGTATCTCAGACGATTCCTATATAGAGATTATTGAAGGTCTCGACGAAGGTGACAAGGTAATTTCAGGAAGTTTCAAAGCTATTAGCCGCGAGCTCGAGGATGGATCAAAAGTAAAACTTGATTTTGAAAAAAAGAAAACAACAAAACAATAAGCGATCGTTGAAATGGAAATAATTAAATTACAACAAATAAAAAAATACTATGATATGGGCGGCGCCGAAGAGGTGCACGCTCTGCGCGGAATCGATGTTAATATCGGACAAAATGAATACGTTGCCATAATGGGACCTTCAGGCTCGGGTAAATCTACATTGATGAATATTATCGGATGTCTTGATACTCCGACAACCGGTTTGTATGAATTCAACAAAGTGAATGTTAGCGATATGAATGACGACCAGTTAGCGAAAATACGGAATAAGGAAATCGGTTTTGTGTTTCAAACTTTTAATCTGTTAGCACGCTCGAACGCGCTGCATAATGTTGAATTACCTCTAATTTATGCGGGAATAAATAAATCGGAACGGCGTAGATTAGCTATGCAAGCCTTGGAACAGGTTGGACTAGCCGACAGAGTGATGCACAAGCCTAACGAACTTTCGGGCGGGCAGCGGCAGCGTGTGGCAATTGCGCGGGCTTTAGTTACGAGCCCTTCGATAATTCTTGCCGACGAGCCAACAGGAAATTTGGATACAAAAACCGGCGATGAAATTATGATGCTGTTTGAAGAAATTCATAAACAGGGTAATACAATAATCTTGGTTACCCACGAAGAATATATTGCCGAACACGCTAAACGTATCATCCGGCTTCGAGACGGCTTAATAGAAGTTGATGAGCGTGTAAAACACCGAAAATTGATGAACGGTGAATAATAATTTTAAATGAATTTTCTGTTTGAAATAAAAGAGGGATTGAGGATTGCTTTCTTTGCAATTCGTGCAAATAAACTACGTTCGGTGCTAACCACACTCGGTATTGTAATTGGAATCGTTTCTGTAACGATGATGGCAACTGCAATCGAGGGAGTCGATCGTAAGTTTCAGGAGAGTGCCTCGGCTTTCGGTGCAAATGTTTTATACGTTCAAAAATTTCCATGGGTTGGTCATGAAGATTGGTCAGTTTACCGTAACCGGCGCGATATACCATTAAAAGTTGCAGAAGATATTGAACAACACGCAACGTTGGTAGAAGCTGTTGCAGCAAACGTCATTACCGTTCGTCCTACTCAATTCGAAGAAAGAAATATGAAGAATGCCTTCATAACAGGCACAACCTATCAATATATTTATGCTTCAGGAACGAATGTATCAGATGGCAGATTTTTATCTCAGGAAGAATCCAATGGCGGACGTCCGGTTTGTGTTATCGGAGCAAATGTAGTCGAAAATTTATTCCCCAATCAAGACCCGATAGGGAAGTTCGTGAAAGTCGGTTCCCTTCCTTATCAAATTATAGGTGTCTTGGCAAAACAAGGAGGTCTTTTCGGAATATTTACATCCGACAATCGTGTTTATATTCCTATCAAATCATTTACTAACCAATTCGGTTCCAAACGAGATGTTACAATAAATATTGCCGCTAAAAAAGGTGCCGACATAGAAGATGTGAAAGAGGAGTTGAGAGGGATAATCCGGAAATCGCGCGGACTAAAACCCTCGGATGCGGACGATTTTTATATAAACGAACAGGAAATGTTGGTAACTACTTTTTCGGGATTCACTGCTGTAATTGCTGCGGTTGGTTTTTTTATTACCGGCTTGTCGTTGTTCGTAGGCGGCATCGGTATAATGAATATTATGTTCGTCTCGGTTACCGAACGGACAAAGGAAATCGGAATTCGTAAAGCGATTGGCGCCAAACGGCGGACGATACTTATTCAATTTTTAATCGAATCGTCTATAATCTGTTTGTTGGGCGGTTTGTTAGGGCTAATTATTTCATACCCTCTCAGTTTGCTTGCCGATAAAATTTTGCCAACTGCGATGCCTCTTTCGATTGTCGGTATCGCTATTATTATTTCGTTGGTGGTTGGTGTAGTTTCAGGATTTTTACCCGCCTACCGTGCCTCGCGTCTCAACCCGGTTGATGCGTTACGATATGAATAAAATAGAACTAAAATGCATATAACTTTAGAAAGAATATTTTCAGAAGTAAAAGAAAGTTTCATGATGGCTTGGGATGCCATTCGCATTAATAAATTGCGTTCAATCCTTACTCTGCTCGGTATCGCTGTCGGTGTTTTTTCAATTATCGCAGTTATGACGGCAATGGGAGTTTTAGTAAGCTCAGTTGAAAGCGGAATGACAATGTTAGGTTCGCACACTTTCCAAGTTCAACGTTTCCCAAGTTTTCAAATGGGGGGCGGCGATCGTTCAAAGTTTAGAAACAGAAAAAAAATAACGGTCGAACAAGGCTTGGCTGTTAAACAAAATACTTCTTTTGCTGCTGCCGTTGGTATCGAAGCTTGGGAATCAGGCAAGACAGTAAAATCGTTGCGAGGCGAAAAAACAAATCCGAATGTAAGTCTGGTTGGCGAGGATTTAGAAGGTTTTGTTACAAACAATTGGACGATTAGCGATGGCCGGCTTTATTCAGAAGAGGAGTTGGCCAGCGGTCGTTTTTTAGCAATAGTCGGACAGGATGTAGTCAATAAATTATTTTCAAAAATTAATCCCATCGGTGAGGCGATTAGAATCGATGGGTATGAGTATAAAATAATTGGTGTGGTTGAAAAAAAGGGACAGCGTTTGGGTGGTTCACAGGATAATTTCATCGCAATTCCACTTACTACAATGCTCCGTGTTTATGGTAGAGACCGTGACGTACACATTATGGTGCAGGCAAAAAGCCCTGAAGCTTATGACGATTGCATCGAACAGGTTAGAGGTATATTAAGAACAGAGCGGAAAGTTCCACCGGGCGGAGAAGACGATTTTCACATTTTTTCGAACGACTCGCTCATCGAGCAATTCAACGATATAACATATTATGTTCGACTTGGAATAATGTTAATCAGTGCTATTGCATTAATTGCAGCGGGAGTTGGAATTATGAATATTATGTTGGTTTCAGTAACAGAGCGAACACGTGAGATAGGGATTCGAAAAGCGGTAGGTGCTAAAAAAAGTAACATCCTTACGCAATTTATTCTCGAAGCAATTATACTATCCGAGGTTGGAGGAATTATTGGAATTATTCTGGGAGTGTTAGGCGGCAATATGGCAGCTTTGTTGATGAGCATGCCACCGGTGATCCCTTACGATTGGGCTTTAATTGGTTTAGTTGTCTGTTCGCTTGTCGGTTTGACTTTTGGAGTTTATCCCGCTTGGAAAGCCGCTAATTTAGATCCGATAGATGCATTGAGATACGAGTAATTCCCTCGATAGCATAAGCCAAGTATTCATACTATAATTTCTTCATCGTATTAATGGATAGATAGTGTAAATCTACATTTGCATTTCTCAGATGGGTTTCCTAATTTTCATTAGAATTATTTTAGAGGAACAATGATAAAACTGATACTCATTTTCTTTTTTATCTTACCGTTACTTTCGCAGGATAAATACACAAAACTCCGCAACGACATGGTGAAATTCCAAATCGAAGACAGGGGAGTGAAGGATAAAAAAGTGCTCGATGCAATGCGCGCAGTTCTCCGGCACGAGCTAGTTCCTGCATCACATATCTCGCAAGCTTACAACGATCATCCTGTTCCAATTGGATACGGACAAACTATTTCGCAACCATACATCGTAGCATTAATGACTGAACTGGCGGCTATCAAGCCTGGAATGAAAGCGCTTGAAATCGGAACTGGTTCGGGGTATCAAGCTGCAGTGCTTGCTGAAATTATTGATTCAGTTTACACGATCGAAATTATCAAAGAATTGGGTTTGAGTGCTGCCGATAAACTCAAAAAATTGGGATATACTAAAGTTCAGGTAAAAATCGCCGATGGATACTACGGATGGAAAGAGGCCGCTCCTTTCGATGTGATCATAGTAACTGCCGCCGCCGAGCATATACCACCACCGCTGATTGAACAATTAAAGGAGGGAGGTAAAATGGTAATTCCTGTCGGGCATCCTTTTCAAGTCCAGAATTTAATGTTGGTAGAAAAAAAAGAGGGTAAAATAAAAACTAAAAACATTTTACCAGTCCGCTTTGTGCCATTCAAACAAGGCAAAGAATGAAACGACACGGCGCTGTAATTTTTTTAGTATCAGTTACACTGATAGCATATCAGCTTGCGTTAATGCGGATTTTATCGGTCGTTCAGTTTCATCATTTCGCATATATGATTATCAGTATCGCACTTCTAGGATTCGGGGCAAGCGGAACGTTCTTGTACCTTATCAAGAATAGATTCTTAAATAATTTCGAGGCATCTATATTCTTTTCTTGTGTAGCTTGTTCGTCTGCGATGATCTTATCAGTTTTCGTTCTGCATTTCATCCATTTCGACCCTTTTCTGTTAATTTGGGACATAACTAAAATATGGAAGCTTGCACTTTTTTATCTGATGATTATGCTTCCTTTCTTTTTCGGGGCACTAATCATCTGTTCCTTTTTTATCAAATATTCAGAACAAATAAACATAATATATTTTTTCAATTTAACCGGTTCAGCATTCGGAGGGGTGGGTGTTTTAGGGTTACTCTTTTATTTTGAACCTTATCGATTACCCGAAATTATTGCAGGCATAACTTTCGTAGCGTCTGTATTTAGTTTTTCCATTTTGAAGCGTAAGAAATTATTCCTCATTCCTCTTGTTCTAAATATAATTATAATATTCTTAGGTTGGGTTCTTCCATTCGAAATCCAAACATCGGAATACAAAAGTTTATCCAAGGCGATGCACTTAATGGATGCTAAAATCGTCGAGGAAAAGTTCAGTCCATTCGGACAGCTCACGACAGTAGCGAGTCCTATTTTGCGTTACGCCCCAGGACTGAGTTTGAATTACACCGGCGAAATTCCGGTCCAAAATGGATTGTTCAGTGATGGTGAATGGGTTGGTGGGATAATTCAACCAGATTCCGTTATTAGTACTGATTTTCTGCAACATACGACATCAAGTTTACCGTATCTGCTCGCGGAAAGGGGAACTGCATTAGTAATCGGAGTAGGAACGGGGACAGAAATCTGGACAGCTTTGCAGAACGGGAATTTCAATGTTGATGGAGTGGAACTCAATTCTCAGATAAAAGACATATTAAACGTTAATTTCCCTAAAGATATGGTGGAAATAATCATTGGAGAGGGGAGAGGTTATCTCAGTCAAACAAAAAATAGTTATGATGTAATTGCGATACCGATACTCGAAGGATTTTCTTCTTCAGCGGCGGGTATCCAATCGGTCTTTGAAAATTATTTACTCACGGTCGAATCGCTAGAATTGATGTTGAGCAAGATGACAGATGATGGATTTCTAGCGATTAGTGTTTGGACGAACTATCCGCCACGGCATTCGATAAAAATTTTCGCGGCATTAGTTGAAAGTTTAGAGAAATCTGGAATCGTAAATCCATCTTCGCATATCGCCGGAATTCGCAGTTGGTCGACTGCAACTTTGGTTGTTAAAAAAACTCCATTTACAGCATACGATATTGAAAATATTAGGACATTTTGTGAAGCGAATACATTCGATCCCATCTACTATCCGACAATAACCGATGGTGAAATTAACAAAAATAATCTGCTCGAGGAAGATTTATATTACAAATCTGCTATCAAAATATTATCACCCCAACGCAATAAATATTTCGATGAATATAATTTTAATATCGAACCTCCGAATGACGACAGGCCATACTTTTCGCATTTTATAAAATTTAAAAGTTTATCGTATCTGAGAGAAATAATCGGTAATGCATCGGTTGCGTTCATGGAGCTCGGTTTTTTCATTTTACTTATCACCTTGTTTCAAATTATGCTAATCAGTTTTATCCTTATCATTATACCCCTTATCTTCCTACGGAAAGAAGAATATCCAAGTAGTTCTAAGTTCGCAACACTAATATATTTTGGCAGTCTGGGTAGCGGGTTTTTGCTTATCGAAATTATGCTGATACAAAAATTTATTCTTTTTCTAGCCCATCCAATTTATTCGGTTTCGGTTGTAATAACTTCGCTGTTGTTGTTCTCAGGAATTGGAAGTTATTACTCAAAAAAATTTCTGAATAATATAAATAAAAAGTTGCAATTCATACTTATATTAATTATAATTGCATCGGCAGGGTATAGTATATTGATACCAGGAATGTTTAACCATTTAGTTCATTTACCTGTAATCATAAAATATTTAATAGCGTTTTTAATAATAGCACCGATTGCTTTTTTGATGGGGATGCCATTTCCAATAGGAATGAGTTTGTTAGCCCAGCGTTTTTCTAATCTAATTCCATGGGCATGGGGAATAAATGGTTATTTATCGGTTGTCAGTGCAATCGCAGCTCCGGTGTTAGCAATGGAGTTTGGATTTCGAGTTGTTATCGTGGCTGCATCAATTTTGTATTTAATTGCCTCGCTTATTAGTAATAAAGAACGTTTTACGTTTTAAAAAACGATTCAGGCATTGAAAGAAAGGAAATACTCCAGTAAGAGGAAATATAGAATGAGATTTATAAGACGAAAAACTAAACCAAACACAAAACACAAAAAAGATCAGCATCACAATCAAAAAGATGTAGAGATCAACTATCAGTTGTTAGAATATAAGAAGCTGCAGAAGGAGGGTTTCGATTCGCAACCGACTTTATCGATACGTGAGTATCAGAAGAAGAAAGCAAGAAAAAATATTGCAAGATATAATGGTAAATTTAGGAGCAAATATTAATGGAGGTAGGATGAAAACGATTGAAAAACTTTATCATTACAATGCGGTAATAACTGATGTTTATGATGGCGATACTTGTACCGTCGATATCGATTTAGGATTGAATACCTGGCTACGGGGAGAAAAAATACGCTTGAATCGAATTAATACTCCTGAAATTGTTGGAAAAACAAAGTTCGAAGGCATTAAATCACGCGACTACCTAAGAAAATTAGTGCTTCAAAAAGCAGTTATAATTCAAACCATCAAAGACCGAAAAGAAAAATATGGGAGATATTTGGGTGAGGTTTGGATAACCAGTAAAGAAGGTGTTCAAAAAAATATTAATGACGAAATGGTAAAAGCTAAAATGGCTGCATATATCAAGTGTAAGTAGCTACTTCTTTGAAATTCTCACCCCTGTTTTATACATTAAATCAAAAATTAAATCTTAGATGAAAATCAGCCTTTTCATTCCATGCCTCGTCGACCAATTTGCACCCCAAGTTGGGGTTGCCACCGTAAATATCTTGAAAAAATTAGGTTGTTCAATTGATTACCCATTCGAGCAAACATGTTGTGGACAACCTGCATTCAATAACGGCTACCGTAATGATGCTAAAATATTGGCTGAACGATTCATAAACATATTTGCTAATTCCAAATACATAGTTGCACCTTCTGGCTCGTGCGTTAGTATGGTAAAAGTATTTTATGATAAATTAGATCTGAGCAAAGAAGCGCGTAATAAATTAGAACAAATAAAAATAAATATATTCGAACTGTCGGAATTTATTGTTAATGTTTTAAAGCTTACCGAAGTAGGTGCTTCATTTAAGGGACGGGTAACGTATCACGAGTCGTGTCACTTATTGAGGGAATTGCATATCTCGAACGAACCACGAGAATTAATTAAGAATGTTCACGGAGTTGAGTTTATCGAAATGAAAGAAAGCAATCGCTGCTGTGGATTCGGTGGAACTTTTTCGTTTAAGTTTCCGGAGTTATCAACGAACATCACTGAAGATAAAGTATTGAATATCATAAACAGCGGTGCCGAGTATGTAGTGGCAAACGATACGAGTTGTTTGATGAATATAGATGCCGTTTTAAAACAAAAGAAAAGTAAAATACGAACGCTGCATATTGCACAGTTATTGGTGGCAGGATATTAACAATGAGCAGTCAGCAGTTTGCAATTAGTTACTGGGTTATAGTTAGTAGTCAAATGGAAATCAGGTATTGACAAGTAACAAACTTCCTACTCCCGATGAAGCGGGTTTTTCGGACAAGTGGTAATTAATAAAAAACAATTCATAAACTATGGAAAATCTTTCACCAAAATATTTCAGAGAGAATATACGACGAAGCCTTACCGATGAGAAGCTCTGTACGAATGTTAAAAAAGCAACAGAACTAACGTTATTGAAACGAAAATCTGTTATCGAAGATCTTAACGAGTGGGAATTATTACGCCAAAAAGCACATCAGATACGAAAAATTGCAATAGATAATTTGGATTACTATTTAGAATTATTTGAGAAGAAATGTCAAGGCAATGGCGTGCAAGTAATTCGTGCATCTAATGGGGAAGAAGCATGTGTATCAGTGAAAGAAATATTGAGTAACGGTTCTGCAAAGTCTGTAGTGAAATCAAAATCGATGGTTACGGAGGAAATTCAGCTGAATGAACACCTAGAAAAAGCAGGAGTTGAGGTTGTTGAAACTGATTTAGGCGAGTATATAATACAACTTGCCGGTGAAACACCGTCACACATCACAGCACCGGCGCTCCACAAGTCGAGAGAAGAAATAGGCAAGCTTTTTTCTGAAAAATTGGGTCTACCTTATACCAACGACCCGACAGTTTTAACCGGTTATTCACGAAATATTTTGCGTGAAAAATTTCTGAAAGCGGATGCGGGAATATCGGGGGCAAATTTTCTTATTGCTGAAACTGGAACAATCGTTCTTGTTGAAAACGAAGGGAATGCCCGCCTCGCCACGACTATCCCGAAAATCCATATCGTTATTACAGGAATCGAAAAAGTGGTTCCTTCCATCGACATGGCGTTTTTACTTTTAAAATTACTTCCCACAAGTGCTACCGGTCAAAAAATTACCAGCTACGTCTCATTAATAAACAAACCTAAACATCCGAACGAAATCGACGGTCCTGAAAAAATATTTGTAATTTTACTGGATAATGGGAGGAGCAAGCTTCTCAAAAATCCTGAAACAAATTCCTCACTTTATTGCATTAAATGCGGTGCCTGTATGAACATTTGTCCCGTGTATCAATCAGTCGGCGGTCATGCTTATGGTTCAGTTTATCCCGGTCCTATCGGTTCGATACTTACCCCAGCAATGTCTTCATTGTGTGATGGTAGGGAACTGGCTTTCGGGTCTACTCTTTGCGGGGCTTGCACTGAAATCTGTCCCGTTAAAATTAATATTCATCACACATTACTCTGGATAAGAAACCAAGCTGTCGCAAATAGTTATACCCCGTTTACCGAAAAATTACTTTTTAGAGTATGGCGTAGTGTGATGAATAATTTATTTTTGTATAATTTATTATCAAAAATAGTACATTTCCTGCAACCGTTAATTGGACGGGATGGTTTGAAAAATTCAGAAGATTCTGAGTACAAAAATATTCCGGAATTAGCTGAAAAATCTTTTCACGAGATTTGGAAAAGTGAACTCTCAAAATAATTTCTAACGATGGATCATAACGCATTAATAGCACAATTCAAATCTGAACTAGAAATAATTAATGGAGAATGTTTTGTTGCATCTAATTATGAAATTGCCGCAACAATAATCGCCTCATTCATTAATGAAAATCAATACAAGTCGGCATTAGTAAATAATAGATTCCAACTCAACGAAAGTCTTTTCGTGAACAGTGCGATCAATATAAAATATGTTGAAGAATTTGGTACCGATGAAGAATTTAAAAACGGAGTTGCGGAAGCTGATGTAGCTGTTAGCTATGCCGAATATCTAGTAGCTCAAACTGGTAGTGCAATTCTAATAGCCAGTAATAATGAACCTCGTTTGCTTTCGCTTCTACCGAGAGCAAATATCATCGTATCAGAAGTAGCCAATATCGTTCCTGATTTAAGTGTGGCTGTGAAATTGTTGAATAGCCGGAATTTATTTGTCGAATCGAATTGCGTTACAATAATTTCTGGACCGAGCCGGACTGCGGATATCGAAAAAGTATTGGTTACAGGTGTTCACGGTCCAAAAAAATTGTGTGTTATAATCGTTAATCTTGAAAAAGACTAAAATATTTGATATACTTATGCAGATTTTCTTGAAATATTTAAAATAAATGAAAGGAAATATAATTGAAAATTAGTATAGTTGGAAGCGGATATGTCGGGTTAGTTGCTGGAACCTGCTTTGCCGAAAGTGGCAACGATGTAATTTGCGTTGATAACGATATCAACAAAATTAAAACGATGAAAAAAGGGAAAACACCAATTTACGAACCGGGTTTAGAGGAGTTTTTGAAAAAAAACATACACGAAAAGAGGTTAAGTTTTTCTACCAATTTAGAAACGGCGGTTAAAAATACTGATATAATATTTTTGGCATTGCCGACTCCACAATCGGAAGACGGTTCGGCTGATCTGAAACACGTGTTAGCAGTGGCAAAACAAGTCGGCAAATACATAAACGGCTATAAAGTTATTGTAAATAAAAGCACTGTGCCAGTAGGAACTGCATTCAAAGTCCGGGATATAATTCGTAAGGAAACCAAACATCCATTCGATGTTGTATCTAATCCTGAATTTTTAAAAGAGGGTGCAGCGATAAACGATTTTTTCAAACCCGACCGTGTTGTAATTGGAACGCTCAGCGAAAAAGCCCGTAAAATTATGGGCGATTTGTACGCTCCATTTGTCCGAACCGGCAAACCAATAATATTTATGGATGAGTTAAGTTCAGAATTGACTAAATATGCCGCTAATGCTCTGTTAGCTACAAAGGTTACATTCATGAATGAGATTGCAAATATATGCGAGCGTGTTGGTGCCGATGTTAAAAATGTTCGTCTCGGTGTTGGAAGCGACGAGCGGATAGGATACCAGTTTCTTTTTCCCGGAGTTGGCTACGGCGGTTCTTGCTTCCCAAAAGATATCGCTGCACTTGTGAAAACATCTTCGGACTACGGTTATCGTTTTCAAATCTTGAAATCGGTCGAGAGCGTAAATCGCGACCAGAAAAAACTGATTGTGAAAAAACTTTTAAAATATTTTAACAATAATATTAAAGGAAAAACAATCACAATTTGGGGGCTCTCATTCAAACCGAATACAGACGATATGCGTGAAGCCCCTTCGATTACAATTATTAACGAGTTATTACAACGTGGAGTAAAAGTTCAAGCCCACGACCCCGTAGCTTTGCACGAAGCCAAACGTATTTATGGGAACAAAATTAAATACTTTGAAAATAATTACGATGCTCTAAAAAATGCTGAAGCGTTGGTTATTGTTACAGAATGGAACGAATTCCGTCGTCCCGATTTTGTTAAAATGAAAAAATTGATGAAACATAATGCAATTTTTGATGGAAGGAATATATATGATCCCGAGGCAATGATAGAAACAGGCTTTGCATATTATTCAATCGGAAGAAGAGTAATAAATGGGAAATAAAATTGTTTCTGTAATAACCGGTGGTGCAGGTTTTCTCGGTTCACATTTGTGCGATAAATTACTCACAGAAGGTCATAAAGTTGTTTGCATCGATAATTTAATTACTGGCGATATCGCAAATATATCGCACCTATTAGGTAACGAAAATTTTACATTCATTAAACACGATGTTACCGAATATATTTTCATTGAGGGAAAGGTCGATAACATACTCCACTTCGCATCGCCCGCTAGCCCTATCGATTATTTGAAACTCCCGATACAAACATTGAAGGTAGGATCGTTAGGAACTCATAAAGCCCTCGGACTCGCAAAGGCTAAGAAGGCAAAGTTTCTGTTGGCATCCACATCTGAAGTTTATGGCGATCCTTTGATACATCCGCAGACCGAAGAATACTGGGGCAACGTGAATCCGATCGGATTTCGTGGAGTGTATGACGAAGCCAAGCGGTTCGCAGAAGCCTTAACTATGGCTTACCATCGGTATCATAGAGTCGATACTCGTATAGTGCGCATTTTTAATACCTACGGACCAAGAATGCGTGTTGAAGATGGTAGAGCTATCCCGGCATTTATGTCGCAAGCATTGAGAGGGGAAGATGTTACGGTGTTTGGAGACGGTTCTCAAACACGTAGCGTCTGTTATATGGACGATTTGATAGAAGGAATTTACCGCTTGCTTTGTTCTAACGAAATTAATCCGGTGAATATTGGCAATCCCGATGAAGTTACAATACTTCAACTGGCTCAGGAAATTATCGGAATAACAGAAAGCAAAAGTAAAATAGTTTTTCAGGAACTGCCTGAAGATGATCCGAAAATCCGTCAACCGAACATTACCAGGGCGCAACAGATTTTGAATTGGAAACCTAAAGTTAATCGACAGGAGGGTCTAATTAAAACCTTGGATTACTTCAGAATAAAAATATTTCCCGAAAAATGAAAAAGTTTTTTTTAATATTTTTTTTATTTTTTAGCATAATCTCAGAAAATAGTTTTGCTTCTTCAGTCTCAACTCTGATTGATTCAACTTCATCCTACACCATAAGCACATCTCCCAATACGATAAATTATACTAGGGTGGCTTTAGCTAGTGGATGTGTAGTTAGCGCCGGGACTGCAGTTTATCATTATCAACTTAATGCCTGGTGGAAGCATTGGCGGAAACCTTTTCACTTTCAAGAAGATTTAGTTTATGGCAAGTCGGTCGACAAAATCGGACATACCTGGAATGGCGCTTTTACTAATTTTATCTTAAAGAAGTCGTACCGTTGGGCGGGCTTGGGCGAGGAGACTGCTCATTGGATAGGGGCGATCGGTGGAAGTTTGTTTTTGTCGTTCATTGAAATTCAAGACGGTTTTTCGCAATGGGGATTCGACAGGGTTGATGCTGCAGCAAATATTGCGGGCAGTTTTTATCCTTTGCTACAATACTACGTTCCTGAATTTAAAAATCTTGGATTCAAGGCAAGTTATTATCCCCGACAGTATGGAAAAGCCGGAAACATTCCCGGACAAATACACACTCCGGTAGATGACTATGAGGGTCAAACTTTTTGGCTCAGTATTAAAACGGGAAAAATATTCCCGAAAATATTTCCGGATTTTCTTAATTTGTCGGTCGGCTACAGTGTCAGAAATCTAAACGATCAATCAAAACAATACGGTATGATATTGCTCGCACCCGATTTTGATTTTTCAGAAATAATACCCCAAAATACTGAGTTCTTAAAAACTATCGGTGAAGGGTTAGATTATTTTAAATTTCCAACACCCGCGATACAAATTTCCCCCAGAGTAATTTGGTTCGGTTTGTATTATTAAATTTTATGAATCACAAATCAAAAATACAATTTCAATCGGTTTTAATTCTTTTATTGTGGAGCTTCTCGTACTCACAAACTGAAAATATCCCGGCAAACCATCCGGTTTACAGTTTTTTGAAACGGATGGAATTAAAAAATATCATCAGCAATTATCACGATGCTGTTCTTCCACTTTCGCGAAAAGAAGTTGCCCATTTTATCGTGCAAGTTCAAGAAAATAAAAAGCAACTTACTCACACCGAAAATAACTTTTTAAACGATTATTTAATTGAATTTGAATTCGATATCAAAAAATCACTAAATAATTCATTTATTTTCTTCGGCGGAAGTAACGATTTTGTTTCCGGAATGGTGCGCGGAACTTTTCATGAACAAGAGAAACATATCTATGCTTACTCAGATAGTATTATCTCATTTTTCGTAAACGGCTTGATAAATATAGATTTCAGGCGTTCGAGCGGTGAAGGCTTGCACGCCAACGCATCATTCGTGGAAGTCGGTCCCAGATTACGCGGCACGATCTACGATAAATTAGGTTACTACTTTCAACTCACTAATGCACAATTCTGGGGAAGCCGTGAGGTGCTTGGGCGTGATAAACGCATCGGTCAAAGTTTTGCACTCACAACTCCTGAAGCAAAAAATTTTGATTTCGTTGAAGGGTACCTGAGATTCGACGCTGGAATAATTTCTGCACAAGTAGGAAGAGAGCGGGTGTTGTGGGGTAACAGTTATGGCGATAAGCTTTTTATTTCCGATTATCATCGTGTTTTCGATGCTATACGGATGGATGCTGAATACAAAAACATCAAATACACTTTCTTACACGGTTGGCTTCTCGGCAAACCCGGTAATCGCTTACCTCTAGATAACGGCGCCAGCGAACCAGTAGTGGCTGATAAATACATCGCTGCTCATCGATTTGAATTTAGTATCAATAATTATTTAGATTTAGGTATTCACGAATTATCAGTATATAGCAACCGATCGGTCGATTTGGGTTATCTGAATCCGATAACATTTTTCGAATCGGTGCAGAGGTCGCGTCAGGAAAGGGACAACGGTTTTCTTGCTCTCGATGTTCAAGTTCGTCCGTGTAAAGGCTACGAAATACAAAGTACACTTTTTTTTGATGATATCGAAATACCAAAATTGGGGAAGGACAGATGGGAAAATAAGTATGCTTTTCAAATTGGTTTGATGGCTGTTGACCCGCTGAATATACCGAATACGAATGTTATGTTCGAATACACACTCGCCGATCCATATATGTTCTCGCATAACCGTTCACGCGAGAATGAGTATTCGAGCAACAATGTTTTATTGGGTACTCAAATCGGTCCGAATGCTGAAAGTTGGTTCTTCAGGTTAGATCATTTAATAACTAATCGTTTCACATTAACAACGCAATTCGAAATCCAACGCTCGGGCGAGAACTCGTATGATTCGTTGGGCAGTTTAATAAAAAACGTCGGTGGCGATTTTTTACAGCCATTGCGCGAAGGGCTCGATATACCTCCCACGAAATTTTTAGATGGAATACAACAAAAAAAATATTTAGCACAATTTAATTTAGCGTACCAAATAATTAACGAAGTTTGGTTTGATTTAAGATACGAATGGAAATTAACTAAAAACGAAATATTCATCTTCGATATAGAACATCATAATTTTGGTGGAACAATTAGAGTTGATTTTTAGAATTTGTATTTTGAAATATATTTCTCTAAATTTTCAATCATCGAAACAAAAAATATAAAGAAAGGAATTATAAATGAATATAGAAATCAATTCAAAAGCACCTAATTTTTCATTATTCGATACCGAAAGGCAACTAAAATCGCTGAACGATTTTGAAGGAAAAACTGTGGTGCTGGCATTCTTTCCCGGTGCTTTCACTGGTGTATGCACGAATGAAATGTGTGCCTTTAGAGATGCAATGGCCAGTTTCAATGAGATGAATGCTCAGGTTATCGGTGTGAGTGTTGATTCACCCTTTGCCAACAAAGCATTTGCCGATGCGCATAAGCTTACTTTTCCACTCTTGAGCGATTACACCCGTGAAGTTTCGCTTATGTATAGCGGATTGTATAACGATTTTGCCAATTTAAAGGGTTATACTGCTGCTAAACGGGCAGTTTTTATTATTAATGAAAAAGGGATTGTAAAATACATCTGGGCTACAGATAGCCCAGGCAATCTGCCGCCGTTTGACGAGATTAAAAAAAATATTCCTTCCTTATAAAATCGGAAAGGGATAATTATGGAAGAGAAAACTGTTGCTGAACTTAAAATTGGGCAGAAAGCTCCAGCTTTCAGACTTCCTTCTACAGATGGAAGGATTCATTCTTTAAATGATTTTGCGGGGAAGAAAATTGTTTTGTATTTCTATCCGAAAGATATGACTCCAGGTTGCACAACGGAGGCGTGTTTGTTCCGGGATAATTATTCTGAGTTACAAAAAAGGGGAGCGGTTATTTTAGGCATTAGTGCCGATTCCATACAATCGCATCAAAAATTCGTCGATAAGCATAAATTACCGTTTCTATTGTTAAGCGATCAGAATAAAGAAGTATCAAAAACCTACGGTGTTTGGAAACAGAAATCATTTTTAGGAAAGAAATATTTTGGTATCGAACGCTCAACTTTTATCATAAATGAAGAAGGAAAAATAAAAACCATTTTCAGAAAAATAAAAGTCGCAGGCCATATCGAAGAAGTATTACAAAACATATAATTATGGTATATATAACAAGAAAAGAATATTTTTGTGCATCGCATCGCCTTTTCAACGAGTCGTTTTCTGACGAGGAGAATTTAGAAACTTTTGGAAAATGTTCGAATCCTGCCGGGCATGGCCACAATTACGAATTATCCGTAACGGTAGTTGGTGAGCCCGACCCGAGGACAGGAATGATCATCGATTTGAAAAAGCTTTCCGACTTAATCAAAGAAGAGATCATAAACCAGGTTGATCACAAAAATTTAAATGTAGATGTAGATTTTTTGCAAGGAGTAATTCCGACTACAGAGAATCTTGCAAGAATATTTTGGAAGATATTAAATCCTAAAATCAAACGTGGAAAATTGTATTCCATCCAAATTTCAGAAACGGCAAAAAACTATACCGAGTATCGTGGAGAATAGTATGGCAGGAAAGAAAATCGACTCTTCAGCATTCGAGAACCATATCAAAGGAATTTTAGAATTAGTAGGTGAAAATCCGAACCGCGAAGGTTTACAGCGGACACCCGCCCGGGTAACGAAAGCGTGGGAATATTTTACGAGCGGTTACGGTCAAGACGCTAAACAAATTTTAGTGAGTGCAGTTTTCCGTGAAAAATATAATGAGATGGTTATAGTAAAGGATATCGATTTTTTCAGTATGTGCGAGCATCATCTTTTACCTTTTTACGGCAAAGTTCACATAGCATACATTCCGGATGGAAAAATTTTGGGATTGAGTAAAATACCACGTATAGTGGAAGTTTTTAGTCGTAGGCTCCAAGTTCAGGAACGGATGACTCAAGAAATCGCCGATACGCTTTACGAGTCGCTTGAACCCGATGGGGTTGGAGTTGTACTCGAAGCCCGCCATTTGTGTATGACGATGCGCGGCGTCGAGAAGCAAAATTCGCTTGCAACTACCAGTGCTATGTTGGGTTCGTTCCGTGAAGATGAAAAAACAAGAAATGAATTCCTGAAACTAATTTCAACTAAATTAGTGTAACGCAAAATGATTCAAGAATTTCGACAGCCGGTTGTTTGGGTAACGGGAGCCGGAAGAGGCATCGGAAAAGAAATTGCAATTCAGTTTTCATTGATTGGCTGTAAGGTCGTACTTACATCGCGAACTGTGCGAGAGCTTAACACAGTTCAAAAAACGATTACCAAACTTGGAGGCGAAGCATTTGTTTTCCCTTGCGATATTGGTAAGGGATCGGAAACTTCAAAAACACATCGTTTAATAGAAAATAAACTTGGCACGGTCGATGTTCTAATCAATAACGCAGGCAATACATCCTTTAAAACTTTCGAAAAGACATCGCTTAAGGAATTCGACTCAATCGTTGGTATAAATTTAAGGAGTGCTTTTTTATGTATCAAAAAAGTTCTTCCTGATATGATTAAGCGAAAAGAGGGATTGATAATAAACATAGCATCGGTGGTTGCCACTAAGACTTTCAAAAATTCCTCTGCGTACAGCGCCGCAAAAGCCGGGCTTGTCGCTATGGTTCGTGTGTTGCGTGAAGAAGTACGACAACATAACGTAAAGATAATAACAATTTTTCCGGGTGCAACTTCTACGAAAATGTGGGCAGGTAAGCTACACGAACTTTCAAACAAAATGATGGATGCAAAAAGCGTAGCGGAAACTGTAGTGTCGATTTATCGTTTAAAATTAAGAGATGCTTTTGTAGAAGAATTGATTATACGACCAACATTAGGAGACTTAGAATGACGAACAAAGTAGCGATTGTAACGGGTGCCGGCAGAGGAATCGGAAAATCGATCGCAATAGCCCTGGCTGAAAATGGAGTTGACGTTGCACTTGTATCGAGAACCTTATCGGAATTAAAATCGAATGCAGATATCATCGAAAAAATAGGAGGGAAAGCCCTTCCGATCTTTGCTGATATTTCAAACGAACAACACGTTGATAGGATGGTTCAAGAAGTCGTTACCAAATTCGGAAAAATTGATATTCTCGTGAATAATGCAGGTGTAGGTTACTTCTCGAAAGTAGCAGAAATGAAATTGGAAGAGTTCGATCAAATGTTTTCAGTCAATATGCGTGGATTATTTTTAGCAACCAAATCGGTTTTGCCTTATATGATAAAACAGAAAAGCGGAGATATAATAAATATTTCATCGTTAGCAGGGAGAAATGCTTTTGTAGGGGGCGCTGGTTATTCAGCGACAAAATGGGGGGTAATCGGTTTTGCCAGTAGTTTGATGTTAGAAGTCAGACAACACAATATTCGTGTAATAACTATTTGTCCCGGGTCTGTTAACACTTCCTTTTCTGACACCGTAAAAAACCCGTCTCGAATGCCGCAGCCAGAAGATATTGCGAAAGTTGTTGTAAATGCTTTATCGATGCCTCGCAATGTTATGGTAAGCGAGGTTGACGTAAGGCCTACAAATCCTGATTGGTAAAATAAATCCCGTTAATCCGCCCAGGGCAGGCTAACGGGATATTTAAATCGTGTTTAATCTTTATTACAACAAGGCTTATCGCAATCGTACATTTTAAACTGCATCATTTTTTTACCTCTGCCACCAAATCCTTTCATCATACCTTCTACCTTGGGTCCGCCTCGTCTCTCGAGGTTTTCCTTCCAAATTTTTTGCTGTTTTTCATCCAATAGCTTGTTTGCAGCAAACCAATGTTCGAGATGATTAAGGCGAAGCTTTAATCGTAAGTCTGCTATCTCCTTCATCTTTTTCTCGATTGCAGCACGGTCTAACTTATCGGCACTGAATAGTTCTTTCAGTTCGATTTCGGCCGTTTTAACTTTTGCCTTGGCATCGGTTTGTTTCTTTTGAATATCAAATCGCAGTTTGTCGAATTGCTTCTGTTGTTCATCAGTCAAATTCAAATTATTCATCCTGTGCATCTTATGCATCACCTCTGGATAATCATCATCATCTTTCTCGATCACTTCGATTTTCGATCCTTGCTTCTTGATGATTTTGATATCCTTTTCCACTTGTGCATAGACAGCGGTAAAACCGATGGCGAATAATATTAAAATGGAAAGAAAAATATTTTTGTGTTTTTGTACGAATTGATTTGTCAACATAAATTATCCTTTCAAGTTATTGTTTATTTTATTAGATTAACTACACAAATTTTGACAATATTCTGGCTATGAGGTTTAATTGTTACTAAGAACTGATGAACAAAAATGAAATACGGTTAATTTTAGTCGTTTTGTTTGGGTTTTCTGCCATAATTTTGGTGAAGGAAATATTTACGGTTAATTCGATTAATGTCGAAATATATCCACATCATCTTTATCCTGATGGAAACTCTACTGCGACAATCAGTGTTATAAGTTTGAATCGCTTCGGTTTCGGCGTTCCTTACAGAGAATTCAAAACCGAGTTTGTAGTTGTAGAAGGATACGAAAAAATTGAAATCATTTCACAAAATAAAAATCAATTAATATTAAAATCACGATACGAGGTCGGTATAGTTATATTGCTAATTAAGAACAAATACACGGTTGTTCCGATGAAGGTCGAAATACCCATCATCAAACCTATTACATAGTTTTTAGCTTTGCATTTTTATTAAATATTCATTAATATTAAACAGATTTAATCATTATTAAAAATTATATGACTATCCGGTTTTTTTCTTTCTTTAAATTTTTCTCTCTCATTTCCACAGTTATTTTGGTTAGCGGGTGCTCGAGTCCTATCGGAGAATTTTTTTCTACAAGGTATGAAAATACGATGGGATATTTCAATTCATACTATAATGCAAAAAAACATTATGACGAGGCACTCTTAGAATTGTACAAAAATCCTCCGAAATCCCTAGACACAAACTATTTTGCTCCATACGTTGCGAATCAAGGGGTACGCACTAAATTTAATATCGTGATTGAAAAAACATCCAAGATAATTCAATTTTACCCTCGCAGCAAGTGGGTTGATGATGCAATTATGATGATTGGTGAAATTTATTACTACGAAGACGACAACGATTTGGCTTTAAAAAAGTTCAATGAATTAATTGAAAACTTCCCGACGAGTAGTCATTTCTGGAAAGCCCATTTATTATATGCGCGCACGTTATATAACATGGAAGCGTTTGATGAAGCTCTAAACTATATAGCAAAATATTCTTCGCAAGCTCTCGAAATCGGAGAGAACGACATTGCTGCAGAGTTGTATTTGTTAGCCGGGCAAATATATTTAGAACGTGGTGAATATGTTAAAGCCGAAAAATCATACTCACAAACCCTCAAAATAGATGCAGATGGAAAATTGCTGGCTATTGCTACTTTTCAACAGGGAAGAATATATGAATTGCGTCAAGATTATGAATTTGCGAGAATCGCATACAATAAGGTTGCTGATTACAAGCCAAATGAAAGTTTAAAATTTCGTTCTGAATTAAATTCTGCAAGAATGTTAAGGGAATCAGGAAAATCCCAAAATGCGATTCAGGTTCTGTTTGAGATGAAGGATCAGGATTTAACGACAGAAAATTTCTCATACATCGATTTAGAAATCGCAAATACCTATGCCTCTATGGGAAAATATGAAAAAGCTCTTGACCAATATGAAATGGTTGATACCGTTTATAAGAAGACTGACGCTTCGGCAAAGAGTTTCTATGCTCGCGGAGTGATGTACGAATCAACGTTTCATGATTTTGAGGAAGCAAAATTTTATTACGAAAAATCTAAAGTTGAAAATCCGCAATCAGAAATTACACCCCTCGCGGTCAAAAAAGTTAATGCGTTAAATAAATATTTTTTATATCATAATAATATAAAGTTATATGATAGTTTGTTTTACTTAGCAATAAGAAGCGATTCCATAAAACGAGCGAACATCGGGAGAGATACAACTTTATTATCCGTGAAAACTGATAGTTTGCTGCAAAACCAAGATACATTGATTCTGCCTACAGTTGATTTGTTGGAAGATACTCTCAATAATGAAGTAGAAGAATTTGATGAGGACGTTATATTAAAGGAGCCTTCGAGATTGGTTAAAAAGTCGGAGGAGGAGGTAGCGGCACCCAGGCAGCCGGTTTTAACGAGTGTATCGATAAATGCCGACAGTGCCTTATACTTAATTACAAAAAACCAATTCGAACTTGCAACACTATTCATGTTAGAATTATCATTATTGGACTCGGCAGAGTTTTGGTTCGACATAGTTTCTAATAGTAATTTCAAACCCGATTATACACCCCGAGCATATTATGCGATGGCTGAAATTCATAGGTTACGCGGAAATCATCTGGCTGTCGATTCGTTGTACGATTTACTTATAAAAGATTACGGCAAATCAGATTATGCTATTCAGGCAAAGAAAATTAAGGGGATAACAGTGGAGATTGAAAAACCTGAGTTGGAAATTTTATACGAAAGAGCTTTAAAGTTAACGTATGAAAATAAACCTAGGGAAGCACTCAAAATATTTAGCATAATCGTTGCAACCGATTCGAGTTCCGAGCTCGCAACAAAATCATTTTATACTTCAGGGTGGATTTTTGAAAACATTCTAAACAATAACGATAGTGCGAAGTTTTACTACCAAACATTGAGAGATAAATACCCGAAATCAATTTATGCGGAAAATGTATCGGGCAAAGTTGCAGTGGCCCAGGATACTTCAAAACTGTCGCAGTATGTAAAAATAAAAGAGATAGTTCCTCCTCCTCCGCCTCAACCCAAAATTACGCAAGGAGAGCCCTCTAAAACAAAGACTGTTCAACAACAAAGGCAGCGAGGCGAGAGAGATGTTCGTGAAGAATATCAGGATGAATTTGATCCATCAGATTTCGAACAGGAAGACCTGCCTGATGACGAATAAATTTTTGGATTCAAAGATGATTCAAAATAAATTCGAGATTACAAAAATTACACCCGTAAATTCTTCCATCTTAAAACTTTCTTTTCATGCCCCTGAGATTGCGCATTCTGTATTGCCTGGGCAATTCATAAACATTAGAATAGATGAAACTACAGTTCCGTTACTCAGAAGACCCTTTAGTGTTTATTATGTTGAAGAAAATTCTGTCGAAATAGTTTTTGGTGTAATGGGAAAGGGTACAAAAAAACTGTCCCTCAAAAAAGTAGGTGATATGCTTGATGTTTTAGGACCTCTCGGTAAACCGTTCAATGTTTCGAATAATGAAGAACTTTCAATCCTAATCGGTGGTGGTTTGGGTGTTGCTTCGTTACCTCTTCTTCAAAAACATTTAAATCAAAAAGGAAAAAACGTTGTCACTTTTTTAGGCGCACGAACGAAAGAATATTTGTTGACTTCGTATCTGAATGACGTTCGGACTGCAACTGTTGATGGGTCGTCAGGTTATCGGGGAACTGTTGTTGAACTGTTGAAACATTTTTTAATCGAAAATAAAAAACAGAATTGTAAAATTTATGCCTGCGGTCCCACAGCGATGCTTGTTACCTTAACTAATTTAACCGAAGAATATAAAATCCCTTGCGAGATATCATTAGAAACCGCGATGGCGTGTGGTTTTGGAATCTGCCAAGGATGTGCAGTGGAATTGAGAAATAAAGAGATTGGTTTTGCACTCTCGTGCAAAGATGGTCCTGTATTTAATTCAAACGAGATAATTTTGTAGATGGTAAAGACATCGTTTAAAATTGGAAATATCGAATTTAAAAATCGTGTTTTTGTTGCATCCGGAACATTCGGTTATGGAGATGAAACAAGCGAGCTTCTTGATATAAAAAAGCTTGGTGGAATTTTTACAAAGTCGCTCACACTAAAACCACGTAAAGGCAATCCTCCGCCACGAATTGTAGAAACTGCCAGCGGGCTAATCAACTCGATCGGGTTGGCAAATATTGGAGTCGAAAAATTTATTTCCGAAAAATTACCTCTCCTCAAACAATTAGATGGTGTAATAATAGCAAACATAGCCGGCGGTACGATTGATGAATATTGTAAGGTGTTGGAAAAATTAGAATCGGAAAATGGGATAACTGCATACGAAATTAACATATCCTGCCCAAATGTCAAAGAGGGGGGGTTGAGTTTTGGTACCAATTTAAAAGCGACCGCCGAGATAACTAAAATGGTTCGCCGTTTAACTTCGAAACCAATTATTTTAAAACTCACTCCAAATGTTACGCGCGTTTCCGAGTTTGCGAAAGTGGCAGAATCGGAAGGTGCCGATGCTGTTTCTTTAATCAACACGTTAGTTGGAATGGCTGTGAATGTTGAAACCCGCAAACCCAAAATATCTACCGTAACCGGTGGTCTATCGGGCCCGGCAATTAAACCAGTTGCATTAGTTAAAGTTTTTGAGGTTGTTACTGCGGTAAAAATCCCTGTTTTCGGGATAGGTGGAATAGCTAATACAGAGGATGCCTTGGAGTTTTTAATTGTTGGCGCTAATGCCGTCCAGGTTGGTACTGCCAATTTCATAAACCCGAATATCGGTGTGTCGATAGTCGAGGGAATCGAAAAATTTTGTTTAGATAATGGTATTGCTGATGTCGGTATCATTGTGGGATCGCTCGACACATCAAAAAATGAATCCGTTTTAAAAAATTGATTATAAAAACTAAAAGTTTGATAATTGCACACGTTTAATACGACAATTAAATTTCTATACGGACTTCAAAAATATGGTATGAAGTTCGGATTGGAAAATATTAAAAAATTATGTGAAACGTTGGAGAACCCCCATCAAGACTATCCAACGATTCATATCGCAGGTACGAACGGGAAAGGTTCAACATCAGCGATGATTGCTTCAGTACTTACTGCATCAGGATATAAAACCGGCCTTTATACATCGCCTCATTTATTGAAGTTCAACGAAAGAATACGGATCGATGGAAAACCGATAAGCGATGAAGAACTTATTACATACACGAAAATAATTCGTAGTGAAATCGAAAAATATAGGACAACTTTTTTTGAGGCGACTACTGCAATAGGGTTTAAATATTTTAGCGACCAAAAAATCGATATAGCTGTAATCGAAACCGGGTTAGGGGGTCGTCTCGATGCAACAAACATCATTACTCCATTAATAAGTATCATCACGAACATTGGACTTGAGCATACAGAATACTTGGGTTCAACGACTAAATCAATTGCCCACGAAAAAGCCGGCATCATCAAACCTTTTGTTCCATGTTTGACTGCTGCAAGAGACGAAGATGCATTCAGAGTTATTCAATCTGTAACCCGTAAATCAAATTCGACATTAAATCATATCGACGATAACACAAAACTTGTTTTTTTAAAAAATGATTTACAAGCTCAGTACATAGACCTAAAAATCTGGAACACTAAACTAAATAATTTAAAACTTACAATGCTTGGAAAATTTCAGGAAGACAATATCAGGTTATCAGCTTTGGCGCTCTCGTTATTGCGTAAAAAATATTCATACAAAATTACCGACCGAAGCATTCGTTCTGGATTCTCTGGAGTAAAATTGTTTTCTGGTCTTCGTGGGCGTTTCGATCTGTTATCTAAAAATCCTTTAATTATCGGGGATGTTGCTCACAATACACAAGCTTTCATTAATCTCAAAGCTACACTTTTCCGATTGGGAATTAATAAAGTTATTGTAGTGTTTGGATTGATGAAAGATAAAGATTTAGATACGATTGTTCAGGAAATTGGCGATTTCGCACGAATAGTAATTACTTGCAGCCCAAAAACAGAGAGAGCAATTCCAAGCGACACGATAGCATCAAAATTCAAAATTTCCAATATTCCTTGTATCGATGGAAAAACACCCAAATACAGCTTAAAAATTGCTAAAAATTATGCTAGTTCTAATGAAATAATTTTGATTACTGGTTCCCATTATGTATTAGCAGAAGCAATGCGTTTTGTAGAATCTTGACTTTCTTTGTATTTCAACGTATATTTGCATAGAATTTTAGAAACAAAATACAAATCTAGTTTATATCCAACGTTGTAAACATATCATTGATAAATACCAAACCATCTAATTTTATAAGAGAGAATTAATTTATGCCAATGGACATCGTAGAACTGAAATCAAAAAAGATAGCCGAACTCACGAAAATTGCGAGAGAGTTGGACGTAACCGGCTATTCCGATATGAGAAAACAGGATTTAATTTTTAAAATCCTGGAAGTTCAATCGGCAAAGGACGGGATCGGTTTCAGCAAAGGGGTTTTAGAAGTATTACCGGACGGTTACGGTTTTTTGAGATCCGCTGATTATAACTATCTTCCTTCTCCTGATGATATATACGTTTCGCCTTCGCAAATTAAAAAATTTGGATTGCGAACAGGTGATGCTGTTAGTGGACAAGTTCGTCCGCCAAAAGAGGGAGAACGATTTTTTGCTTTGTTAAAGGTTGAAGGAGTTAACGAGGAAAATCCGGAAGCTATTCGAGACCGTGTTCTATTCGATAACCTCACGCCACTCTATCCCCACGAAAAACTAAAGTTAGAAACATCACCCGGTGAACACGCGATGCGTATAATGGATTTGTTAGCTCCCATAGGAAAAGGGCAACGCGGAATGATTGTTTCTCCCCCAAAAGCCGGCAAAACAGTTTTACTCCAAAAAATCGCCAACAGCATAAGGCGAAATCATCCCGAAGTTCACCTAATCGTGTTATTAATTGATGAACGCCCTGAAGAAGTTACCGATATGGAACGTTCAGTTCAAGCTGAAGTTATCAGTTCAACTTTCGATGAACCTGCCGATAGGCACGTTCAGGTTTCGGATATGGTTTTGGAAAAAGCAAAAAGGTTGGTTGAAGCTAAAAAGGATGTAGTTATTCTTCTCGACAGTATTACCCGCTTAGCTCGTGCGCATAATACAGTTGTGCCTCATAGCGGAAAAATTCTTTCAGGCGGCGTTGATGCGAATGCGCTGCAACGCCCGAAACGCTTTTTCGGAGCCGCCAGAAATATAGAGGAAGGGGGAAGTTTAACAATAATTGCAACCGCTCTCGTAGAAACCGGAAGCAGAATGGACGAAGTTATCTTTGAAGAATTCAAGGGCACAGGTAATATGGAAATTATACTTGACCGCAAACTTTCCGATAGACGGGTATATCCCTCGTATGATGTTAACCGTTCAGGTACGCGTAAAGAGGAAATTTTGTTAGAACCCGATGATTTGAATCGAATTTGGATACTCAGAAAGCTTTTAAGCGATTTTTCGACTGTCGAAGCGATGGAGTTTTTACTCGATAAAATGCGGGGAACTAAAACGAACAAAGAATTCTTGCGAGTTATGAACAGTTAGTATAGATTATCCCACCTAATATAGCCCCCTTGATATGGGGGCTTTTTTTTTCAAAAAGTCAAAAAAGGCTTGACTTTCTCGTTGACAAGACTTAAATTTACACTGCCATCAAAAACTTTAACACTGAATGAAAATTCTCAAGTATTTGTTATTCTTTGCCATATCAACAAATCTAATCCATAATATAACTTTTTCCCAACGACTTGAAGATGGGATAGGGCTTGGATTAAGTTTTGGGACTGCGATGGCAAAAACCGATGTCGGTGGGTATATACCCAAACCGATTACCCGGATATTTTCTCGTTACCACCCTTCCGACTTTTTCGCGTTCGAAGCGGGGTTTGGTTTCGGTATGGTGGAAGGAAAAAAATTTGGTTTCTTCTCATCGAAAATCATCCCAATCGAACTCCGTTTGCTCTTATCTCCAATTCCCAATTCTCGAATCAGACCTTACTTTTTTAGTGGAATTAGTATAATGAATTTCAATCCTGTTGATGAAAACGAACGGAAACTTCCTTATAATGCACGTGGTCATTATTCTAAATGGATGGGTGTGATTCCATCAGGCGCTGGCATTCAATTCTTTATCACGAACAATTCTATCCTCGAATTGACGGGTATGTATGCTTTGGGAACAAAGGATTATTTGGACGATAGAAAAATTAATAACAATAAGGATGGATACTTTTTATTCGGTCTAAATGTGTATGCTTTCTTTGAATCAGGAAATGCCGATTCGGATGGTGATGGTTTAAAGAATAAAGACGAAAAACAATTCGGAACTGACCCCTTAAATCCGGATACCGACGGTGATCGTTTGAAAGACGGGGAAGAAGTTTTTGCTTACCTAACTAATCCTCTCAACACGGATTCAGATGTCGATGGGTTGAACGACTACGATGAAATATTTAAGAATAAAACAAATCCAATAAATCCCGATACCGACGGAGATGGTTTAACGGATGGCGCTGAGGTTTTACAACACATAACCAATCCATTAAAACCAGATACCGATGGCGATGGGCTGACGGACGGCGAAGAAGTTTTAAAATATCAAACCGACCCATTAAACCCGGATACAGATGGTGATAGGTTATCCGATGGCGATGAAGTTGTAAATTACAAAACTGATCCGTTAAAGAAAGATACAGACGGAGATGGATTAACCGATGGCGACGAAGTGATCACACATCAAACCGATCCTTTAAATATTGATACCGATGAAGGTGGAATTCCTGATGGAAGAGAAGTCGAAAAAGGAAAAAATCCAAACGACAGAACTGATGATGTAGTCTTCATTCCTGATGTTGGGGACAAACTTAATTTGAGAGGAATTAACTTCGAATTCAACAGTGCACGTTTACTGCCAAGTTCTGAGGATACATTAAAATTTGTTGCCGCAGGATTATTAGCAAACCCTGAGATTCATGTTGAAATAAGTGGGCATACAGATAATATAGGCTCAGCAAAGGCGAATGTGCGACTTTCGTTACAACGCGCCGAGGCTGTAAAAAATTATCTGGTTGGAAGAGGGATTGCGGACTCCCGGCTATCTGCGGCTGGTTATGGTTTTGCTCGTCCAATTGCTGATAATCGAACAGAAGATGGCAGAGCAAGAAATAGAAGAATCGAATTTTTAAGAACTAAATAAATCGTAATAATAAATCATGAGGGAATATGAGAGAAGCTGTTATTGTAAGTGGAGTACGAACTCCAATTGGTTCGTTCGGCGGTACTTTAAGTGGAATATCGGCATCACGACTCGGTGCTATAGTAATTGCTGAGGCGCTCAAAAGAGGCAACGTACCAAAAGATGAAGTGAATGAAGTTATAATGGGTTCGGTCTTAACAGCCGGTACGGGACAGGCGCCAGCAAGGCAAGCCTCGATTTACGCCGGTCTGCCCGAAAATGTCGAGTGCATGACGATAAACAAAGTATGCGGTTCAGGTTTGAAATCTGTTATGTTGGCTGCCCAATCAATTATGTTAGGCGATGCCGATGTGATTGTTGCGGGTGGTATGGAAAGTATGTCGAATGTTCCGTATATGCTCGATAAAGCACGCACAGGTTATCGGATGGGACATGGGCAACTTACCGACCTAATGGTTTCAGATGGTTTGTGGGATGTGTATAATAATTTTCACATGGGGAATGCAGCCGAAATTTGTGCGAAGGAAATGCAAATTACGCGTGAAATACAAGATGAATTTGCTACACAAAGTTACAAGCGGGCAATCGAAGCACAAAAAAATAATTTCTTCAAGAATGAAATTATTCCCGTAACGATTGAACAAAAAGGTAGCGACCCGATAATCGTAAGCGAGGATGAAGAACCTAAAAAGGTTAAATTCGAAAAAATTCCAACTTTAAAAGCGGCATTCTTAAAAGACGGAACTGTTACCGCAGCTAATGCTTCAAAAATTAATGATGGTGCTGCCGCAGTTGTAGTAATGTCGAGAGAAAAAGCCGATCAACTTGGTATCAAGCCCCTTGTAAAACTTGTTTCCTATGCTTCGTTCGCAAAAAAACCGGAATGGTTCACAACTGCGCCAGCCGATGCGATTACAAAAGTCATAAAAAAGGCAAACCTATCTCTGCAGGATATTGAATTATTCGAAGTGAATGAAGCTTTTTCAGTTGTTACTTTGGCTGTTAATAAAATTC
>JBBIOD010000012.1:21838-34485 GCA_037443545.1 Ignavibacteriales bacterium | reverse complement strand
AATTCTTATACTACCGCATCATTTCCTTTCTTGAAATATGCTGTGAATTTCTTCTTTATCTTTTCATGCCACTCTTCCAAAAGCGAATATGCAGTAGGCACGACCACTAAAGTAAGGAATGTTGAAATAGTGAGTCCAAAAATTATTGCAACTGCTAACGGTCTCCAGAAGCTGGCGCTTTCTGCGCCAATAACAAAATGAAATTCTCGCCAGTCGAAGTCAAAACCCGTTGCCAAAGGCATAACTGCAAGCACCGCCGCCGCCGCAGTAAGCAACACCGGACGCAGACGAACGCGTCCTGCTTCGAGAAGTGCGTCGTCGAGCTTCGTCTCACCTTTACGGTATCGATGTTTAACGAAATCTAACAGAATTATACCATTCCTGACTACGAGCCCTGCAAGCGCCACAGTGCCGACACCCGTCATAATCACGCTGGCGGGTGTTTGTGTTACAATCAATCCGACTAGAACGCCGATGAGTGAAAGAACGACAGAGCCCATAATTACAAACGGTACTTTCAGCGAGTTGAATTCCGTAACCATAATTAAGAAAACTAGAAGCAGAGTAATAATGAACGCGTTGCTAAGGAAGCTCGCGGCTTTCTGCTGCTCTTCCTCCGACCCCGTTAATTTAACATTGTATCCCGCAGGGAGGTTAATTCCAGTTATGCGCGATTTAACTTCTTGTACCACTTCGGATTGTACGCGTCCTTCAACGTCGCCCGAAACGGTAATGACGCGTTTTTGATCTTTACGTCGAATATCTGTTACGGCTGTTGTCCGACGTATATCCGCAACCGAAGTTAACGGGATTGAAAGTAACTGACCGCGGCGATTCATAAAATTGATATGAAGATTTTCAAGGTCTGCGGGTGAGGTTCGCTGATCTTCCTTGAGCCGTACACGGATTTTATATTCATCCTCACCAACTCTATACTTGGAAGCTTCGGTGCCTGCGATTGCTGCGCGAATAGTTGATGCAATTTGACCTGTGCTCGTCCAGAACAAACCCGCTTTTTCACGATCTATTATTATTTCAACTTCAGGGCGTCCGATATTATAATCATCTTTCAGATCAACGAGACCTGGAACAGTTTTAATTTTTTCTCGGATAGCTTTGCTCAAAGCTGAAAGCTGTTCATAGTCTTCACCGGATACTTCGATGCTGACCGGCGCACCAACAGGCGGTCCCATTTGTTGTTTTGCAACACGTAGCTCAGCTCCGGCTATTCCTTCTGTCGCTTCACGCACCTCTTCAAGGGTTTGAAAAGTACTTTGCTCCCGTTTTATTTTTTCGTAGAAATTGATAGCTATGCGTCCCTTGTTTGAAGTTCCCTGACCGCCAAAATCGAACGGGTCGTCAGAAGTGCCGATGCTCGATGCGAAAAATTCAACATCTTTTTTACCTGGAATCTGATTCAGACGTTCTTCGATAATCGCAGAGATATCGTTAGTTACATCCAGCGATACACCCGATGGAGCTTCAATGCTAACGCTAACTTGCGTCGGCTCTGTGTTTGGGAAGAATTCAATCCCTTTGTTCAAGAACGCAAAAAGAACTATAACAAAAATAAGAAGCACGAATGAACCGACAATTGTAAGTCCTTTTCGCTCCAGTGTCCATTTTAATGTCTTCACGTATTCACGCTGCATCCAAGGAAAGAAAACCTCGTCAACCTTATGATACAGAATTGTGAAAGGATTATACTTTTTGTACCAATGCGGATGTTCAAGGTTGTATTTTGTCTTACGAATTTCCCGTTTGTAGTTGATCCACATGGCGCCCTGTACAGGGCTTATTACATACGCCACAAAAAGCGATGCTGTTAAAGTGATAATGAGTGTGAACGGAAAATATTTCATAAACTCGCCAACGATACCGGGCCAGAATGCTAACGGCAGGAAAGCTGACATTGTAGTTACTGTAGAAGTGAGAACCGGTACAAAAACTTCACCCGCTGCTTTTTTTGCTGCTTGTATCGGGTTTTCATCGTATTCTTGTTGATGGCGATAGATGTTCTCGATTACTACAATAGCATCGTCAACTAAAATACCTAGCACCATCACAAGCGAGAACAATACTACCATATTCAAAGTAATACCAAGAATCGATAGTACAATAAATCCAATAAACATAGAAAGGGGTATTGCCGTAGAAATGAGTAAAGAATTTTTAAACCCAAAAAACATAAACAGCGCTATCACGACTAAGAACATTCCGGTCATAATGCTGTTCTCAAGTTCCTTAACCATTCGGGTAACGAACTGTGATTGGTCATTTGAAATATCGAGCTTGATACCTTTAGGCAATAATTTCTGTTCATCATTAACAATCTTCCTAACTTCATCCGATATACGAAGAAGATTTTCTCCCGCGCGTTTCCGAACAGCAAGCGAGACGACTTCTACTCCATTCAACCTTGCATAAGTTTGTCGATCTTCAAATGAATAATTTACTGATGCAACGTCGCGCAAATAAATCGGCTTACCATTTTGAATCTTAAGGACGATGTTTTCAAGAGGTTTTACTTCTTTGAATTCACCTGGAATACGGACTGTAAGATTTTTCTCTTTAGTATCGATTGAACCGCCGGGTATGGAAAGATTCTCGCCGTGAATTGCATTCGAGACATCATCGAAACTGACTTGGTATGCGTTCAGTCTATACACATCACAATTTACCTGAACTTCCGGCTCTAAGCCGCCTGAAATATCCGCACGAAGAACACCGGGGATTGCCTCAATCTTATCCTGTAAGTTATCTGCTATCTTTTTGAGCCGCGCAAGTCCGACATTACCACCGACATTCACGAACATAATCGGGAATTCGCTGATATTAATTTCTGAGACGACAGGGTCGAGGATATCGTTCGGAAGCTGTGGTCGAGTTGAGTTTACTTTATCCCTTACGCGACGCAGGGCTTCATCAATATCAACGCCTGTGTTAAACTCAACACGTATTGTCGAAAGACCTTCTTTTGAAACTGAAGTAATTTGTTTGATATCTTTCAAACTTTTCACCGCACGTTCAAGCGGCTGGGTAACTAACCCTTCGATATCTACAGGAGAAACTCCAATGTATGGCGTTGCGATAATGACCCACGGAATTACAACATCGGGACTCGCTTCACGCGGAAGCCGGTTGTACGAAGTAAACCCGAACACTATTATCAATACAATTAATAGATAAACTACTACCTTATTATCAACTGCAATATTCCAGATTTTCATAATAGATTCTCCGTCTATTGAGTTACAACGACAGGTGTGCCGTTGACAAGCTTCTGATATCCGCTAACAATTAGCTGATCACCGGGATTCAATCCTTCTAACACTTCAACCATATTGCCCTGACGCCCGCCAAGCTTTAAACTTCGTTCTTCCGCTTTGCCGCCGTTGTTCACGTACACAATTGAACGGTCACGATCTACAAGCTGGACGATATTCGAGCTTACCAGTACCGCGTTCGATTTTGTCTCACGCAGTAGTTTTACCTTTGCCACCATTTCAGGTTTGATTTTTCGGGACGGGTTGGATGTTATAAGCTCAACCATTAATGTGCGGTTTACCGCAGACACAGTCGAACTGACGAAAGACAATTTTCCTTTAAGAGTAACTTCCGGAACCGCATCGAAAGTTACAATTGTCTGCGTACCGACCGAAATTGTACCGGAGTAAAGCTCAGGGATTTCGGCTTGAATCTTTATCACCGTAGTGTTAACAATGCGAGCTATCGGAACACCGGGCGGCGCAAATTCTCCTTCGTTAGGAAATGTGTTTTCCAAGTTACCGTCGAACGGACTACGAATTTGCGTACGCTCCCAACGGGCTTTCATTAAATCAGCGTTCGCTTTCGCGGCATCGCGACTGTATTCTAGATTTTTCAACTGCAGTTCACTAATACCTTGTTCGTCGAAAATTTTTTGTTGTTTACCAAGATTTAGTTCAGCCATATTGTATTGCGATTCAGCGGCGTCGTAGCCCGCTTTAATCACTTCATCTTTAAGCACCACAATTAAATCGCCCTTCTTAACATGCTGACCTCTTTTTGCTTTCCATTCTTTAACAACTCCCCCCTCCTCTGGACTTAAATTCGCATCTTCGTAAGCTTTCACGGTTCCGGCAACTTGGATTGCATCACTCAGTTGTGTTGACTTCAAGATTTTGATACGGATATTAACCGGATGTATTTTCTGTTCGCTGTTATTCTCTTTCGGCTTATTACACGAAGAGATCGCAAATACAGAAATCACTAATACTGCTATTATTGAAAAATTTATTACCTTCATCATTGATATATTCCTTCTTAATAATTTCATTAATCATTCTTTTCGATAACATAGCTTGGCAAACGCCCGATAAGCTGGTCTAAATCTGCTGAGGCATTGAGATAATCGTACACCGCCTGAATGCGGTTGACTTTCGACTGTGTGAGGGCAAGCTGTGCATCGTTAACCTCAAGTTGTGTCGCAGAATTGTTGAGAAATTTTGTTGTAACAATTTTATATCCACGCTCAGCCATTTCAACTGTTTTTTCTTGCGCTTCAACTCGTTTCTTTGCCTGTTGCAAATTACCGAGAATTGAATGCAACGCAGTCTGCAGATTTTTTTCAAGACTGCTAAGTTGTTCTTCGCTTTTACGCTTATCAAGCTGTGCCTGTTGAACGCGTGCATAAGTTTGCAAACCCTGGAAGAGATTCAAAGAAATTGACAATCCAAAATGAGAGCTTTTATAAAAATCATTCGTAGAAAAATTGAATTTATTCATCGCCGCCTGATATTGATATGAGCCGAATGCTGCAATAGTAGGCAAATAATTCGAGCGTTCAGCATTAATTATCGCTCCGTTTAGTTCGATTTGACGCTTTGCGACGGTTAGGTTTGGGTTCAAATCATTGACAAGCTCTTCTGCCCGTTCCATTAACGATGCATCAACATGCTCGAAATATAGGCTGTCGGCGAGTTCGAAATTTTCCTTAGTCGGGATTCCGATTGTGTTTCGCAATGCGTCACGAGCGAGATTGAAATTGGTTTCACTTTGGATAACTACCGGTCGAAGATTTTCGACGCCGACAGAAGCACGCAGTTCATCATACTCTGATACGATGCCTTGAGTTTTCATCAGTTGAACATTCTTAAGATTATCCTCGGCATTCTTTAAGCTTGAATACATTAACCTCAGAGCTTCGTGAGCGAGCTGTGCGCTGTAATATGCCTTTTTTACTTTTGTTACAGTTTCTACCTGTTTCACCTGAAAGAGATCTCGAGCAAGATTCGAATAAACTTGCGCGGCTCCAATACCGACGAAGATTGCGCCGTTAAAAAGTATTTGCTTGACGTTTAGCGAGGCGCCCGCGGTGAACCCCGGCGTTAATGAAACCGGAACCAATTTCCCTGTCGGCTTCGGAATCGTGGAATCGATTTCCTTCATAAAGCCATACAAAAAAACATCCGGGAAAAATGTTACGGGTTTATCTATAAAGCGCATATACTGACCGGATACATCTACGGACGGCATAGCGTATCCCCATGCCTCAAGGACCCGTGCATCGGATCGTTTCACATCGAGACGTACAGACTCGAGTTCGGAATTTTGTTTTATTGCTAATCGTACAGCTTCTTCGATAGTTAGCCGGCGGGTTTCTGAGTACTGCGAATGTGCCGGGACAATCATCAGCAAGAATAAAAGTAAGAAGTTCAATTTATCCCTCATTTATTTTTTTAATCCGTTTATAATAAGTTCAGTTAAGAAGAGTGAATCGTCTTCAATAGATTTATAATTAATTTCGTTTGTTGATTTGCTTTTGCATAATACTTTCGTCGCGATTGATTCGATAGCCGAGATGAATATGTTTGCGGTTCGTTGAGTATCAACATTTTTTAATTCACCTCGTTGCTGTCCGTCAGAAAATATTTTTACGACTATCTGAATTTGTTTCTCAAAGAATTCGCGATAGAGAAGTTCTGTAATTGGTTTGAATTCTAAAATTGAATTTACCGTTAGATTGTGTATGTTGATCAGCTTTTGAAAATAATCGAGGCGAATTTTTATATAAGTTTTAAGCTGGGTATGGACATCGTCGATTGTGAAAATTTTATTTTCTAACTCTTTTATTAATTCACTCGTCTCTGATTTTACCACATCTTTAAAAAGTTCTTCCTTGCTCTCATAGTAATAATACAGCGAAGCCTTTTTCATACCAACTGCATTGGCAACATCATCGAGGGTAGTTTTAACAAATCCGAACCTGCCAAACACTTGTTTAGCGGCGTTAAGTATCTGGTTTTTCTTTTCGGAAACCTGGCGGACTTGCGAAAATTCATGGTTTTCAGGCATATTTAATCTTTAGATTATTCGACTAATAAAATT
This sequence comes from Ignavibacteriales bacterium, assembly GCA_037443545.1. GTDB lineage: Bacteria > Bacteroidota > Ignavibacteria > UBA10030 > BY39 > JASEGV01. The sequence goes on along the minus strand of JBBIOD010000012.1, from coordinate 28,116 downwards.
GATTAGTCGAATATATGAATGTTAGAAGATAATAGCAAATTGCATTGGTAGCATAAATTGTAGGAAGATGAAATATGGATTAGTGGATGAATGCCTGCCTGTCCGCAGGGGGGAATTGTTGGAGCATTTAAAATCAGATTTACATGAACTAACAAGCGGTTAATTTTAAAAGGCAACGGCGTGCATTGGGAAGGGAATTGATGAGAATTATTTATTTAGTCCGATGTTGTCATACTACTCATTATAACACCTAAAGCAATAGTCCTGATTTTTTCCTCGCATTTATCTGCACGTGATGGGATTAATAACGGAATTTTACCCCCAACAATTACCTGTGCGTGCGGCAAGCCAGCAAAATATTGAGTGCTCTTCGCCAAACTGTTTGCCGCTTCGATGTTTGGAGCTACAATTATGTCGGCTTTGCCGGCAACATCGGAGTGGATATTTTTTTCAGCGGCTGCTTGTTCACTAACGCAAACATCTAAAGCCATCGGTCCATCTATAACGCATCCGGATATTTTCCCATCACGGTTCAATTTCGTAATTTCAGCTGCATCAACAGATGATTGTAATTTCGGATTAACTTTTTCGGATGCCGACAATAATGCCACTTTTGGATTCGTGTTCCGTAAAGCGTGGGCAACTTTTACAGCATTCTGTATGATTGAAATTTTTTCATCTAGATTCGGTGATAAATTAAGCCCGCCGTCGGTTATCATCAGTAATTTATTTTCTTTATGAATTTCAAAAATAAATACATCGCTGAAAAGTTTTCCTGTACGTAAATTGTTTGCAGGGTCGAAAACCGATTTCATCAATGTCGAAGTATCCACCGAACCTTTCATCAGAATTTCGCACGTTTTGTTGTGGATCAGTTCGAAAGATTTTGCAATAGCTTTTTCAGTTTCAACTTCATTGTAGAAATGAAAATGATGCAAACTTCCTAACAAGTTAAGAGTGTGCCGGATAATAGATTCATTTCCGACCAAATGGAATTCGGCTAAACCCACTTTTGCGGCTTCAACGACGGCAGCGAGTGTTTCTTCGTTGTGGGGTTGAACAACAACAACAGACTTGCCCTTTATCGAAAGAGCATATTTAAAAAACTCTTCAAAGTTCCTGATCATTTGAGTATCGATTTATTATTTGTGATTCGTTGTTTGTTGTGTGAAATTTTAATACGACTTAACTTGTTCTTTCCCAGTTAGAACTCTAAGCGCTCGTTTCGCCAACGCTTTTAATTCTTCGTCTCCGGGGAAAATTAAAACCTGCGCAATGAACTTCACACGCTCAACAATCCATTCAGTCAGAATTTTCGATTTTGCAAGTCCGCCTGTAATAACAATTGCATCCACTTTTCCTTTCAGTACCGTAGCCATAGCGCCAATTTCTTTTGCGATCTGGTAAGCCATGGCTTCAAATACTTCTTTGGCTCTGACATCGCCGGTGGCTATTTGTTTTTCAACCTCTTCGGCGTTGTTGGTTCCTAAATACGCAACCAAGCCGCCGTTGCCCATAACAAATTTTCTGAGTTCTTGGTGAGAGTATTTTCCTGAGAATGCTAATGTAATGAATGGCTGAAGCGGAAGTCCGCCGGTTCTTTCGGGAGAAAAAGGTCCATCGCTGGATGCATCGTTAACATCAATAATTTTTCCGTTTCGGATGGGGGCCACTGAAATTCCACCACCCGTGTGAGCGACTATAAAAGAAGATTTTTTGTATTCAATGTTTAACATTTCTGCTGCATTGCGGGCAGCTTCGTGTAGACTTAAGGCGTGCGATAAACTTCGCCGCTCAATTTCAGGGTGGCCTGAATATCTCGCCAGCGGTTCGAACTCATCTACAGAAACAGGGTCAACGACATACGCTTTGCAATGAGCTTCGACTGCTATCGCATAGGCAAGCGCACAGCCAAGGTTAGAGGCATGTTCACCTTGTAAGTTTGCACGAGCGTCTTCAAGCATTTTATCATTCACTTCATAAACACCGCCTTCAAGGGAACGGAACAAGCCGCCTAATGTAACTATTGCAGAAAATTCTTTTACGTCAATGTTATTCGAATGCAGCCATTTGTCGACTGTGCCAAACCTGAAATCGAACTGATCCCATATATGCGGATGCCCGTTTATTTCATCGGTTGAATGTTTTAAAGTTTCTGATTGGATTGTTTTTTCATCCGTAAAAACAGAAATTTTTGTAGATGTAGAACCGGGGTTAATGACGAGTATTTTGTGCATAAGTAGTTAATTTAATTTCGGATTAAATATACGGGAATCTACAGTAATCTTCAAATAAAAAAGCCCCAAGCTTTTAACTGGGGCTTCAGAGATTTCCGATTTCTTTTCTTGAGAGGGGATAGATGGGTGTGTTAATTCTATCTCATCAATATCATCTTTTTAGTATTTGAGAAATTTTCTGTTCTAATTCTGTAAAAATAAATTCCGCTAGCAGCGTGAAGACCTTTGTCGGTTGAACCATTCCATGTTGTTGTGTAGCTGCCCGCAACTTTTTCTTCGTTCACGAGAGTTTTAATTTTTTGACCGAGCAGATTATAGATTTCGATTACAACTCTGCCGGACTTTTGTAAATCGTATTTGATAGTTGTCAGCGGGTTGAAGGGATTAGGATAATTATTGTATAACTTGTAACTGTCCGGAATTTGATTTGAATTTTCAACAGCCAGCAACCTCATAGGATTAAAAGTAAATACATCATTTTCAGTTAAAGGAAAGTACGGTGTTATTTCGAGTACGTCACCATTTGTATATGTTGAATTAGCATTCATTCGTCTCATCCAAACAGCATACAGATAAGGATTTTTGCGACTAGTCCAGTCTCCTCGAACAGAGTATTGTACTTTCGGGGAATCTGAGTAGGTTGTATTAAGTATTAAAATTACCTCATCTCCACTATGACTATAATTATAATTATAATATAATGGAGATGGGTTCCATTTTCCATCTACATTACCTTTGTAAATGTACACAAGAGAATCATTCCCTGTCGAGCCTGCCATAGTTTTATATAATGTATCGTTTCTTTCGATGATTGCAACGTCGAGTTGTCTCTCCAATCCTGTTTTTTTATTTACCTCCCAAACTGTAAATGGAATTGTTCTACCGAATGTGGGGTTTCCTAATGGAAACATTTCATAGTCCTGATATAAATATCCAGATCCTGATGAATCAACAACAAATGGTCGGAATTCAGGATGTATAATTCTCCGTGGTGGACGCACCAAAAATCCTTCAATACACCGATATGCTTTTTGTGTATTGCTGTCGCTAAATCTTAATTCAACAATTTTTAATGAATCGGCGGGTAAGGAACTGACTATATTAATGAATCGTCCTATTCGAGGATATGCAATGAAGCCGCGAGAATCACAATGAACATCCATACGATATCCGTTAACACCCGTAAACCATTTGTTAGAAAGAGGTAAATAATTCCATTTTTTTGTCCCCGACAAAGTTGTAAAATTTCCTCTTTTGATTCTAAAGCCATCAGTAACCGGTATATTATGCCCATACAACAGATCAGGAAGTTCATGATTTTTCAATAACGAATCATTGGTTTGTGTATTTATCAAATTAAAAGTGATATTATCTGGCGAAGGTTTATTGATAGTGATTTTGTAAAAATCATCCTTTAATTTACTGTAATCAACTAAGTGGATGCGAAAATTTCCTTCGGAATATCCACTGCTATGTATCGGTATTGTGTCGATTGGAGGATATATAAATTCCTGCACCGTAAAATTGAGCGTATCAAGCCAGCTATTTTCCTTGTCGTCATTAAGCTGCAAAATAACTTTAGCAATATGCGGAGTAGGCGTTTCCGTGTAAATGCTTAAATCGCAGTAGTCGTTCGGTACCCAATCTGAAGTGCCATTTGGAAGAATACTTAATGTTAAATTATTTGGAATATTAACATGTGAGATATAGGGGCTTTCAACTTTGTATAAATAGGTATTGATGGTGGTTATATTAAAATTGGTATAATTTTTAAGCCGAAATTTAAACCTGATGTTCTCACCTGGGTTCGGTATTCCGTCAGCATTGATATTGTCGGTCGCAACTTTAGCATCAATTTTTAATCTGCCGATTGTTGTAATTCCGGTTAAGATATTTCGCCATTCTAAAGTTTGATAATTAGAGTAAACAATATTCAAACTCAGCATTGCAGCCGCTGCATCCGCATTTGAATAAAGCCAATTACTCCAAATATCATCGTTAGCTAAACTATCCTCATGCGTGCCGTCGTCATATAGAGTTGCCGTTCCTAAAATTGCACCCGTTGTGCTTGTTAGCGTTGCGGTTACTTGGATGGCATCTTTTACTAAAGCATTGATAAGAAAAGGGGGCGAGTATAAGTCCAAATTTTTTATAGACACAAACGGAACATTTTTAAAACTGTTTTCATACGCGAGATTGACTCGTTCCGAAAGGTTTCTTAATCGCGTTATGCTGTTTAAATTATTAGCGCCTTTATCTATGATAACTGCATAAATCACTTCTTGAGAATCACCTCGTGCTAAAGTGAGCGGACCTGTTGGCATCGTAAACCGTACATCTGAGGGTGGAAACAAATCGCTATTTAGCCAGCCGCTGCGTGTAACTGGATCCCCCGCCAATGGGAACTTTGTTGTATCGCCCGTATGAGGATCAATCCAAGGTCTTCCATTAACGGTAAGTCCTTGCATAACGTTATAGGTATGGATATAGTGATGTGGATCGTACCAATCCGGGTTCGTGCATCCGCCTTGTCCCGAACCACAGGAGAAGTTGAATCCTGAAATTCTTAAATTACGATAACCTGGTAATTTTCTCCCGAAAGCAATCGCTGTGTCCGTAGATATACCTGTATGACTAAAAGGTCCTTGCATAAGTTTGAAACCAACTGCTGGTGGCGCATTTCCATAACCATAAGGTCCGTCGTCATTGTCGCCGTTATAAGTATATCCCAAATTGTGTGGTTTTCCTCTTGAATCATTTGTGGTATCGCACCCAACATAATCGTCAAAAGCATTACCTAAATCTGGGTCTGACCATAAAGTAAGGTAAGTACTGTCGAGTGTATTCAAGCTCTTGTTATAAATTTGAAATCGTAGAAATTGCACATCACCAAATCCGGTTCGATATGCCCAGTTAGTTTGACGTACTTCGACACCGAGTGGTTTTGTTCTGCCCCAACCGAAGTGATTATGGAAAGCTTCATCGGCATCGTTATAAACATAAAATTGTATCATATCCGGGTATTCAGGACCGGAGGGCCATTGTATTCCAATTTTGTCAATATAAGGATTCCAATTCCCATCAGTGTCAATGTCAATCCAAGGAGCGCCTTGGTCAATTGGCCACTCTAAATAATCCACACTATTTGTAGGCAAATCAAGCAGTGGTCGTACTTTGTACACTCTCAAATGTGATGAGGTATAATCCTCCGGGAAGCCATCGGGTAATATTCGACCCGGCCTATATTCAGAACTCATGTGCCCCACAACTGCCACACGAATTTCCTTTTGGGTTGTGTCTTCCGTTTTTTTTACTTTTGCACCTATCCAAAATCCGGATGAGAATATAGCTGTTTTACCGCTCCCTTTAGGCCATTCGAAACCCGAATTATTTCTTTTATGGTCAAAATAAAATTCACCGTCGTTTCTGAACCATGCAGAAATCCGGTTTGCGTCCAATATTTTATTTTCAATTACGAGAGGGGTTTGTTGCGCAGATTGTTTTTTGAAGTCGAAAATAGCTGACTGTTTCCCTCCTTTAATGTCTCCGAATAAAAGTGAATTATTGAAAATGGAAATAATAAACAGTAAATACAAAAATTTTGATTTTAGCATGACTGACCCCTCTAAATTTGTAATTGATTATTATAAATATAATAAAATAACATTTTATATCAAACCGACTAAAGGCTTTAACATTAATGAAAATCTCCTATTTGGCTTGATGAATCTGAGTGAAAAATATGCTTGAAATTGATTGGAATTGGCGAATATCTAAAACGGTATATGTCCACCGGGACTTAATAGTATGCCAACTCCATAAGCAATTGCCGCAGTAATAATACCAACTGCAGTCATTTCTAATCCGCTCTTAAACCAACCTCTTCCTGTAACGATTGTTTTTAAAACTCCGATGGCAAAGTGTGCAAGCGTACTTATCACGAGACTTATAATCACTGCATTCAGTCCGGACGCAAAGAAAAATGGTATTACGGGAATGATCCCGCCGACGGCAGTTGAGATACCCGCTGAAAAAGCTTCA
>JBBIOD010000012.1:0-21738 GCA_037443545.1 Ignavibacteriales bacterium | reverse complement strand
CGCCGCTCATTTCACGTTTGTAAGTTTTTTGTAAAGTCTTAATCAGTTTTTCATTTTCCATATTCAATCTTCTTTTACCAGTTTTTTAAAAACCCAATTATCTTTATCTAACTCAACATTTACAGGCTGAGTTTTCATGTTAAAGTTGTAAGTCTGCGAGGCTTTATCTATTGTGATATTATAATTCACGGTGTCGGAAGCCGAGGATATTGTAACGTCCATCGGCAGCTTGAATAAATATTGAGATGAGTTCGATTGATTAATTGTCAAAGATATTTTATAATCGTTTTCGATTTTTTCTGAATTCCATTTGTAAGAAAGTGTTGGTCTATCTATAGAATCTGTATTTGCATACACCCACTGTTTAAAAAACCAATCTAATTTATTTTTGTGAACTTTTTCACATTCAATAATAAAGTCTTCACTCGTAACATTTGAATACTTGTAAGCAGGGTTTGCAGAATAATTTTTTAAAATATCGAAGAATGAAGAATCGCCAACAATATTTCTGAGCATATGGAGAACGATAGCTCCTTTATAATATATCCGGTCAGAAAACATATCGGAAAATGAAGTATCCGATTTTAGAAGAAGTGAACCTGTATATCTTCCATATTCGGATTCCAAAAAACTATTGATGATGTGGTGGTACCATTTTTTACCTAGATAGTATTCGTAATAGAGAGCTTGGATATAAGTTGCAAAGCCCTCACTGAGCCAGATATGATGCCAACTTTTTGGTGTTAGTAAATTCCCAAACCATTGATGAGCTAGTTCATGTATTAAAAATTGTTCAACCTCGCCAGTGCCAGTAATCAAATTTTCTTTGATAGATGAAATCGTCTGGTTTTCCATCATCAATTCACCTGGCACGAGAGCAATTCCATATTTTTCTTCGATAAAAGGATATTCGCCGAATGTATTTTCCAGAAACTTCAACATTTTTTTTGTGTTTCGAAAATCATATTTAGAGTTTTCTAAGTATTCAGGAAATACATAGTAAGTGATGGGCAAATTTTTTCCATTGATGGATGTAAAGCTATCCTCAATCAATAGATAGTTCCCAACGGCGAACGAAATTAAATAAGGTGCAATCGGATAGTTTGTTTCCCAGCGGAAAGTTTTTGTCCCATCTTTATTCTGAAAAATATTTTTCAGCATACCATTCGAAGCAACTGTAAGCGTGTCGGGGACAGTAATATTTATAACTGCGGTTGCTTTATCTGATGGGTCGTCTTTGCAAGGGAACCATTTACGTGCAAAAAATGGCTGACTGCTCGTTGCAGCTTTTGAACCTGAGAAGAAAATGCCTCCATTATCAAATTCACCATGGAAATTAGATATGGCTCTGTAAAAAACAACAACGTCAATTACTTCCGAAAATTTTTTGTTGCAGCTAATTGAAACGTGATCGTCCTGGTGTAAAAACTTTAATTTTTCATCGCGATCGTTCTTGATAGAATCGACAGTTATAGTTTTGTTCGATGCCGATAAAACAAATGTTGAAAATGGTTTCAATATTTTTGAAACGACACGAACTCGCCCAGTTAGATTCTGTTCAGTTAGATTTAGTTTAAGCGATAAGGTGTACTTTTCAACATCATAAAGTTGCATGCGATCGTCATTAATTTGACTCAGAGAAGTAGAGAAAGTGAAAATTAGGAGGAATAAATATTTTGTAAACATAAAAAGGTTCAATGATTTTTGATTTGAATTTAATTAAAAAAGGCTAAATGAGCAAGTAGATTGTGGCTTTTTTCATCCAAATTGATTACTTTGTAAAAAAGTATTAGCGTTTAATGAAACTACTAAAAGTAAATATATCTTTTGCGATAATTTTAGGATTTGTGGTCTCAATTTGTGTATTCGTGGTTTATTTAAACACGTTGGCTCCATCAGTTAATTTTATCGATTGTGGCGAATTAGCTACAGTTGCGGCAACACTTGGCATCGCTCACCCTACTGGTTATCCGTTATTTACACTTGTGGGGTGGTTGTTTAGTCACTTGCCAATCGGGGCTTCGGTGATTTATAAATTGAATTTGATGTCGGCTGTTCTTTGTGCGGTGGGGATATTTTTCTACTACCGTTTTATAGTTTTAGTATTGGAAGATTTGGTAGATCGTAAATTCAAAAACATTTCGCAACCGAAACAGGATTTTTATAAATTTAGGTTGGCATATTTGCCGGCGGTAGTTGCTTCATTAGTGCTTGCATTCTCACAAACATTTTGGTCGCAAGCAGTTTCGATCGAAGTTTACTCGCTGCACATATTGTTTCTTTCTACCATTCTCTATTATTTTTTTAAAGCAATCCGACATTATTTTAATGCATCGAAGGCTTGGTTTGTTTTTGCTCTCTTAGTAGGGATGAGTTTTACAAACCATATGACAACAATATTATTAGCACCTGCGCTGCTATATATGTTTTTTTCTACCAATGGTTTTAATAAATATTCGTGGCGGTTTATAATAATTTTAGCAGTGCCGCTTGTTGTTGGGTTGTCATTTTATTTCTATCTACCCATTCGTGCCTCAAGTTCACCGACTCTCAATTGGGGGAATCCAGTAGATTGGGAAAAAATATTTTGGCACATTAGCGGTAAACAATACAGGGTGTGGATTTTTTCTTCAACAGATTCAGCCGTAAAACAATTTAATTATTTCGTAGGGAATTTATTGAATGAGTTTAATTTTTTGTTTTTACTATTAGCGTTAGTTGGATTATGGAGCCTCTTCCGGCAGCACATGAGGTTTTTCATTTTTTCTATCTTATTATTTGTTGTATGTGTGGGGTATTCGATAAATTATGATATCCATGATATAGACTCCTACTTTTTGTTGGCATATTTCGTTATCGCAATCTGGATTGCTGTCGGATTGAATACTTTATTAATTAAAGTTGTTGAAAAATCGTTCTATAAATATGCAGCTAGCCTAACGTTGTTGTTAGCCTTCATTCCTCTGGTAATGAACTACAATAAATGTGATGAAAGTAAAAATTATTTAGTAGAAGACTACACAAAAAATATGTTCAACTCGATTGAACCAAACGGAATTATTATTTCTTATCAGTGGGATTATTTCGTCTCGGCATCTTATTACTATCAAATTGTCGAAAAATACCGTTCGGATGTAGTTGTAATAGATAAAGAGTTGTTAAGACGTTCGTGGTATTTTAAACAGCTTCAAGGAAATTATCCTTGGCTTATTGAAAAATCGAAAAATGAAATTGATGCCTTTTTGGTGGAACTTTCTAAATTCGAGCATAATCTTCCTTATACTTATGAATTGATTGAAGGAAGATTTAAGGGTGCTATAAAAAGTTTTATTGAAAAAAATTATGATGAGAGGGCAATATATGTAACTCCAGAGATTGAACCACAATATACTGAAGGATTTCAACGAGTTCCATCGGGTTTGTGTTTTCAACTTATAAAACCCGGCGACTTGATAAAAGCGAAAAAAATTGAATTTAAATTCCGGAATAATGAAAAAAATTCTCCTCAAATAAAAAATCTTAGAAACTTATACACACAGGCAAGCATCTCGAATGGACTTTTTAAAACACAAACGGGAGATATAAAGTCAGCATTGTTCTATTTTGATCAAGGACTGAAAATTGACCCGTTGTCGAGAGAACTAATTTATTACCGAAATAATTTACTCGAATAGATGCGATAAATTGGAAGTAATTTACAACAATAACATTTAACATCATGCCAATCTATTGACTTTAATTAAAAAAATGTTATCTTACTATGCTAATTTTTCAGCAAATTGGCTTAATAATACAGAAAAACACAAATATTTTATTGAATGTATGTCGAATTGATAGAAAAAGGGATGTTTTTTCCTCAGTTTGAGATACAATTTAGATAAATATTTTTTTAAATCTATCTATAAAAATGCTGGCGTAGCTCAGTTGGTAGAGCAGCTGATTTGTAATCAGCAGGTCATCGGTTCAAATCCGATTGCCAGCTCAAGTTGGGTAGGTAGCGAAGCGGTCAAACGCAACAGACTGTAAATCTGTCGGCTCCGGCCTTCGGAGGTTCAAATCCTTCCCTGCCCACAAAATATTTGTTTCAAATTGCGGGAGTAACTCAGTTGGTAGAGTCACAGCCTTCCAAGCTGTTGGTCGCGGGTCCGAGTCCCGTCTCCCGCTCTGGTTCTAAAGTTACAGGCTTTAAGTTTTTTTTTGAAAGCTTGCGTAGCTCAGTTGGTAGAGCACTTCCTTGGTAAGGAAGAGGTCACCGGTTCAATCCCGGTCGCAAGCTCGTAAAATCAATATCTAAAAAATATATTTTGGAGATTTAAATTGCGTGATATAATAACACTAGAATGCACAGAGTGCAAAAGAAGAAATTACACTACAACTAAAAATAAGAAAAAACAGAGTGGTCGTGTAGAATACAAAAAATTCTGCAGGTGGTGCAATAAGCGCACACCTCATAAAGAAACAAAATAATTTATGCAATACACGTGTGTGGCTCAATGGCTAGAGCAGCGGTCTCCAAAACCGCAGGTTGGGGGTTCGAGTCCCTCCACACGTGCATTAATAATGAGTGTAAAAGGCTTAATATGAAAGAAAAAATAATCAATTTCTTCACTGATGTAGTAAAAGAAATGAAAAAAGTAACCTGGCCCAAAAAGGAAGAATTGCGAGAAACTACCGTTGTCGTTTTGGCGGTCTGTGGCGTTATTGCGGTTTTTGTTTATTTTGTTGACACCATCGTTAGCCAGGCGATGAAAGCTATTTTATAAACAGCAGGTATGAATTTAGAAATTAACAAAACCGAAAAAAAATGGTACGTTGTTCGAACCTACTCAGGTCACGAAAACAAAGTAAAATTTTTTATCGAAGAAGAATCAGAACGTTCGCAACTCATCGACAGAATTGGACGGGTTGTAGTACCTTCGGAGAAGGTATTCGAAATTAAGGACGGCAAAAAAAAGAGTAAAATTAAAACTTTTTTTCCAGGCTATATTCTGATCGAAACAATTTTAGATAAAGAAACTAAACATTTGATCCTAAATACGCCATCAGTAATCAGCTTCGTAGGACCTCGTGGAGAACCAGCGCCCCTTCATCACGAAGAAGTACGTCGGCTTATCGGTTCTCTCGATACAGGAGCAGAAGAAGAAGTTCTAGAGGTCCCGTATGTTATCGGTGATGCTGTAAAAGTTACCGACGGTCCATTCAACAACTTTAGTGGTTTTGTTCAGGAAATTAATAAAGAAAAAATGAAACTAAAAGTGATGGTAAGTATTTTCGGACGTAAGACACCCATTGAACTCGATTTTAGTCAAGTAGAAATTGAAAAATAATTTTATAAAGGTTCACTAATGAAAAAGATTGTAGGTTATATCAAGTTACAAATTCCAGCGGGACAAGCAAACCCGGCTCCTCCGGTAGGTCCGGCCCTAGGTCAAAAGGGTGTAAATATTATGGAATTTTGTAAGCAGTTTAATGCAAAAACAAAAGAACAATCGGGCTTAATTATTCCGGTAGTTATTACGGTTTTTTCAGATAAATCGTTTGTTTTTATCACCAAAACTCCCCCGGCAGCAGTACTATTATTGAAAGCATCAAAAATAGAAAAAGGTTCTGGAGAGCCGAACCGCATCAAAATCGGGAAGGTAACTTCGGCACAAGTACGCCAGATTGCTGAATCGAAAATGGTTGATCTAAATGCGCACGATGTCGAAGCAGCAATGCAAATGATTGCCGGTACTGCGAGAAGTATGGGCATCACTGTAGAAGAATAGATTTTAATTAACGTGGAAGTTTCACACCTGTAAAAATTTTCAGGTTGATTTCCGAAACGCTATCACCACTAAAAAAGGATTACAAAAATGAAAATCAGCAAAAGATTCAAAGCAGTTGCTTCGAAAGTCGATTCAAAAAAATTTTTTACTATCGAAGATGCTGTAAACTTAGCAAAACAAACATCGACCGCTAAATTCGTGGAGTCGATTGATATAGCGGTAAAATTAGGGGTCGATCCTAAAAAAGCCGATCAAGCAGTTCGCGGTACGGTTTCGCTTCCGCACGGAACGGGTAAAGAAGTTCGAGTACTCGTTATCGCTAAACCACCAAAAGACGAAGAAGCAAAAGCAGCGGGTGCCGATCATGCTGGATACCAAGATTACCTGCAAAAAATTCAACAAGGTTGGGCTGACGTTGATGTTATCATTGCTACGCCCGATGTAATGGGCGACCTCGGGAAGCTTGGAAAAATTTTAGGACCTCGCGGCTTAATGCCAAACCCAAAGAGCGGAACAGTAACTACAGAAGTAGCAAAAGCTGTTAAAGAAGTAAAAGCCGGTAAAATTGAATTTCGTGTTGACAAAGCCGGAATTGTACATGCTTCAATTGGGAAAGCAAACTTCGACAACGTAAAACTCGTCGAAAACATTAACGCATTTTTATCTACTGTATTACGTTTGAAGCCGGCGACAGCAAAGGGACAATATATACGCAGTATTTCTCTTTCAAGCACTATGGGACCCGGTGTTCATATTGATAAAAATGTAGTTAAAATTTAAAAAAGAAATTTACGCACTCATAAATATAAAAACAATTAATTTTTACTGCCAAATTAATTTTAGGTTTGGGCTTCTCAGTAAAAAAATTAATTATTGAGGAACCAATGCAACGTAATGAAAAAAATAAAATAATCGAAGAAATAAAGGAAAAGGTTTCGCGCGCCAACGGTATGTATCTAGCTGATTTTACCAGAATTACTGTGGAGCAGATAAACGAACTCCGGAGGGAATTCTATAAAGCAGGTGTCGAATATCGTGTCGTCAAAAACACGCTTGTTCACAAGGCGCTCGAAGCTGTTACCGGTTACGACAAAGTTTTCCCCAAACTTGTCGGACCTACGGCGATTGCATTCGGATACGATGATCCAATTATTCCAGCAAAAATTATTAAGAAGTTCAGCGATAAAAATCAAAACCTTAAAGTAAAAGCTTGTATTATCGAAAAACAAATTTACGAAGGAAGTGAACTTAATAGTATTGCCACCATGCCTTCACGACCAGAAATGATAGCATCAATTCTCGGAAGTATTGATGCACCTGCTTCTGGACTCGTTGGTGTAATTTCTGCTGTTATGAGAGATTTGGTCAGTGTTTTGGATGCCATAGAAAAAAAGAAAGCCGCTTAATTAATAATTATTTAGAAAAATTTAATAGTATAGGAGAATTAAAAATGTCAATAGTTCAAGAATTAGTCGAAAAAATAGAAAAATTAACTTTACTCGAAGCCGCAGAATTAAAAAAAGCTCTCGAGGAAAAATTTGGTGTTACAGCCGCGGCTCCGATGATGATGGCTGGAGTTATGCCAGCCGCCGGGGCAGCTCCAGTAGTCGAAGAAAAAACTGAATTTAACGTAGTGCTCATTAGTGCAGGTGCTCAAAAAATTAACGTCATTAAAGTCGTTCGGGCTGCTACAGGACTCGGTTTGAAAGAAGCAAAAGACCTCGTTGACGGTGCCCCGAAGACTGTGAAGGAGGACTTGAATAAAGATGAGGCTGAAAAACTTAAGAAAGAACTCGAAGACGCCGGCGCAACAGTAGAATTAAAGTAATATAGTAGCAACTCATTTTGTAAATCAGCCGATAATTTTTACATCTGATTCTGAAGATTTGAATTATCGGCTTGATATTTTTTGTTTTTAAGATTTGATAAAAGTTTTTTAATAATGTAAGGAGCAGGTAAATTGAAGCGCCTAATAAATATTCAAAACGAAAGAATTTCATTTTCTAAAATTCCACAGGTTCTCGAACAGCCCGACCTATTGAATGTTCAGAGGGAATCATGGGAAATTTTTTTACAAGCCAGAACCCCCGCTATAAAACGTAAGGTCCAGGGCTTGCAACAGGTTTTTTTACTGAATTTCCCTATTCAAGATACTCGCGAAAATTATCTTCTCGAATTCGTAGAATATTCAGTCGAAAAACCAAAGTATAATGTCAGAGAATGTCAAGAGAGAGGACTCTCATACGCAGTTCCGCTCAAGGCAAAATTGAAATTATCCAAAAAAAGTGAGGACGGTCATTCCTATGTTGACACTATTCAACAGGAAGTATATCTTGGCAATTTGCCAACAATGACTGACAGAGGAACATTCATCATAAATGGAGCTGAACGTGTAGTGGTTAGCCAGCTCCATCGATCACCGGGTGTATTTTTCAGCGAATCGGTACATCCAAACGGAACTCCCATATATTCTGCTCGCATCATTCCATTCCGCGGATCGTGGATCGAATTCACTACAGATATCAGCAACGTAATGTATGTTTATATCGACAGAAAGAAAAAATTTCCCGTTACTACACTTCTCCGTGCGATAGGTTATTCGTCCGATGATGAAATTTTAAAACTTTTCAACTTAATTGAAGATGTGGATGCTAGGGAAGTAGACTTAAAAAATTATGTAAACCGAATTATTTGCAGCGACGTTATTGATAAAAAAACAGGTGAAATTTTCATCAATAAAGATACTGCATTAACTGAAGAGCTTATAAAGAAGATAAAAAAATTAGAAATCAAGAAACTACATTTCTTAAAATTTGATAGTAGCGGCGAACGTTCAATTATAGCCAATACAATACAACGCGATGCTGCACGCACCGAACAAGATGCTCTTGAAGCAATTTACAGACAACTTAGGTCGGGTGAAGCTCCTGATTTGGATACCGCCAAAAATTTAATCGACCGTTTGTTCTTCAACGAAAAACGATACGACCTCGGTAATGTAGGCAGAAACCGGATGAACTCGAAACTCGGTTTAGACACACCGACATCTATCACAACACTGACCCGCGAAGATATTTTGGCAATCATCGATTATCTTTTAGATTTACAACAAGGTAAAAAAACGGTTGACGATATCGACCATCTCGGCAATCGCCGCGTCCGCACAGTGGGCGAACAAATAGCTCAACAATTCAATATCGGGATGGTTCGAATGACCCGAACAATCCGCGAACGGATGAATTTGCGCGATAACGAAAATCTTGCCCCGCAAGACTTGATAAATGCCCGCACAATAACGAGTGTAATAAACTCGTTCTTCGGAACAAATCAATTATCGCAGTTTATGGACCAAACAAATCCGCTTGCCGAAATTACACATAAACGCCGGATGTCGGCACTCGGACCAGGCGGCTTAACACGTGAACGCGCCGGCTTTGAAGTTCGCGACGTTCATTACACACATTACGGGCGGTTGTGTCCTATCGAAACTCCCGAAGGTCCGAACATCGGTTTAATTTCGTCGTTGTGTATTTATTCTCGAGTGAACGAGTTCGGATTTATCGAAACACCGTATAGAAAAGTGAACGACGGAAAGGTTTCAACAGAAATTGATTTTCTGACCGCAGAAAAAGAAGACGTCTACACTATCGCCCAGGCGAACGCGAAATTAGATGTTCAGGGAAATTTCACTGATGTAAAAATTAAAGCCCGCTTCCAAAGCGATTATCCGATCGTGAAACCCGAAGAAGTTCATTATATCGATGTTGCTCCTACACAAATTGTTAGTGCTGCTGCGGCTCTCATCCCGTTCCTCGAACACGATGATGCTAACCGCGCATTGATGGGATCGAATATGCAGCGGCAGGCTGTTCCTTTGTTAAAACCTGAAGCTCCGATTGTTGGAACAGGTTTCGAGAAAAAAGTGGCGATTGATTCCAAATCTATGATCATTGCTGAACGTTCAGGGGTTGTTGAATATGTCGACGCTGACAAAATAATAGTCCATTATGAAATCGACGAAAGCAGTACTGAATCGTTGACTTCATTCGACAATAAAACTGTGGTCGAATACAAGCTCACAAAATTTTTCAGAACGAACCAGGATACCTGCATCAATCAAATACCGATTGTAATAGCTGGTCAAAAAATTAAAAAAGGTCAAGTATTAGCCGATGGCAGTTCTACACAAAATGGAGAGTTGGCGCTCGGTCGAAATGTGCTAGTGGCTTTTATGCCATGGCGAGGTTATAATTTCGAGGATGCGTTAGTAGTTAGCGAACGTTTAGTTTCTGAAGATGTATATACATCGATTCATATAGAGGAATTCGAATTGCAAGTGCGCGACACAAAACGCGGCGAAGAAGAACTGACTCGTGAAATACCGAATGTTAGTGAAGAAGTTGTAAAAGATTTGGATGAAAACGGAGTAATTCGTGTTGGTGCTATGGTTAAAGAAGGCGATATCTTAGTCGGAAAAATTACTCCAAAGGGTGAAACCGATCCAACCCCCGAAGAAAAATTATTGAAAGCAATCTTTGGTGAAAAAGCGGGCGACGTGAAAGATGCCTCGTTGAAAGCTCCTCCGGGAATGAAGGGTATCGTTATTGCCACAAAACTTTTCAGTCGCAAACGCAAGGACGCCGAGACAAAAAAACAGGATAAGAAACGGTCGGAACAGATTGAAAAAAATAGAATTCACAATTTAAAAGAAACAAAGAAAAAATTAGCCGAGAAACTTGGTATATTGCTCAACGGCGAAAAGAGCTTAGGTATTCGTGATAAAAAGGATAACATCGTTATACGAAACTCCGTAATTATCAAAGCCAATACTTTCGAATCGATCGACGAGATAGAAAATCTAGAGTATGAAACCGAATGGGTCGAGAATAAAAAGAAAAATGCACTAGTCGTAAAAATATTTGAAGCTTATTCTGAAAAACTTAATGACATTGAAAGTGTTTACAAGCACGAAAAAAATAAAATACAATCGGGCGACGAACTTCCTCCCGGAATTGTTCAACTTGCCAAAGTTTATGTCGCGAAGAAACGTAAACTTTCGGTTGGCGATAAGATGGCAGGTAGGCACGGTAATAAAGGTGTGGTATCGAAAGTTGTTCCTGTTCAAGATATGCCTTTCTTACCGGATGGAACTCCTGTCGATTTCGTATTGAATCCTTTGGGCGTACCATCGCGTATGAATCTCGGACAATTATTTGAAACTGCACTCGGTTGGGCTGGATACAAATTGGGTCAAAAATATTCAACACCGATATTTGATGGTGCAACATGGGAAGAAGTTGCTGAAGAGTTGCGCAAATCGGGTATAGCAGAGTATTCAAAAACAACTTTGATTGATGGAATGACAGGTGAACCATTCGATCAACATGTTTCTGTCGGTTATCTTTACATGATGAAATTATCTCATTTAGTCGATGACAAAATCCACGCACGTTCAATCGGACCTTACTCATTGATTACTCAGCAACCGCTCGGTGGTAAAGCCCAATTCGGCGGTCAGCGTTTTGGAGAAATGGAGGTTTGGGCGCTTGAAGCATACGGAGCTGCACATAACTTACAGGAATTATTAACCGTTAAGAGTGATGATGTCCCAGGTCGAGCCAAAGTTTATGAAGCTATCGTAAAAGGAGATAATCTCCCTGAATCGAGTATCCCTGAATCCTTTAACGTATTAGTGCGTGAATTAATGGGTTTAGGTTTAGAAATCAAGATTGATTAAGAACAGGACATTGGAGCAAAAATTATTATGCGAAATATAGAACCAGCAACAAAAAAAGTATTCACTAAAATCAGGATAAGCATGGCATCTTCGGACGTAATCTTATCACGCTCTCGTGGTGAAGTAACAAAACCCGAAACGATAAATTATCGTTCTTTCCGTCCTGAAAAAGATGGGCTATTCTGTGAAAAGATTTTCGGCCCAATTCGAGATTGGGAATGTCATTGTGGAAAATATAAACGTATCCGATACAAAGGGATTATATGCGACCGTTGCGGCGTCGAAGTAACACAAAAAAATGTGCGTCGCGAACGTCTAGGACATATTCACTTAGCAGTCCCTGTCGCACATATTTGGTTTGTCCGCTCAGCTCCCACAAAAATTGGATACACACTCGGAATGGGTGTAAAGGATTTAGAAAAAATTATTTATTATGAATCTTATATCGTAATCCAACCGGGATCAACAGGTTTGAAAAGAATGGATATGATTTCTGAAGAACAATACTTGGAGATTTTATCCACTTTACCTGAAAACAATCAGCAATTAGATAACACAGACGAAAGGAAATTTATAGCCGATATAGGTGCACCTGCGGTAAAAGCTTTGTTAAAGAGTATCGATATTGATACCACAGCTGCTAACCTACGTGTAACATTGAAAGAAGAAACCTCGGCTCAGAAAAAAATTGAAATATTAAAACGGTTGCGTGTCCTCGATTCGTTCCGCGATAAAGGCGATGGCTCAATAAACAAACCCGAATGGATGGTTCTGGAAGTTATTCCTGTTATACCACCCGAATTACGCCCCCTCGTTCCTCTCGAAGGAGGTCGTTTCGCAACATCTGACTTAAACGATTTGTACCGTCGCGTAATCATCCGCAATAATCGTTTGAAACGATTGATCGATATAAAAGCTCCCGAAGTTATTCTCAGAAACGAAAAACGGATGCTACAAGAAGCTGTCGATTCATTATTCGACAATTCACGCAAACTGAATGCAGTTCGGTCCGATAATAACCGGGCGTTAAAATCTCTTGCCGACATGTTGAAAGGGAAGCAAGGACGTTTTCGTCAAAACTTATTAGGAAAACGAGTAGATTATTCCGGTCGTTCTGTTATCGTCGTTGGGCCCGAATTAAAATTGCACGAGTGTGGACTACCAAAAGATATGGCTGTGGAATTATTCAAACCGTTCATCATACGGAAATTAATTGAACGGGGTTTGGTGAAAACAGTGAAAAGCGCCAAGAAGATGGTTGAAAAAAAATCAGCCGAAGTATGGGAAGTTCTTGAACACATAATCGACGGTCATCCGGTTTTGTTAAACAGAGCACCTACTCTTCATCGTCTTGGCATTCAGGCATTTCAACCGGTTCTTGTAGAAGGTAAAGCAATAAGAATTCATCCGATGGTTTGTACGGCTTTCAACGCCGACTTCGACGGCGACCAGATGGCGGTTCACATTCCTCTATCTTATCATTCACAAATGGAAGCTCGCATCTTGATGCTTTCGAGCCACAATATTTTGTCACCTGCAAGCGGTTCACCAATCGTCCATCCAACGCAAGATCAAGTTCTTGGTTGCTATTATCTCACAAAATCAAAGGCAGGCGATTTAGGTGAGGGGAAAACATTTTCATCATTAGACGAAGTAATCATCGCTCATAATTCCGCAAAAATTGGATTGCACGCTAAGATAAAAGTTTACATCAATAACAAGATATTCGAAACTACAACAGGTCGGGTAATATTTAACACAATTGTCCCTCCCCAAGTTGGATTTATTAATGAATTGTTAAATAAAAATCGACTTACACAACTTGTTGGAAATGTTTATCGTAAAGTAGGAAATTTAAAAACCGCCGAGTTTTTAGATAATTTAAAATACTTAGGATTCAAATATGCTACACAAGGTGGTTTATCGGTTAGTGTTGGCGATGTAATTGTACCTAAGGAAAAAGAAGAAATAATAGGGAAGTCGCAACGGGATGTTGATAATATACAGAATCAGTATTACAACGGCTTTATTACACCTGGCGAAAGATACAATAAAGTTATCGACACCTGGTCAAGGGCCACAACACGCGTTGCAGAACGACTGTTTGAATCGTTGCACCACTCTCAGGCTGGATTCAACTCCCTTTATATGATGGTCGATTCGGGTGCAAGAGGTTCGAAAGAACAGATTCGTCAATTAGCTGGAATGCGCGGTTTAATGGCTAAACCACAACGGAGTATGTCTGGTTCGGCTGGTGAATTAATCGAAAATCCGATTATTGCCAACTTTCGTGAAGGATTGTCAGTGTTGGAGTACTTCATCTCAACTCACGGGGCTCGAAAAGGGTTAGCTGATACTGCATTAAAAACTGCCGATGCCGGCTATCTTACCCGACGTCTCGTGGATGTCGCTCAAGATGCAATTATAACAATGATTGATTGTGGTACAATTATGGGCGTTGCTACTAGCGCTCTCAAAGAGGGTGAAGATGTTAAAGAAACATTAGCTGAAAGAATTTTAGGGCGGGTAACTGTTCACGATGTATTTGATCCTTCTACAAACGACTTGATCGTTACTGCTGGTGAAGAAATTACAGAAGAAATTGCTCAAAAAATATCCGAGACTTCTATCGAAACAGTAGATATTCGTTCAGTGTTAACTTGCGAGGCGATGCGTGGTATCTGTGCAAAATGTTACGGTCGTAATTTAACGAGTGGTCAGTTAGTCAAAACTGGAGAAGCAGTTGGTATTATTGCTGCTCAATCTATCGGTGAACCCGGTACTCAGTTGACTCTCAGAACATTCCATACAGGTGGTACAGCAAGTTTGATCGCTGCACAATCGCAAATTACATCAAAGTTTAATGGGGTCATTAAGTACGAAAATGTCAAATCTCTAAGACAAGATGATGAAAGTAACAAACGTATAGTTACAGGTCGCAGTGGCGTGGTTATGGTTTATGACGACGAGCAACGACTTCTTACAAAATACGACGTACCGTATGGTGCAATCTTACAAATCCCTGATGGCACGTACATTAAAAAAGGCGAGATCATTTATGAATGGGATCCGTATAATGCTGTTATCATAAGCGAACATTCGGGGCGTATAGAATACTCAGGCTTACGGGAGAATGTTACATATCGTCAAGAACCCGATGAGCAAACCGGACACATACAGACAGTGGTCATCGAAACCAGAGATAAAACTTTTAATCCCGCAATAATATTGAAGAATGAAGAGGGCGAGAAAATAGCTACCTATAATCTTCCGACACAATCTCATATCGTTGTTGATAATAACGAAAAGATAATTGCAGGAACAATTTTGGTAAAAATACCTCGTTCAATAGGTAAAACACGCGATATCACTGGTGGTTTGCCACGAGTAACCGAGTTGTTCGAAGGACGCAATCCTGCTAATCCTGCAATCGTTTCGGAAATTGATGGAATCATTCGTTTTGGTCAGCAAAAACGCGGTTCAAAAGAGGTCATAGTTGAAAGTCACGATGGAAAAGATCGGAAGGAATATTTAGTTCCTCTCGGAAAACACATCCTCATTCAGGAAAATGATTTTATCCGGGCAGGCGAGCGCATAACCGATGGAGCTATCGATCCTGTCGATATTTTAAAAATTAAAGGAGTCGGAAAAGTTCAAGAATATTTAGTGAACGAAATTCAGGAAGTTTATCGTATGCAAGGTGTTAAAATAAACGATAAACATATTGAAATTATCGTCCGACAAATGATGCAGAAAGTTCGAATTTTAGATTCCGGTGATACACGATTTATTGAAGGCGACGTGGTGGCTAAAGTTTCGTTGTTAGCCGAAAACGATTCACTTAAAGAAACAGTATATATCACTAACAAGGGTGATTCGAAATTTAAAAATGGACAACTTGTTCTTAAGAAAAAAGTTCGTGAATTGAATAACGAGATAAAAAAGAAGGGGAAAAAGGTGGCTGAATTTAGAGAAGCTGAACCGGCAACTTCAGAACCCATTCTGTTGGGAATTACACAGGCATCCCTTTCTACCGATAGCTTTATTTCGGCTGCCTCTTTCCAAGAAACAACAAAAGTATTAACAGATGCTGCTATTTCGGGTAAAATTGATTATCTGCTCGGTTTAAAAGAAAATGTTATTGTCGGGTATCTTATTCCGGCAGGAACTGGTTTAAAGCATTTTCGAGATATACTTGTTGCTCCTAAAGAATCATTCAAGATGGCAGAACCTGTAGATGTAGAAGAACCAACTCAAGCATCTGAGATCGATGAAGAGGTTAAAAAAACGCCAAAGAAAAGAGTCCGAAAAACGGCAAAATCTTAATGCTTGACTATGAAAATATTTTTTGTTATATTAATGCTCTTAAAATTCAAAAATTAAGCAATTTAACAATCAAATAAACAATTACCGGAGTAATATATTGCCAACGATCAATCAACTGGTTCGCAAGAGCCGGGAAATGGTAACCTGGAAGAGCAAAGCACCAGCTTTACAAGAATGCCCGCAACGTCGGGGAGTTTGTACTCGTGTATATACAACTACACCAAAAAAGCCGAATTCCGCATTACGTAAAGTAGCCCGCGTTCGGTTAACAAACGGAATTGAGGTAACAGCATACATACCAGGCGAAGGTCATAACCTTCAGGAACACTCAATCGTGATGATTCGTGGTGGCAGAGTCAAAGATTTGCCGGGTGTTCGATACCACATTATTCGGGGTACATTGGATACTGCCGGAGTTGCTGATAGAAAACAAGGTCGTTCAAAATATGGCGCCAAAAGGCCAAAGGCACAAAGTTAGGTTTTTAAAATGAGAAAAAAACAAGCTGAAAGAAGGTTAGTCGTTCCAGATCCAAAATATAACGATATTTTAGTAGCTCGCTTCGTAAATTGTGTGCTTAAAGAAGGCAAAAAGCATTTAGCCCGAAGAATTGTTTACCAAGCTATTGATACGATTGAGAACAAAACCAAATTAAACGGAATTGATGTTTTTCGAAAAGCAATAAATAATGTTAAACCTCTTTTAGAGATACGGGCTCGCAGGGTTGGTGGCGCAACCTATCAAGTTCCAACCGAAGTTCGAGAAAGCAGAAGTATCGCTCTAGCAATTCGGTGGTTAATTAATTACGCCAGCGATAGAAAAGATAAATCAATGGCTCAAAAGTTAGCAGCTGAATTTATGGCAGCAGCAAATAACGAAGGTGCCTCGGTAAAGAAAAAAGAAGATACGCATAAAATGGCTGAAGCTAATAAGGCTTTCGCACACTTTAAATGGTAAGTATAATATAGATGCCCAGAAAGTATTCTTTAAATAAAACCCGCAATATCGGTATTATGGCACACATTGACGCCGGTAAAACCACCACGACAGAACGTATTTTGTTCTATACAGGAAAGTTACATCGTGTTGGCGAGGTCCATGATGGTGCATCAACAATGGATTGGATGGATCAAGAAAAAGAACGTGGCATTACTATCACAAGCGCCTCTACTACATGTTTTTGGAATGATAACCGGATTAACATTATAGATACACCTGGGCATGTCGATTTCACTGCTGAAGTCGAACGCTCGCTCCGTGTTTTAGATGGCGCGGTCGCTTTATTCTGTGCTGTCGGAGGTGTCGAACCACAATCCGAAACCGTTTGGCGCCAGGCTGATAAATACGGTGTTCCTCGAATCGCATTTGTCAATAAAATGGACCGCGTTGGTGCTGATTTTTACAATGTAATTAAGATGATGAAAGAGCGGCTCGGTGCACATGCTGTTCCGATTCAAATTCCTGTTGGCGAAGGTGAACTTTTCGCCGGTGTTATAGATTTGATTACAATGAAAGCCAGAATATTTAACGATACAACAATGGGAACTACCTGGGACGACATCGAAATTCCAGCCGATTTAAAAAAGAAGGCTCAGTTGTATCGAACTAAGATGCTCGAAGCAGTTTCTGACGAAGACGACACTCTGCTTGAAAAATATATCGAAGGCAAAGATATTACTCCTGACGAAATTCGCCAAGTACTGCGACGTGCTGCCCTAAAAGTTAGTATTATTCCTGTACTTTGCGGCTCTTCATTCAAGAATAAAGGTACTCAAAATTTATTAGATGCGGTCATTGATTTCCTCCCCTCACCAATTGATGTAGGCGATGTAGTAGGGCATCATCCGTATAAATCCGATCAAGTTATTAGAAAGGTTGCAGATAATGAAATTTTTACAGCGCTGGCTTTTAAGATAATGAGCGACCCATATGTCGGAAAATTAACTTATTTCAGAGTTTATTCAGGTATCTTAAAATCCGGTTCGTATGTCTATAATTCAGTCAGCGATAAAAAAGAACGCATTGCAAGAATCCTGAGGATGCATGCTAACCATCGTGAAGATGTCGACGAGGCTTATGCAGGCGACATAGTTGCGGCTATTGGACTTAAATTTACTCGAACGGGAGACACAATCACCACTGAGGACGATCCCATTATTCTTGAAAGAATGGATTTCCCGGAACCGGTAATTTCTATTGCCATTGAACCAAAAACTAAAGCTGACCAGGAAAAAATGGGCGAATCGCTCAGCAAATTAGCTGAGGAAGATCCTACATTTCGCGTTTCAACCAACGAAGAGACCGGACAAACCATAATAAATGGTATGGGGGAACTTCATCTTGAGATTATTGTTGATAGGATGAAGAGAGAGTTCAAAGTGGATGCTAACATTGGCAAACCTCAAGTTGCATATAAAGAAACTATCAGGGGAAAAGTTTCGCAAGTTTATAAACATGTAAAACAATCAGGTGGTCGTGGACAATTTGCTCACATCGAACTCGAGATTGAACCGAACGAAAAAGGCAAGGGCTTTGAATTTATAGACGAAATAAGAGGCGGGGTCATTCCAAAAGAGTATATACCTGCCGTGCAAGCGGGTATCGTCGAACAAATGAAAAACGGTATTGTCGCCGGCTATCCAGTGGTTGACGTCAAAGTAAAATTATATGATGGTTCATTCCACGAAGTCGATTCTGATGAACTCTCATTTAAAATTGCTGGTTCGATGGGTTTTCGTGAAGCAGCTCGCAAAGCAAAACCTGTGATTTTAGAACCAATAATGGCCGTTGAAGTAGTAGTCCCAGAAGATTACATTGGCGACGTTTTAGGCGATTTGAGTTCACGTCGTGGAAAAATCGAAGGTATGAATTCGCGTAAAGAGGTTCAGGTAATTAAAGCTTCTGTGCCTTTATCGGATATGTTCGGGTATGCTACGAATTTACGTTCGCTAACACAAGGCAGAGCTTTATTTACGATGCAATTTTCGCATTACGATGATGTACCTAAAGCAATTTCAGATCAGATTGTTGAAAAAATGACTGGCAAACAAACAAAAGTAGCATAAATAATAGATAATAAGTAATTAACAAAAATAAACACCCAATTTAAATTAGGAGAAACGAAATGGCAAAAGAAAAGTTTACGAGGGATAAACCCCATGTCAACATTGGAACGATAGGACACGTTGACCACGGAAAGACTACCCTAACTGCTGCTATTACGATGGTTTTAGCAAAAAAGGGATTGTCGGCTATCAGAACATTCGATTCAATTGATAATGCCCCCGAAGAACGCGAACGTGGTATTACGATTGCAACAGCACACGTAGAATACTCAACCGCAAAGCGACACTATGCTCACGTTGACTGTCCTGGTCACGCTGACTATATCAAGAATATGATCACCGGCGCGGCACAAATGGACGGAGCAATCCTCGTTGTTGCAGCTACCGATGGTCCGATGCCACAAACACGCGAACACATTCTTCTTGCGCGTCAAGTAGGCGTTCCCAAAATAGTTGTATTTATGAATAAAGTAGATGCTGTTGACGATCCGGAATTATTAGAACTCGTTGAACTTGAATTAAGAGACTTGTTAAAGCAGTATGAATTCCCCGGCGACGAAATACCGATTATTCAGGGCTCTGCTTTGAAGGCAATGGAAGCAGCTATCAGACCGGATTCAACAAGCAATGACCCGGCGTTTGAATGCATCACTAAATTAATGGATGCAATTGATACATATATTCCAGTTCCCCAGCGCGATGTAGATAAACCATTCTTGATGCCTGTTGAAGACGTGTTCTCGATTACTGGTCGCGGAACAGTAGGTACCGGCAGAATCGAACGTGGCAAGGTTAATGTTGGCGAAGAAATCGAAATTATCGGTTTAGATGCTCACAAAAAAGCTGTAGTCACCGGCGTTGAAATGTTTCGTAAAGAACTTGACCAAGGTATGGCAGGCGATAACGTAGGTTTGTTATTACGCGGCGTCGATAAAACCGAATTGGAACGCGGAATGGTTTGTGCAAAACCCGGTTCGATTACACCACACAAAAAATTTAACGCTCAGGTTTATGTGCTGAAAAAAGAAGAAGGCGGTCGTCATACACCATTTTTTACCGGATATCGTCCGCAATTCTACTTCCGTACAACCGATGTTACTGGTATCGCACACTTACCGGCAGGAATCGAAATGATTATGCCAGGTGATAACGTAGATAATTTAGAAATCGAATTAATTACTACCATCGCCATGGAAGAAGGTCTTCGCTTTGCTATCCGCGAAGGCGGTCATACCGTCGGTGCCGGTGTCGTAACAAAAATAATTGCATAATTAAAACAATTAAAAACATGAAGTTTTAGGAGTTACACGTGTCAGGAGAAAAAATACGTATAAAATTAAAGTCTTACGATCATAATTTGATAGATAAGTCGGCTGAAAAAATTATTAAAACCGTAAAACAGACCGGTGCTTTAGTATCAGGACCGATTCCGTTGCCGACCAAACGGACAGTTGTTACAGTATTACGTTCGCCTCACGTAGACAAAAAATCGCGAGAACAATTTGAAACTCGAACTCATAAACGATTAATTGATATTTTAAACTCAACATCGCGAACTGTAGAATCGCTCATGAAATTAGAGCTGCCCGCAGGTGTAGATGTAGAAATTAAAGTGTAACTCTTTCTTTAAAATTAGACACTGAATAAAAAAAACGCAATATGACTGGATTGTTAGGAAAAAAAATAGGTATGACGAGTATATTTGATGAACAGGGAATTGTTATCCCCTGCACCATCATCGAAGCAGGACCTTGTTTTGTTACTCAAATTAAAACCAAAGAGACCGATGGATATGAAGCTGTACAAATTGGTTTCGAGGATAAGAAAGCTCGTCTTGTAACCAAACCTTTAGTAGGTCATTTCAACCGTTCAGGGGTTAACCCGAAACGGGTAGTGAAGGAATTCAACGGATTCGATATTTCCAATATTAAATTGGGTGATGAGATAAAAGTAGAAGCTATTTTTTCTGCTGGAGATAGCGTTTCTGTAATTGGCAAATCAAAAGGAAGAGGTTTTCAAGGCGTCGTTAAACGTCATCATTTCGGAGGCGGTGCGAACACACACGGACAAAGCGATCGGACTCGCGCTCCGGGATCGATCGGAGGAAGTTCGTATCCTTCACGAGTATTCAAAGGTCAACGTATGGCTGGCAGAATGGGTAATACTCAAACGACTGTCAAAAATTTAACAGTTGTTAAAATTATTAGTGAATCGAATTTGCTTTTAATAAAAGGTTGCGTCCCCGGTCCTATAAATGCATATGTAAAAATTCATAAAAAATTGAAATAGAAAATGGAATTAGAAGTTTACAAAAAAGATGGAACATTGAGTGGCGAGAAAATTACGCTGGCTCCTGATGTGTTCGAAATTGCACCAAACGACCACGCAATATATCAGGCTGTTCGGGTTTACTTAGCTAATCAACGTCAGGGAACGCACAAAACGAAGACTGTTTCTGAAGTAAGCGGAACCGGTAAAAAACCGTATAAACAGAAAAAAACCGGACGTGCCCGCAGCGGTTCCTCCCGGTCTCCATTGTGGAAAGGTGGAGGTACAATTTTCGGACCAGTGCCTCGCGACTATTCTATGTCGTTACCCGATAAGGTTAATAAATTAGCCAGAAAATCGGCTATAAGTTACCGCGTTAAAGAATCGGACGTCAAAATAGTTGAAGACTTTTCATTCGAATCTCCAAAAACTAAAGATATCGTTTCGATTTTAAAAGCTCTGAAATTGGCTGATAAAAAAACATTACTTTTGTTATCAAAAACCGACAACATTGTATATAAATCGGGACGTAATTTACCGAACCTCCAAATTCTTGAAGCGAACAAAGTATCGGCA
>JBBIOD010000011.1:0-35450 GCA_037443545.1 Ignavibacteriales bacterium | reverse complement strand
CCCGATACAATATTGTCGCTGGCTCCTACTCGTGTATAGATTTTATCAACTATTCCGATGCGAGCTTTTTTAGCGGGGACAAAGCTGCCAATTTGTGCAAGCAAAACAATTAGACCAACTTGCCGTAGGTAGCTGGACTTACCGCTCATGTTAGGACCGGTGATTATAAGAATTTGGTTTTCATAGTTTGTTAAATGTGTATCGTTAGGAGTGTATTGATCACCAGGAGGGAGGAGTCTCTCGATAACCGGATGTCTGCCTTCCTGGATTTCAATTTGCAAACCGTCATCAATTTGTGGACAAACATAATTATATTCAACACCGCATTCGGCAAGTGATGCAAAAACATCGATGTTTGCTATTAAATGGGCGTTTGTCTGAATTATTTCTGCTTTCTCGGCAGCTCTTAGTCTTACCTCGTTAAAAATTTGAGTTTCTAACTGAAGTATTTTCGCCTCTGCGTTTAAAATCTTTTCTTCATATTCCTTTAACTCAGGAGTGATGAAACGTTCTGCATTCGTGAGTGTTTGTTTTCTTATGTAGTCGGTAGGAATTTTTTCTTTGTGCGTGTGTGTAACTTCAATATAATATCCGAATACATTATTAAAGCCAACTTTCAATGAGTTAATTCCAGTTTTTTCACGTTCTTTTATTTGGAGTTTGGCTATCCAATCTTTCCCCATAAATGCGAGCTCACGTAATTCATCCAGCTCGGTGTTACATCCTTTTTTAATTATGCCACCTTCTGTTAAGGATAGAGGAGGATCATCTACAATTGTTTTCGTGATATCATCAACAATATCATTGAGCAAAATAAATCTTTCCTGGATATTATTAAGTGTATTAGATTTCACTGAACTCACTGTAGATTTGAGAGTACCTATTTCTATTAGATTAAATTTCAGAGCTATAAGCTCTCTTGGATTTGCTCTACCCGTACATATTTTCGTAATAAGCCGCTCAAGGTCGCCAAAATGCTGTAACTCATTGTTTATCTTTTTTCTTAAATCTGTATTCTCGGTTAATTCTGCTACGGCGTCCAATCGTTCTTGTATAGCTACGACTTTTTTTAGTGGTTGGTTAATCCATTTTTTTAATAGGCGTCCACCCATTGGAGTTTTGGTTTTATCTAAAACCCAGAAGAGTGTTCCCTCTTCTTTACCTTCAATAGATTTAGTGATTTCTAAATTTCTTTTTGTTGACGGATCAAGAACTATGTAGTCGTTTGTATTGTGGGGGAATATCCGCTTTATGTGCGGAAGATTTGCTTTTTGAGTTTCTTGTAAATAATTCATCACAGCGCCGGCGGCTGTAATGCCTGCGTTGTAACTTTCGATCCCAAATCCTTTTAGAGTTTGTGTACGAAAATGGTTTATCAAAAGTTCATACGCATAATCGTAATTGAAAATCCAATCGTCTAATTTTGTGTAAATTCCCGAATACTTTTCTTTAATCAGACTATTTATAGTTTCGTAATCTCTTTTTTGTACAAGTATTTCCGAAGGATTAAAAGATTGAATTTGATCTTTCAAATACTTCAAGGGAAATTCACTTAGTCCAAACTCTGCAGTCGAGACATCAATGAATGCAAACCCTATAATATCTTCCCCTGTAGCCAATGGAGAGGTGAAGTGGATAGCAGTCAAATAATTATTTTGTTTTGTATCTAAAACTTTTTCGGAGAACGAAACACCGGGTGTAACTACTTCAATCACATCCCGTTTAACAATGCCTTTAGCAAATTTTGGGTCTTCCAACTGTTCACAGATAGCAACACGTTTTCCTGCCTTGAGAAGTTTTGGGAGATAATTATCGAGAGCGTGATATGGAAAACCAGCTAATGGTGTTTCGCCGGCAGTTCCGTTACCCCTTTTGGTTAATGTAATACCCAGAACTTTAGATGTAGTTTTCGCATCATCATCGAAGGTTTCGTAAAAATCACCCATTCGGAAAAGTAAAATCGTATCAGGGTATCTCGCTTTTACTTGTTGGTACTGCCGCATCAGCGGTGTCGATTTTATATTTGTGGCTGTACTCATTAAAATTTTTAATAATTATATAAAATAAACGGAATTTAGAAGATAAAAACAATTTTAATAGTCTATTGCTATTGATATTTACTCCATCAATACGATCTTCCCTCTATCCACGCCGGAATGCGGTAGTAGGGGAGGCATTTCTATACAACTTAAATCCTCACCCTTCCTCGCTCGATGCTCATCGCTCGGAGCTTTATGCCGTTATCTCACTTATTCAGCTTTATCCGAAAGGTCGTTCCTTTTCCCAATTTACTTTCGAGTAAAATCAATCGTCCTTTATGGTAGGTCTCGATAATTCTTTTCGAGAGGCTTAATCCTAATCCCCATCCGCGTTCTTTTGTGCTGTAACCCGGTCTGAAAATATCTTTTTTAAATTTTGGGTCGATACCTTTGCCTGTATCTTTTACATCTATAAAAAAATACTTATTTTTTTCTTGTATCGAAATTGAAATTTTACCCTCTCCTTGTTCGATAGCGTCGATAGAATTTTTGACGAGGTTCTCAAGTACCCATTCGAACAGATCGCGATTTATTTTTACAGAAAAATCTTTGTTCAGGTTAACCTCTATTTCGATGTTCTTACGCAACTGCGGCAGTCGTTTTCGGAAATAATGAGTAACATTCTCAATTAGCTCGTTCAGTGGTTCTAATTTCAAGTTTGGTTTGGAACCTATCTTCGAAAAACGTTCAGTAACTTTTTGGAGACGATTTAGGTGGTTTTCCATCTCGTTGACTGTCTCCAAAACTTTTTTACTGTTCTCTGCATTTAGTTTTATTAATTCCATCCATCCCATCACATTCGACAAAGGTGTGCCGAGCTGGTGAGCAGTTTCTTTGGCCATACCCACCCAGATATTGCTTTGCTCAGTTCGTTTGATGTAACTAAAACCGACGTAACCGAGAAGGATAAATATCCCTGCCAAACCAATCTCGATAAAAGGGAGCCATCGGAGTTCAGTAACTATTTGAGATTCACCATAGTGCAGATACTGAAGAATGATAGTGTCGTGTAGCGCTACCTTAATAGGTTCGTTGGTTTCGTCAAACCGCGTGATGAGTTTTTTTAGAAATATTTCTTGTTGCAATTCCGAAAGAGTTGTATCCAACGAAATGTTTCGTACGTTCATTTGGTATGGAGGAAATGGATTTTTAAGATTATCGGATAGAATGATTGGGAAGTCGATTGCTTTTATCACCTCATTAAATACGAAACTGTAATCTGCTTGAGCGTCAGGACTTGTTGCCAGGTATTCCAAAGATTTTGCGTAGAGGTCGGCTATCTCACGTTCCTTCACCACTAATTTATCGACAACAATTTGTGTATAAATTATTGTTGCCACAACAAGTATGATGGCGGCAATGACTAATGAGAGTTTAATGTTTGTAGATCGGGGTGTTGCCATATTCAATTGTCGAGGATTATGGTTTGATTTCTTTTAGGACCAACCGAAATGATGTTAATGCCCACACCAGTGTATTTTTCTATAGCTGATAAATATTTTATCGCATTATCGTGTAATTCGGTGAATGATGTAATATTTTCTAATTGTGTTTTCCATCCATCGAATCGTTCATAAATTGGTTTTACAGATTCCAACGAGAGGACATCGGTGGGAAAAGTTTTCAAACGTTTACCCTTGTATTGGTAAGAAGTGCAAATAAATATTTCATCGAAAGCGCTAAGCACGTCTAATTTTGTAATCGCTAATTTTTCAATTCCGTTTATCATCGCAGAATATTTCGTGGCAAATGCATCGAACCAACCGCAGCGGCGTGGTCGCCCGGTAGTAGCGCCGAATTCAGAGCCGAAATTGCGGAGTTTGTTACCGAGATCATCAGGGAGTTCGGTGGGGAACGATCCATTGCCAACACGAGTGCAGTAAGCCTTTGCAACACCGAGTATCGATTTGATTGATGTCGGAGGAATTCCAAGTCCGGTGCAAGCGCCGCCGCTTGTGGGGTTAGAGGATGTAACGAAAGGATAAGTTCCGTGGTCAATATCTAACAACGCACCCTGAGCCCCCTCGGCTAATACTTTTTTTCCGTCTCTGATAGCATTGTTCAGATACAGTGCGGTATCAGTTACATACTTATCAATTATTATATCGAAATCTTCATATTCTGAAACTATTTTTTCAACATCTAATTTCTCTACACTAAAAATTTGATCAAAAAGTTTGTTATACACTTCGATGTTCTTGATTAATTTCATTTTAAATGTTTTTCGATCAAGAAGGTCAACTATTTTTATTCCTGTTCTGGTTACTTTGTCGATGTATGCGGGACCTATTCCTCGTCCGGTAGTCCCAATTTTATCGGTTCCTTTTTCGTGCAAATTATCGAGCAATTTGTGATACGGCATGATGAGATGCGCATTATGACTAATCAATAACCGATTGGATACGTTGATTCCTAAATTTTGAAGTTGGTTTATTTCGTCCATCAAAGCAATTGGGTCAATCACTACACCGTTACCAATTACACAGGTTACATTTGGATGGAAGATCCCTGAAGGGATGAGATGCAGAACGTATTGTTTGTCGTCGAGCACGATTGTATGTCCAGCATTAGCGCCGCCTTGATAACGAGCGACGATGTCTATGTTTTGGCTGAGGAGGTCAACGATTTTTCCTTTACCTTCATCGCCCCATTGTGTACCGAGGATTATTTGAACGCCCATAACAAACCTAATAAAATAAAAACTCCAATAGGAAACAAGTTCGCTACCGGAGTTAGTAAAAGTTAAAATTCAAGAAAATAATTTATTTTGAATAGCTTTCGACTGCCTGTTTAACTGTCTTAAATATATCGAAAACTTTAACCAGTTTTGTAATTATTAAAAGATTTTCAATTTTTTTAGATGGTGCTGCAATTTTCAGATCACCTGAAGCATTACGCATTGTAGTGAGAGCTGCAATCATCATTCCTAAACCGGAACTGTTCATAAGCTTTACGTTTTTTAAATCTAGAACAATCTTTTTCTTTCCATCGGCTATAAGTTTATGGAGTAGATCATTCAAGGTTGTCGAATCAGGTCCACCCATTATTTTACCATCCAAACTTATGATAGTAATAGCCAGGTTTTCTTTGATTATGAATTTCATATTTTAAATTAGCTTTGTTTTTTTCGCAGAGACCATTCGTAAACTACGGCGCTTGCAATGTAGATGGACGAGTAGGTTCCAAATACAATACCGATTGTAAGTGTAAAAGCGAACCCGCGGGTTACTTCGCCACCAAACAACATTATGATAAATAGCACTACAAAAATTGTTCCTGAAGTAATTATGGTCCGGCTCAAGGTATCGTTTATACTCTTATTGATAACTTCGTACAGACTCATTGTTTTATAGATTTTCAAATTTTCCCTGATGCGGTCGAAAATAACTACACTATCGTTGACTGAAAGGCCAACGAGAGTGAGGAATGCGGCAATCATATTTTGGTCGATTTCAAAATCTAAAAAGGGGGTCATACCGTCGAGGAGGGAGATAATACCCAATGTAATAAGAACATCATGAAATAAGGCAACAACAGCACCAACACCATAAATAAATTTAAACCGAAAGCCAATGTATATCAACATTATTATCAGCGATGCAAGAATTGCGTAAATAGCGCCACGACGAAGTTCTGCACCTATTTTGGGTCCGATCTTTTGTTCTTCCAAAATCGTAGTTGGATTGTTTGGAAAGTTTTTTTCAAGTGTTGATTTTATTTCGTCGCCCAATACCGTTCCGAATTCGTGCATCGGAGTCCTAATTAATATATTATGCGGATCGCCATACACTTTTATTTCAGCTCTGGTTATGCCTTCTTTATTGAGAGCATCACGGATGACAGCTATTTGTGCCGGAGTTTGAAACTGAACTACTAACTCAGTCCCACCGAGGAAGTCGATTCCATAATCAACCCCTTTAATAAATAGTGAAATCATTCCGAACGAAAGAAGAGTCAAAGAAAAGATATAAAAAGTTTTTCTGACTCCAAGAAAATTTAGATTTGTTTTTTTAAAGAATCTCATAATAATAAAAATCCTGTTTGATTAACCAAAACTGATATTTGAAATGCGTTCAGTCATTATATTAAAAATAACACGTGTAATGACTATTGCGCTAAATAAACTAGCAGCTATACCAATCATCAGAGTTAGTGCGAAACCTTGTATCGGTCCGCTGCCGAAATTATAAAGAATGACACCCGTGAAGAATGTCGTAAGGTTCGAATCGAAAATGGCAGTCCAAGCTTTGCTATAACCTGCATCGATAGCGGCTCTCAAAGTTTTACCTGTAACTGCTTCTTCGCGGATGCGCTCGAAAATTAGAACGTTGGCGTCAACTGCTATTGCCATTGTTAAAATCATACCCGCGATACCGGGTAATGTTAGTGTTCCCTGAAAAGCTGCTAACACGGCTAAAACGAATACCACATTGAACATTAACGCAAAATCTGCTATCATGCCGGCTTTGCTGTAATAAATAATCATAAATAACACTGTTAACAAAAAAGCGATTAATGATGAATTAATGCCTTTCGTAATGGAATCCTGTCCGAGTGATGGTCCAACGGTTTGTTGTTGAATAATTTCAACAGGGGCGGGGAGGGCACCTGCTTTTAAGACAATTTCTAATAACCTTGCTTCCTCGATATTCTCCATCCCCTCGATTTGGGAATTACCGCCGATTATTTTTTGTCGCACCACAGGGGCTGAAAAAACTCTGTTATCAAGAACAATCGCGATGCGTTTCTGGATGTTGGCACCTGTTATCCTTGCCCAATCGCGTGCACCTTCAGTATTCATTTCCATATTAACCACAGGTGTATTGTAATTCGGATCGATAGTGGCCCTGGCGTTTACGATAACACCACCAGTCAATTCGGCTTCTTTTTTGACAGGATACAGTTTATACCAGGTAATTCCTTCAGCTATCATTGAGTGTTTAGCTGACCATAGGAAAATCATGTCAGTGGGAATCAGTTTTTGTATTTCGGGTCTTTTAAGTATCCGATTTATTCTCTCGCGGTTTTCATCGGAAACAAAAAACTCGCCGGGGATCTGTGGGTCAGGTCGGGCAAGGAAAAAGAATGGATGTTCCTGAGCAGCATCGGCATCCGCCTGTGTGGCAGTTTCCGGTATGACAATATCGTTTGTATCTTTTACTGTAGCTATTTTAGATGTATATTGCTCTAACGTATCAGCTACTTGCTTACCAGCCAAATATTTATCTAAAGTTTCGGTAACTCTATTGACGATTTCAGGTTCTTTAAGTAATTTAAATTCGAGTAAAGCTGTTCCCTGAAGAAGTTGCCTGACTTCGGATTCTTTACTAACACCAGGTAACTCCACAATAATTCTTGTGGTTGCTTGTTTCTGGATGGTAGGTTCTGACACACCATATTGGTCAACACGGTTTCGTACAATTTCAACAGCTCTATCTATTGCATCAACGGCTTCTTCATCTAATTTTGATATGATTTCTGCGTTATTATCCCGAATGCTGCCATAATACCTGCTCAACCGAATATCTCTCTCCTCAAATTTACGAAGCAGGATACTTGTAATTGGTTGATCCGATACTTTTGTTTCTGCATACACTTCATTTATTATGGTAGTAAAAGTTTCATCCTTATTTTTTGCCAAATCTTCAAGCAATTTAGGGATGTTTACTTCTAAAACGACGCGCATACCACCTTGCAGATCCAAACCCAACTTGATTCTTTTCATCCGGGCATCACGAATAGCCTGTTCGTTTTGTTCAAGATATTTAACACTGTCTTCGCCAAACATACTCGATAATTGCTTTGTAAAGTTATAATCCGTATAAGTAGGATACAAAAGATACAGAGCTATGAAGACACTGGCGATGATAATAATAATTTTACCGCGTTCCTTTTTCACGAAAGCTAAACCTCCATAAGACTAATATTTGTTGATTTTATGGTTCATTGTTAATTTTTGAGATGAAAATATAACGGAATATTACATAAAAGTCAATAACAATTAGAAACTTATTGCTTATCTCAATTTTTTGATATATATTTAATACGTTTTTAATATCAATAATTTCATAAAAGGAGACATTTTAGTATATGCCATTAATGACTCGAATGCGCGATAACATGCCAGCGATTATTATTTTTCTTGTTTTCGCTTTCATTTTAACAATAATATTTGAATGGGGTATGGATTACCTCGGTTTATCCTCACAATCACAAGAGTTTGTGGGAGTAATAAACGACCGAAATATAAATTATCAAGAATTCGTTGAACTCGTCAGAGAACGGTCTGAGCAACTGAAAACTCAAACCGGAAATGAACCTGACGAAAACGAATTAAATCGAATACGCGATGAAGTTTGGAATTCATTAGTTACTCAGACGTTAATAGATGAGGAAATTCAACGATTGGGAATTGAGGTTCCTGACCAAGAAATAATTGATTGGGTAAAGGGCGAAAATCCACCAGAATTCTTATACCGTCAGTTTGTTGATTCTCTCGGTAATTTTAATCGCCAGGCTTATGAATCAGCCATCGCCGATCCGCGTAATAAGGAAATCTGGATACGCGTAGAAGAAGGACTAAAAAAACAGAGGATGCAGGAAAAACTTCAGAGTATAATATTGGCTGGTGTTCGTGTATCCGAATCGGAAATCTTTCAAAAGTTCGCAGAACAAAATTTGAAATTAGGAGCCGAATACATTTTCTTCGACCCGAATAAATTTGTTACCGACGAAGAAGCAAACGTAACCGATGCAAATATTGAAAAATTTTATAACGAAAATGCGTCCGAGTATAAAGTTGGAGCAACTCGAAAACTCAAGTACGTTAAATTTATCGAAGCGCCTTCCTCAAAAGATACTCTCTCTGTGGTTGCGGAATTAGACGACATTATACGCCGCACAGCAGCGGGCGCTGATTTTATCGACCTGCTCAGCACATACTCAGAAAATCAGAATATTGATATTTTTTACAAACCTTCGGACTTAACTTCCGTAAAAGCCGATAAATTATTTTTAGCTAAAGTGGGCGACATAGTAGGACCTTTTACCGATCACGATGGATTTCATTTAGTAAAAGTTTTAGAAGAGAAAGCGGGGACTGAAGAGTTTATCAGGGCAAGCCATATTTTATTTTCGGCTCAGGGTGCCGACACTGTTAAAGTTCTGGAGAAAGCAAAAAATGTTTTAAATCGGATTCGTGCTGGTGAAGATTTTGCAAAATTAGCTGAAAAATATTCTCAAGATCCAGGCTCAGCTGCTAAAGGGGGAGATTTAGGTTGGTTCGGCAAAGGAAGGATGGTGAAACAGTTCGAAGAAGCTGCACTTAAAACTCCTATCAATCAAATTACCGGTCCGATACGAACTCAGTTCGGTTATCATATTATTAAGGTAATTGGAAAAAGCAAGCGCGAACTTAAAATTGCCGACATTACTATCCCTGTTCGTGTAAGTTCTGAAACTCGCAGTGCTATTTACCAAAACGCTCAGGATTTTAAATATTTAGCCGAAGAAAATGATTTTATTAAAGAGGCTGAAGTGGCAAAGTATGAAGTTATTGAAACACCAGCGTTTGGTGAGATTGGAATCATTCCTGGTATCGGACATCATCCTTCGATAAACAGATTTGCTTTTGAGAAAAAACGTGGAACCATCAGCGATGTGCTTCCGCTTACTGAAGGGTATGGAGTGTTCATGATTTCTGAAGTGAAGAAAGAAGGAATACAACCATTAGCAGAACTGAAAGAAAGTATTCGTCCTCGCGTGCTTCGCGATAAAAAAATGCAACTATTGAAAAACAAAGTGAGCGATTACAGAAAACGATTACAGTCAAGCGATCCATTGAGTAATTTGACTCAGCAGAATCCTGACCTTGCTATTCAAACAACCGGACAGTTTACACTGGGCGGTGGAGTCCCTGGTATCGGTAGGGATATGATGTTTATTGGAAGTTTGCTCGCGTTGAAGCTGAACGAGGTTTCAAAACCTATCGAAGGAATGCGCGGTTATTACATCGCAAAGCTAACCGAGCGTGTCGAAATTGATTCCACTGCTTATAAAGCACAAAAAGAAATGCTTTCAACACAAATTCTACAAACAAAAAAAAGTCAATTCCTCAGTGAATGGTTGGAACAATTAAAGAAGAATGCTGAAATAAAAGATAATCGGGATCTATATTTCAG
This sequence comes from Ignavibacteriales bacterium, assembly GCA_037443545.1. Taxonomy (GTDB): domain Bacteria; phylum Bacteroidota; class Ignavibacteria; order UBA10030; family BY39; genus JASEGV01. Next base: position 25,231 of record JBBIOD010000011.1, on the reverse strand, counting down.
ATAAAATAGATTAATAAATCATGAGACCGACTAACAATGAGTTTAAAAACAAAATTTTAGTCGGTTTTTTATTTATATATAAACGATGAAAAAAAGAATCGCATATCTAAGTTTACTGTTGTTAATTTTCGCTGGAAATGTTCATGCACAAAAATATAAGTTTTCAATATTTTTAAAGGGTGTGTATATTACTTCATCCAAAATATACTTATACCCCGACGCTTCCGATTTTATGTTGAGGAGTAAACACCTCCAGATCGAAAACTTATATGGGGGAGGTGTAGATTTCAGGGTTAATTTGTCGAGAGCAAAAATTCAATTAGGGCTTTCAGTCGAATACATCAGCAAAGCTCAAAAAATCGATTTGCAAAATACTGAAGATGGTTTCAACGCAATTCCCGTAGAGATATCGGGATATTTTTTTATCCCAATTACAAATTCGGATATTTCCATTTTTATGGGAACCGGAGCCGGTTTATATTTTGGAGAGAGGAGGTATTCATTAAATAATCAACAGGCTCATTTGATTGATAAAAAGTTTGGATACGGCATTCATGTGTTAGGTGGAATCGACTATTCAATTTATGATAATTTTATTCTCCGGTCGCAACTTAAATTTCGCGATTTAAATTTTAGAACAACCAATCAATTCGTAGCTTCTGATATTGATGAGAAGCCGTTCGTTTCGCAAGTGAATGTCGACGGAATGATTTTAGAATTAGGAATTGTTTTCACTATTTAATTCGTAACATATTGAAACAGAAGATAAAAAAAGATTTAATTTATTTTACCGGCTTTATGGCGGGTGGTAAAAGCACAATCGGACAAATTGTTGCAAATTCTTTGGGCTATGCCTATACTGATATCGATAAAGAGATTGAAAAAAGAGCAGGTAAAAAAGTAACTGAGATATTTGTTGAACTCGGCGAGGCATATTTTCGTGGATTAGAAACACAAGTTCTTTCAGAAAAAAGCAAACAAAGCAGGCATGTAATTTCTTTAGGCGGTGGAACAATTATGAACCCGATAAATTTAGAAATTATCAAATCCAAAGGATTGCTTCTATATTTAAAATCAGATTTAGATAATATATTTAAACGATTACGTTATAAAACCGACAGACCGGTATTTATGGACAAGGACGGATATTGGCTCCGCGGTTCTGAATTGAAAGAAAAAATAAAAATGTTGATGGAAATAAGAGAGCCTATTTATCAAGAATCCCACTTAATTTTTCAAACGGACAATAAACCAGTCGGGGTTACTGTTGATGAAATTATAAAAAAAATTAAGCCGCTAATCGAATTGTAGAGAATTGTAATCAGCGAGGGATTGAATTATAGAGATTGCAGTTTTACAACTTTTTTCTTTAACTGCTAAATTGTAGGGTAACAACATCCGATACGGTCATCAATTTCAAGAGTTTGGTGTGCAAAGGTAGGATTGCACGCACCCAGAATAGTGTATTGCCAGAAATCTAAATTGAGCTTTTACTTAATTGTTTCTTTCACATCGATCGTTGTAATAGCACCTAATCCTTTTTTTCTGCAATTCAGCTGTAACTTTTATATCGATATCCTCAAACGATAAATCTATTTATTTTGTAATTCGTAAGTTCATTTTTCCATTTTTCCAATCACTCAACGATTCAATCGAGTAGGAAATCGATCAATCTTTCTCTCTTTTGTACTCCAATCAACACTTCTTCGATTACTTTATCTTTTATAACTAAAATTGTAGGTGTTGCCATAATGCCTAATTTGCGTCCGCTGTTGATATCCTTCGAAATATCAATAGAGAGTATATTATTGTAAGTCTGTTTTAGCTCATCAATAATTTTTGTTTGAGGTCGGCAAGCGGCACAACCGGGGCCCCAAAAGTAAATTAATAGACTTCTATGTTTGCTAATAGCCTCGCCGATTACACCATCAACGTTTTGTATAAGTTTCCCCTTTTGCGATTTAGATTTTCGAATCATAAGAAATTGTAAAATTACGAACAGTAAAACAATGCTTACGACGATTATCAAAATAATCTTCATTTGTTATTCCGGTTGTTGCTTCTTCTTGCGGGGAATAAAAAGTAAACCAATAACACCACCATAAATTGTACTGATTAAAGGATTACTTGTAATCGGACATGTCCCTGAATAGCAGCCGATAAAATGATAATAGGCATATCCACCGATTGCACCGAGTACTGGAAGCCCGATTCGCATAAACCAAGTATTGGCTTTTAAATTTTTTATTAGTTGTTCCATACTGATTCTTACAATCCGCACATTCCGCCTGAGCAGCCGCCGTAGGAAGGAGTTGAATCAGTGGTACACGTATCGCACGACGATTCGGAGGAACGCATCTTTACCATCGGCGCTGAAAATAATTTTTTAAATTCTGTGCTCTTGCATTTCGGGCAAACAACGTTATCGAGTATTTCGGACCCTTTATGGAAAATATCGTATGTGTTTTCGCATTTTATACATTTGTAATCGTAAATAGGCATTAAATTATTCTTTCTATTGTAATTTTAATTATTAACTATATTCTCTTTTAAATTATTTAAATCTTTTACAAATTCGGCAATCGCATGTTCGTCGAATCCTTTTTCCTTCGAGGCTGATTCTAAAGTTCCCCAAACCGGCTCACCGCAAGCTACGCACTTTATTCCCTGCCGCATCAAGTAACTAACCGATTTGGGAAGTGTGGTAATTAGGTCTTCAATTGAAATAGTTTTTTCTATTCTTATCAATCTGTTACTTTTACAATTTTGTAGGTATGGTGAATTTCTACTGACTTGCGAAGCATGTGAGTAACCGAACAGTACTTTGTAAGCGAAAGTTCGATCGCCCGTTCAACATCTTTTGGCTCAATCGCTTTGCCTTCAAAAACATATTCTAAATTGATTTTAGTGTAAACTTGTGGATGTTCATCTGATACTTCGGCTTCGATGTTAATATAAAAGTTTTTCAGATTGTTTCGTTTCTTCCTTAAAATTGCAGAAACGTCGCTACCGGTGCAACCGCCGAGTGCAAGGAGTATTAATTCTTTCGGACGCGTTCCTGCATTACTGCCGCCGAATTCTTCGGGGCCATCCATTGTAACCCAGTGGTTAGATTCGGCTTTGCCTAAAAAGGTTACGCCTTGAATATTTTTTACTATAGCTTTTTTTGTTGCCATTTTATTTTCCTTATTTTTATTTATATCCTATTTAAAAACCTATTACACCAAAATAAATTGTACTCACTTTTGGTTTACAAAGTAATGGACAGAATCCGCCAATTTTACTAAAATATTTCCCAATAAAAAATCCTGCTGCAGCACCGACCGCAGTTCCTAACAGACCGTATATAATCATCCTAGGTCACCTAAAAATGGAAGCCACTTTGTTAGGTAAGCCGCAATAACAGCTAACGAACCTGTAACCATCATTATTCCAACCAACACTAACATACCGCCACTTGTGATTTCGATAACACGGAAGTAACGTTTCACTTTGTGAAAAACTGAGAAGAATGCGTTTATACTGATGGCTGCTATTAAGAAGGGAATTCCCAATCCTAGAGAATAGGCGCTCAATAATACGATTCCCTGATAAAGAGTTTCCTGCTGACTCGCAATTGCTAAAATACCGGCGAGTATGGGACCTATACAGGGGGTCCAACCAAATGCGAAAGCTAACCCAACCAGGAACGACCCGATGACACCTAAGGATTTTTTGTTTGTGTGAACCCGCTTTTCGAACTGAAGAAATTTGAGTTTAAAAATTCCACTGAGATGAATACCCAGAATTATTAAGAATACACCCGCAATCTTTCCCGCAATATCGAGATTCGACAAGAGAAATTGTCCGATGAAAGTAGCAGATGCGCCGAGTGCTATGAAAACTGTAGAAAAGCCAAGAACGAAAAATACTGAGTTGGTTAATATCTTTGTCAAGTTTTCTTTTTTGTTGCCCGACTGCATCTGATCGAGAGAAAGTCCGGAAATAAACGAAAGGTATCCCGGAATAATCGGTAATACGCAGGGCGAAGCGAACGAGAGGAGTCCGAATATGAACGCTGTAAATATTCCTACTGATTCCATAAGTATTATTATTAGCTAGTGATTTTTATTTATGAATTTGAACTTTAATATCTTTTTCGAACACTTCCTTCGTGCGGAAACCTTCGTAGCGCTGTACTATTTTACCATCCTTACCAATTAAAAACGATGTTGGAATACCGCGTATGTTACCGTATTTTTTAACCAAAGCTTCATCCCCAATTACAACGGGATAGTTTATCTTATTATCCTTTACAAATCGAACAACGCTTTGATAATCGTCGAGGGCTATGCCGATGAAAGTGAAACTTTGATTCGAATATTTCTTTTGCAACTCGACGAAATCAGGGATTTCTTTTTTGCAGGGGGGACACCAAGTTGCCCAGAAATTTAAAAACACAACTTTACCTCTATAATCGGATAATTTCACTTGCTTACCATTCAAATCGGTCAAATCAAAGTTGGGAGCAACCTTGTTGTTTGCGAATGCTGTGAAGAAAAAGAGTGAGGCGGTTAATACTATATAAACAAAAATTGATTTCATTTTTATTACTCCTATTAATTTTGTAATGTATGTGATTCGAATAAGTGTAAAACCTCGTCAACGTATTGCTCTTCGGGCAATGCACCTTCGAAGTGGTGGTCTTCGTTAATTACAATTCGAGGGACGCCACGAACGTTATACTTGTTGGCGATGTGAGGGAATTCAGTAGTTTCAATCATATCTGTTCTGATATTGTCGTTCAACAACGCCAATGCATGTCCCATAAGAACAGCCGGGGGACAGTACGGACAAGTTGGCGTCACAAAAACTTGAATATGCACCGGCTTGTCGACCTTTTACTTTTAAAATTGTCATATCATTCCGTTATCAATTTACAAAAATATTCATAATTATAAAATATCTATATTTTTGCTGTTATTCATGAATGTAATTTTTAAAACACCGTTTTTTAGTTCGGAGTTTACGCTGCCTAGATCTACCGTCTTGGGGAGTTCAATGTATCGAATAAACTTTCCATATTTTCGTTCGCAGCAATAATTACGGTCAGTTTTTTCTGTAAATTCTGAATGCCTTTCACCTTGTAGAACGACCGCGTTATTTTCAATTTTTAGAGTTAAGTTTTCTTTTTCGACGCCGGGTAAATCGATATTAATATTGAGTGAATTGCTATTTTCCGAAATATCCACATCGGGAATCCAATCGGCATCAATTTTATTTCCGGCGGTGTCGGCATAATTATAATCGGGCAAATCCGGATAAAGTCGATGCAGTAATTCTTGAGCAGGCGAAAAGTGCAACCGCCGGTGAAAATGCAGATTGCCGTAAAGTTTGCGATGATTATTCATTGTCAACTCCGTTTAGTTTTCAGTAATTTTTGCTTTTGAAACGAACTCATCTAATTTTCCGGCTAACACATTCTTTGACACAGCTCCTATAACACCATCCACTAATTTGCCATTTAAAAAGATTCCTAATGTCGGAATACTCATAATACCGTAACTTGATGCTGTCGCTTGGTTTTCATCAGTGTTTAATTTTGCAATTTTAAATTTGCCTGCATACTCGTCGGCTAATTGTTCGATCACGGGAGCTACCATACGGCAGGGTCCGCACCACGGCGCCCAAAAATCTACAAGCACCGGTAATTCAGATTGTAAAACTTCTTTTTGAAAATTTTGGTCTGTTGCTGTTACTATATTTTTATTCATAATTGATTACTTTCTCTTAATGTTATTTTTTTTTAAAGTTGATATTTTAAAAGGGACATAAACAGGACACCAACTGATGAATGCGGTGAAAATTGGAACCAGACCTAATAGTCCCCAAGTTGTCTGTGGCCCGAAGAAATACATTCCTAATAATACTAAACCTAATATGAGTCTTAAAACTCGATCTATACTTCCTACATTTTTAGGCATCGTTGAAACCTTTCTTTTTTGTGTTCATTTATTTAGATGCAGTTGAATCAGAAAGGATTCAAACTCATGTTTTTATTCAAAAAATAAATAAGTTTGATTTTCTTGTTTAATTTCAATAAATTTGATCCAAATTATTAGAAAAACGAATATGATTGAAAACTACATCCCATTGGCAATAATTCTCGGCTTCGCTACGGTCTTCGCATTAGTTATGACAAGAGTGAACGAGTGGTTCGGTCCAAAAAAATCTACCGAAGAAAAACAGACAACATATGAGAGCGGAATGGAGCCGGTTCGAACAGCTCACGAACGCTTCTCTGTAAAATTTTTTCTCGTAGCTATGTTGTTCATAATTTTCGACATTGAAATTGTGTTCATGTATCCTTGGGCAGTTAATTTTCGCCAGTTAGGAATAGTAGGTTTCATTGAGATGTTTGTGTTTCTTTTTATTTTGATGATTGGATATTATTACATTTGGAAGAAAGGCGCTTTAAAATGGGACTAATGGATAAAGATGGTTTTCTAACAACAAAATTAGATGCGTTGCTGAGTTGGTCGCGCACGAATTCGCTATGGCCCATGCCGATGGGGATTTCGTGTTGTGCTATTGAGATGATGTCGTTCGCCGGACCTCGTTTTGACGTATCCCGTTTTGGTTCTGAGGTGTTTCGCTTCTCACCGCGCCAATCCGATTTAATGATCGTTGCCGGGACAGTAACTTATAAGATGGCAAAAGTTGTGCGCAAAATTTACGACCAAATGCCCGAACCCAAATGGGTGATGTCGATGGGAGCTTGTGCATCATCGGGCGGTATGTACAGAACATATTCTGTTGTCCAAGGTATCGATTTATTTATACCGGTAGATATTTATGTAGCTGGTTGCCCACCCCGTCCTGAAAATGTGTTAAATGCACTAATCGAATTACAGAAAAAAATTGTCCGGGGCGAAAAATGAAAAACATCAGACAAAAGCTAATCGAAAAATTAAACGAGAACTACGGAACGAGTATCGAATCTGTAGTCGAGTTTCAAGGTACTCTTACTATTACAGTATACAGAGAAAAATTAAAAGAAATTTGTAACTTTCTTCGGGTTGATTTCGATCTCTCTTTCGATATGTGCAAAGATGTAGTCGGTGTTGATTATCAAAGACCCGATTTTAGGTTCGAAGTAGTTTACAATCTTTATTCAATCAAAAACAATTTCAGGTTTCTATTAAAAACAAAGCTGCAAGAATCGGATTTGCGTGTTCCATCCGTCGTCGATATATGGCCCGGTGTAAATTGGCCCGAGCGCGAAGTGTACGACTTTTTCGGAATCATATTCGAAGGCCATCCCGATTTGCGTAGAATTTATATGCCTGAGGATTTCGAGTATTTTCCTCTAAGAAAAGAATTTCCATTGATGGGTGTACCCGGATCAATTCCACTACCACGAAAATAAATTATTTATAGTATGGATACAAAAAGTAAAATACTTCGAGCCCTCGAGAATCAGGATGTGAGCGTAAATTTTGATGACCCGCTCGAAAATGATATGATCCTTAATATGGGGCCTCAACATCCTGCTACTCACGGCGTGTTGCGTTTACTGATTCGGCTCGATGGCGAAACAATTCTTAGCACAGTGCCGGAAGTCGGATATCTGCACCGTGGTTACGAAAAACTTGCGGAGAATATGACATATCACGAATATATTCCGCATACCGACAGGTTGGACTATCTGTCGCCACTATCAAACAATGTTGCCTATGTTTTAGCAGTTGAAAAATTAGCCGGTATTGAAGTTCCGCGTAGAGCACAGTTTATTCGCGTTATTATATGTGAAATGGCTCGAATTATGTCGCATCTCGTAGCGATGGGTTCAACCGCAATGGACGTAGGAGCTCTTACAGTGTTGTTATGGGGTTTCAGAGAAAGAGAAAAACTTCAAGACATACAAGATGTTTTTACAGGTGTTCGGTTCACTACAAGTTATACACGTATCGGCGGGTTGGCTCAGGATATCTCGGATGAAGCCATCGCAATGCTGAAAAATTTCCTTGATCAATTCCCCGAAAAAATTCAAGACGTTGAACGGTTACTCTTTAAAAACCGTATCTTTATACAAAGGTGTGAAGGTGTAGGAGTAATTTCTAAACACGACGCAATCGCATTGGGGCTAACCGGCCCTAACCTTCGGGCTACGGGTGTGGCTCACGACTTAAGGCGAGACGAGCCGTATCTTATCTACGATGAATTCGATTTTGAAATTCCGACTTATAATGATGGCGATGCCTTAGCCCGGTTTTATATTCGTATGGAAGAAATGAAACAGAGTGTGAAAATAATTCGTCAGGCACTTGAAAAAATTCCAAAGGGTCCTGTTAATGCAGCGCTGCCAAAAAAAGTTTTACCATCGAAAGAACGAATTTATGGTAAGATGGAAGAACTTATACACGATTTCATGCTCATTAATTTTGGAATCAATCCACCGGTCGGTGAAGTTTATCAGGCGATCGAAAATTCAAAGGGCGAATTAGGATTTTATATATCAAGCCTTGGAGAGGGTGCACCGTGGCGTTTAAAAATTCATTCACCATCATTTATTAATATACAAGCATTACCGGTTTTGTTGAAAGGACATCTTATTTCTGATGTTGTAGCTATTATTGGCAGCATCGACCCGGTTATGGGAGAAGCAGACAAGTAAAATGTTTACAGAAGAAAATTTAAAAAAGATAGACACATTAAAAGCGCGATATCCGAATACTAAATCGTTAACACTGCCGGCATTGTGGATGGCTCAGGAACAATTCGGATGGGTGTCGGAAGCATCTATGAAATATATTTCAGTTTTGCTGAACATTCCTTACAACCATGTTTACGGAGTGGCTTCGTTTTATACGATGTATAATAAAAAGCCGGTGGGTAAATTTCATATTCAAGTCTGCACAAATATTTCCTGTCAGCTCCTAGGTTCCGAAAAACTCGTCGCTCATCTATGTAAGAAATTAGATGTGTCGAAGGGCGAGATTAGTAAAGATGGAAATTTTACAGTTTCCGAAGTTGAGTGTTTAGGTTCTTGTGGAACCGCCCCTGCAATGCAAATCAATGACGATTATTTTGAGAATCTCACACTCGAAAATATAGATGATATTATTTCAAAAATAAAATAATGCTATGTCAGAATCCAATATTAAGATATTGCTCCCAGAAATTCCTAACCTTCACAGAATCGCAATCTACGAAGCGAATAATGGTTATGCGGCTTTCAGGAAAGTATTTGGAATGAAGCCCGACGAAGTTATTGATGAGGTAAAAAAATCCGGTCTGCGCGGACGTGGCGGGGCTGCATTTCCGACTGGATTGAAGTGGAGCTTTATGCCCAAGTCGAACGATAAACCAAAATATCTTTGTGCTAACGGCGACGAAGGGGAACCGGGTACTTTTAAAGACAGACAAATATTTGAATTCAATCCTCACCTATTTATTGAAGGATGCCTGATAGCAAGTTATGCTATGGGCATTAATGCAACCTATGTTTACATTCGCGGTGAATACAAAAAGTGGATAGATATACTACAACACGCGATTGACGAAGCTTACAACAAAAATTACATCGGGCAAAATATTTTAGGAACAAATTTTAGCACCGATGTTTATATCCATCGGGGTGCGGGCGCCTATATCTGCGGTGAAGAATCTTCGCTAATGAATTCTATAGAGGGCGAACGCGGCTACCCACGTGTCAAGCCACCGTTCCCGGCTCAATCTGGATTATGGGGAAATCCAACAAATGTAAATAATATCGAAACTCTTTCTTGCGTCCCTTCGATAATTCTAAACGGTGGAGACTGGTTTTCAAAAATCGGCGACCCGAAGCATCCCGGTACTATTTTGTTCGGAGTTAGCGGCCACGTGAACAAACCCGGCGTTTATGAACTCCCCTCAGGCGTGCTGCTCACAGATTTAATTTATAAGTATGCTCATGGAATTAGAGATGGTAAAAATCTAAAAGCAGTTATTCCTGGTGGTTCCTCTGTTCCCTGGTTATTAAGTAACGAATTAGACGGAGTTCGGATGGATTTAGAATCTCTCAAAGCTGCCGGCACTGCTATTGGTACAGGTGGTGTTATTGTGATGGACGAGGATACGGATGTGATGAAGGTTTTGAAAAGACTCGTTCATTTTTATCACCACGAATCGTGCGGACAATGCACCCCCTGCCGCGAAGGATGCGGTTGGATGGAAAAAATATTAGAGAGATTTGTTGCTGGGAACGGAACAATGAACGATGTTGATTTGTTACTCGATGTTGCGAACAATATAGAAGGCAACACGATTTGCGCTCTGGGCGATGCTGCCGCTTGGCCCGTACAAAGTGTAATTAAAAAATTCAGAATTGAATTTGAAAATAGAGCACGCAAGGAACAAATTCAGCGGCAGCCTGTAAGACCTCCACACGTGGCAGAGAATTAAAGTTTCTAGTGAACTTGTGGTGAACTTATCGATCCACTTGCCTAATTAAACACTGACGCGTCGGTTCCAGCCAACAATTTCAGACCTTCTTCGATTGCCCTGTAATTCAGCCTGGCAATTTCATCTTTTTGTGTTTTTTCGACAGCCTGCTTCAACGAATCGACAGGAAAAATCTTCGTGTATCCCAAAAAAGTAGTTAGTGCTAAAATTGCAATCGAACCTTTATCAAACGACAGCGCAGTTTTCTGGAATGAGAATGAAACTACTTTTGCTTCTGTCGGAGGAAGCTTATCTTTCAAGGAAGTATCAATTATGATTAATTGACTGTTTTTTAATTTCGGTATGAGATGCTTTACCTTATTTAAACCTTCGATATCAATGATAATGAGATAATCAGGATTCGTGATCTCTGAGTAGTTAATATCGGAATTGTTAAAAATTAATTCTGATACTGAGTGGCCCGTCATAACTGTGATGGGGTAGTCGTCCTTTTGGGTTGCATAAAGACCAGAAATCAGAGCGGCATTTCCGAAAATTGTAGCGCTCGATTTTATTTTTTGTCCCGCCGCACCTGCTACTATAACGCCTGTTTGTTGTTTAATGTTATTTTGATATTCAACGGTAAGGTAGGTTTTTCCTTTTTGGAATAATTTTTTCGAACCCGTTACATAATTATCTTTGTAGTTTTGAATATACTCAGGTCGTTCGTTTTTGTGTACGATTCCACTCTTAAATTTATAATGGTCGAGCAGATTCATCATTTCGGCTTTGTTGAATTTGTTGCGAGGGACATAATAGGCAGTGCAATATTCCCAACAATCTACTAGTGAAAATCCTTTGAATTTAATGGCTTCCATTAAAATTTCGGTAACATCTTTATCGAACACGGTAGTCCGTGCAGCGAAACCGCCGTTTACAGCTTTTACAATTTCGCAGGCATCGAGGGGATGTTCAATATTTCCAAGAAATGTGGAAGAAGTTTTACCGCCAAACGGAGTTGTAACTGAATGCTCGCCGCCAGTCATTCCGAAATTAAAATTATTTGCAACGATAACCGTAATATCGATGTTTCGTTTTGCTGCGTTTAAAAAATGAGCGCCGCCGATACCCAAGCCACCATCGCCCATCAAAGTGATAACTGTAAGTTCAGGGTTTGCCATTTTAATTCCGCTTGCGTATGTAATCGAGCGTCCGTGAAGACCGTGGAAAGCATTCACATTAAAAAAACGGTCAGATAATCCGATGCAACCTATGTCTGTTACTATTACGGTTTTTTTTGGGTCTAAGTTCAGTTTTCCCATTGCAGTATCTAAAAAAACTAATAGATTCGTATGCCCACAGCCGGGGCAAAATGGAAAATTAAATTCTGGGCGTAAAAAATATCCTTCTTTTATCTTCGACATAATTACCTTATTTCTTCTAAAATTTGTTGGGGCGATATTAATTTTGTATCCATTCGGTTAATTCTAATTACTTTTTTGTCTTTCACTATCCTCTCGATTTCCAAAGCATAATGCCCATTATTCATCTCGGGGATTATAACTGTTTTGGCATTCCCGATTGCCTTCATAATTCTTTTTTCAGGACAGGGCCAAAGCAAACCGATTTTAATCAATTTAACATTTTTGCCTTGATTTTGGGCGCTTGTAACAGCCTCAAGAGCACTCCGGTAGGTAATTCCGTACGCAATAACAACGGTGTCGGCTTCGGTCGCATCTGCGATTACTGCGTGTGGAAAATATTTGCAAACTTTATCTTCATCAATCTTATTATTCAGATGGTTCATCATTTCTTGAATTTTTTCCGGTGTAGAAAGCAGCTCGCCATCTTTACCGTGAGTGGATGTAGTATAACGTACGATGTGGTCTTTACCGTATTCTAAAAAAGCAGGAATGTCATCAGGTTTTTCGAAGTTGAACGGGAGAAATATTCCGTTGCCATCAAATTTTACGCGATCGATGATTTTAGGTTTTTCAATCGACAACCAGTCAACACGTTCTCGCGTAATCGCAATTTCTTTTGACGACATCAGGAAAACGGGCGAGCGAAAAACTTCGGCGATGTTGAATGAATAACGGGTGTAAGTATATGCTTCGCTGATTGATGAAGGAGATAAAGCTACGATTGGATATCCGCCGGATGTTCCCCAACGGACGAATTGAATGTCGCTTGCACCGTCTTTCGTGGCGCTGCCCGTTGCAGGTCCGTGCCGTTGAACATCCACAATAACGAGTGGAGTTTCGCCCATAATTGCAAGTCCTATGTTCTCACTGTATAGCGAAAGCCCCGGTCCGCTCGTAGCTGTCATAGATTTTTTGCCGGCCATTGAAGCGCCGATACAAAATCCGATGGATGCAATTTCGTCTTCAGCTTGAATTGCGAAGCCGTCGTTAGCAGGCATTAATCGCATCATTTCTAATAAAATTTGTGTGGCAGGGGTTATGGGATAGCCGGCAAAATATTTACAGCCGGCATCAACTGCGGCACGCGATACCGCTTCGTTTCCATCTAAAAATTCTAACATATTAAACTATTTTCTGATTGTGGAATTAATTTCGTTCCCAATATACAATTTTTCTCTAAAATATTCTAAATGTCGAAAGGGGAACAATGAATAATGAATGCTTTATTAGCACGAATTACTGTTTGGTTCGACTCGCCTGCGACACGGATGCCAGGCTGGATGTTTAAGCGGGCTCACCATACAACGTTAACGACCATCGAAAAAAGTATCATCAACGATGCTAAGAGTATTCAACCATCCGATTCATCGTTCAAAATTCTGTTTTTTATTTTTGTTATCGAAAAATTCTCAGCACCATCTTCACATACTCTCACAACTTTACACTTACAATCACTCCATCTCGTAGCGGTATTATTGTGTTGAACAATTCGCGCGACGAATATGCAAGTCGTGTATATGTAAGCACTCCGGCAGTAGCGGTATCCGGATTTTTATCTAAAACTTTTCCTTTCCATAATGCGTGATCGCTTATCAACAATCCCCCTTTTTTTAATCTCGGAATTGCTTTTTTAATAACTTTCGGATACAATTCTTTATCTACATCGTTAAAAATAATATCGAACACACCCTCTGTAAAATCGAAAACCGAAAGGGCATCACTAGTATGAAATTGCATCCGGTCTGAAATTTTGCCCCTCTTAAAATATGCTTTCGCCTTTTTTTCGTTCTCAGGATTTTTGTCGGAACATAAAACAATTCCATCATTTCCAACCCCTTTTGCAAACCAGTATGCTGAGTATCCGAAACCGGAACCTAACTCTAAAACTCTTTTAGCTTTTGTCGCATAGGTCAAAACGTACAACAATCTCCCCACGAGCGGTCCAACTATAGGAAAATTATTTTGAGTCGCATATTCTTCCATCGCAGTTAATACACTGTCTCGTTCCGGTATTACATCATTCAAGTACGATTCAATTCTATTATCTAAAATATCCATAATTTTTTAACTCTATCGTTTATTTGTCTGTAACATATAAAACAATGAATAAAAAAACAACGGCAATATCAAAACTGCAAAAAATAAATATATTTTTTTTATTCCTTCAAAAATAAAGATTTTAAAATGTGGATTTTAAGTTGAATTTAAGTTGTATTTAAGTTATTTTTAATGGCACATCAATTGGAATATATAAGTGTTAAAAAAAGGAAAAGTAAATATTGGAATGGAAATAAATACAAAAACGATTGAACAAACCTCAATCGATCCAAGATTCAAGTTACTCGACCGTGCAATAACTAAACATCAGAATAAAGGGGATGCTTTAATCGAAGTGCTTCATGCCGCACAGGGCATTTTTGGATATCTTGAGGATGAACTTTTAGTTTACATTGCCCGTAAATTGAAGATACCGCCGAGTAGGATTTATGGAGTTGCAACCTTTTATCATTACTTTCGGTTAAAACCTATCGGCGAACATACATTCGTCTTGTGCACTGGAACTGCGTGCTATGTTAAAGGCGCAGATGAAATTCAGAAGGCGCTTGAATGCAGATGCAATATAAAATTTGGAGAAACGACTCCCGACAAAAAAGTATCTTTGATATCTGCTCGGTGTGTAGGTTCGTGCGGCTTGGCGCCTGTTGCAGTCCTCGACGAACAAGTGGTCGGAAAATTAAACGCTTCGGATTCAGTGGCGCGTGTTGATAAATGGATTAATAGTAAGGAGGAAATTACAAATTGACCGTAGAAGAATTAAAAGAGTTGTCGCAAAAAGAGAAAGCCCGCCAGCAGAAATTCAAGTATCGTATTTTATTCTGTTCGGCAGCGGGTTGCGTTTCGTGCGGTAGCAATGCACTAAAAGATATTTTTAAGGAGGCATTAAAAGAAAATTCGTTCGAAAAAAAATGTGAATTAGTTGGAACGGGTTGTATGGGCTTATGCGGCGAAGGTCCTCTAGTCAAAATTTTACCCGACGGAACTTTATACAAGAAAGTTGATGCAGAGACTGTTAAAAAAATCGTTCGCGGTCATCTCATCAACCAACAACCGGTAAAAGAAAATATAATTGAACCTTCACATTTGTTCTTTGCCAGTCAGCAAAAGGTTGTGCTTGAAAACTGTGGCGAGATTTATGCCGACAGCATCGAAGAGTATATTGCAGCTGATGGGTACGAAGCGTTAGCGAAAGTATTAAGCGAACAAAAACCTGAAGAAGTTATTGAAGAGATACGGAAAAGTGGTTTGCGCGGAAGGGGTGGTGCCGGTTATCCCACAGGATTGAAATGGGGGATTGTTAGTAAAGCGGTGAGCGACAAAAAATTTGTAGTCTGTAACGCAGACGAAGGCGACCCCGGTGCATTTATGGATCGCAGTATTTTAGAAGGCGACCCTCATCGAATTTTAGAAGGTATGGCGATTGCAGGCTATGCCGTTGGTGCGAGTCAGGGTTATGTATATGTCCGGGCTGAATACCCTCTTGCGATTGAAAGATTAAAAACAGCAATCAAACAAGCTGAACGGTTAGGACTTTTAGGAAACAGGATTTTTGAATCGAATTTTAATTTCAGAGTTGATTTGCGTATAGGAGCCGGCGCTTTTGTTTGCGGCGAAGAAACTGCGCTACTGAGATCAATCGAGGGACGCAGAGGCCGTCCACGTCCTCGCCCCCCTTATCCATCCGAAAAAGGTTTGTGGGGAATGCCTACATTAATTAACAATGTCGAAACCTTTGCAAACATCGCTCCGATTATTATCAGAGGAAGCGAATGGTTCTCGAAAATCGGAACTCCAAAAAGTCCGGGCACAAAAGTATTCGCTCTGGCAGGGCAAATTAGAAATACAGGTTTGATTGAAGTTCCGATGGGGATACAACTTCGGAAAATTGTTTTCGATATTGGCGGCGGCACACCCGACGGTACTGAATTCAAGGCGGTCCAAACCGGAGGTCCTTCCGGCGGATGCATACCAGCAGAACATTTGGATATTTCAGTTGACTACGAAGCCCTCGCAACAGTTGGCTCGATGATGGGGAGCGGCGGTATGATAGTTATGGATTCGACTTCAAAAATGGTTGATGTGGCAAAATATTTTATGGAATTCAGTGTAGATGAATCGTGCGGGAAATGTATTCCGTGCAGAGTAGGTACAAAGCATATCCATTCGCTGCTTGATAAAATTTCAAAAGAGTCGGCTACTATCGAAGATGTCCTACTACTCGAAGAACTCTGTGCAATGGTGAAAGATACAAGTCTCTGCGGGCTAGGCCAATCGGCACCAAATCCGGTTTTTTCTACTCTCCGATATTTTAGAGATGAGTATGAAAAATTATTAAAGCCCGTCGAGAATTATGTTCCATCCGAAGAAATATCAAAAGAGAAATGAGGTAAAAACCAATTATGCCAATTTTGACACTTACAATTAACGGAGAACAATTAAGCGGCAAAGACGATGAAACAATTCTCGATATTGCTCGCCAGCACGGCATCAATATTCCAACACTTTGTCATTTAGAAGGTTTATCAGATATCGGTGCCTGTCGTTTATGTGTTGTAGAAATCGAAGGACAGGCGAAGCTTTCGACTGCTTGTTCTACTAAACCTCAGGAGGGAATGGTAGTTCGCACCGACACTGAGCGTTTAAAAAAATATCGTCGGATGGTTATTGAACTGCTCGCATCCGAAGGAAATCATTCGTGTGCAGTGTGTGTAGCTAACAACAACTGCGAATTACAGGACTTGGCTTACGAGGTCGGATTAGTTTACGTCCGCTTTCCTTACTTATATCCTAAGAAAGATTTGGATGCGACACATAAAGACTACGTAAACGACCGCAATAGATGTGTGTTGTGCACAAGATGTGTTCGCGTTTGTCACGAAGTAGAGGGGGCGCATACTTGGGATATAGCTGGCAGAGGAATAGATTGTGAAATAATTTCAGACTTGAATCAACCGTGGGGAAAATCGAAAACCTGTACCGGGTGCGGCAAATGTGTTTTCGTTTGTCCTACTGCTGCGTTATTCGAGAAAGGATCGACTATCGCTGAAATGGAAAAACGTCCGGAGTTTTTAAAATACATTGTAACGGCGCGCCAGAAACGCGAATGGATTAATATCGAAGAGGATTAATTATGAAACCAAAAGTAGCAACAGTATGGTTAACGGGTTGTTCGGGATGTCACATGTCGTTCCTTGATCTCGATGAGCGCCTGATAGACCTTGCCGATAAAATGGAACTCGTCTTCTCTCCGATAATTGATATAAAAAATTTCCCTGAAGATGTGGATGTTGCACTCGTTGAGGGGGCGGTATCAAAAGACGAAGATGAACATTTTGCACATTTAATACGAAGGAATTCAAAGTTCGTTGTGTCGTTTGGCGATTGTGCAGTAATGGGAAATGTAACTGCAATGCGTAACCGATTTAGCAGCTCTGAAATCTTGAATCGCTCGTATATCGAATTAGCTGAAAGTGCAGGAGTCGTTCCAAACGATTATAACACGATAGCAAAAATGCTCCCCTATGCCCGTCCTCTTCACGAAATTATTAAAGTCGATGCTTTCATACACGGCTGTCCCCCTACAGCCGATCAAATCTGGTTTGCGGTGAACGAACTTTTAGAAGGACGATTACCAGTGTTTTCAACAATCTATTTAAGGTATGGTTAAGAATTATGGCTAATATAATTACAATAAAACCGGTTTCGAGGATCGAGGGTCATGCGAAAATAACCGTACACCTTGATGATAAAAATAATGTCAGCGATGCACGTTTCCATGTAGATGAATTCCGAGGTTTTGAAAAATTTTGTGAAGGCCGGCTGATGTGGGAAATGCCCGGTATTACTTCACGTATATGTGGAATATGTCCGGCAAGTCATCTTGTAACTTCAGCCAAAGCGGGCGACGACATCTTAGCTATTGCAATACCCGAAACTGCAGAGAAACTACGGCGTTTGTTAACACTTGCACAGTGGGCACAATCGCATGCACTCAGTTTCTTCCATCTCTCGTCTCCTGATTTTTTGTTGGGGTTCGACTCCGATCCGATGAAACGAAATATTTTCGGATTGATGGAAGAACAGAAGAACTTTGCAAGGCGGGGAATAAGACTCCGAAAGTTTGGGCAGGAGATAATCGAAATTTTAGGCGGACGGAAAATTCATACTCCGTGGACGGTGGCCGGCGGTGTGCGTGAAAAGTTCGATGTTTCTAAAAAAGATTACTTATTAAGCTGGATTCCCGAAGCTAAACAAACAAGTTTAGAAGCTCTCAAAACCTTAAAAAGTATTCATAAAAAATTTCAGAAAGATATACCGAATTTCGGAAATTTTAGGTCTCTATTTATTGGGTTGGTTGCGGATGATGGTGCGTTAGAATATTATGACGGTAAACTGCGGGTAATGGACAGCGATGGAAATATTATTGCTGATAAATTAAATCCAAAATTGTATAACGAATACTTTGGCGAAATTTCTGAAACATGGTCGTATCTTAAATTTCCTTACTATAAACCCTTAGGATATCCAAAAGGAATGTTCCGGGTTGGACCGCTTGCCCGTGTGAATATCTGCGATTACATCGACACTCCACTTGCCGAAGCCGAGCGGAAAGTTTTCAAATCTATTGCAGGCGATTCGGGGACTGTCTACAATTCTTTTTATTATCACTACGCACGCCTTATCGAAATTCTTTTTTCAATAGAAAAAATTGAAAACCTCTTGAATGATCCGATATTAATGGGCAACAACATCCGGGCTAAAGCTATGGTAAATCGTGAAGAAGGTGTTGGTTTTTCCGAAGCCCCCCGTGGCACTCTTTTTCATCATTACTGGGTTAACAGCGATGGAGTTATTCAAAAAGTAAATATGCTAATTGCTACTGCTCAAAATAATTTAGCAATGAACCGAACTGTCAGGCAACTTGCTATCCAGTATTTAGACGGGTCAAAAATTACTGAAGGTATGCTAAATAGGATTGAAGCGGGTATTAGATGTTTCGACCCGTGCTTATCGTGCAGCACACATTTGTTAGGAAAAATGCCTTTGCAGGTTCAGTTGTTTGATGTAGAAAATAATTTAATTGATGAAGTTAAAAGATGAAAAAAACTTTAGTAATCGGTTATGGTAATACATTACGTGGAGACGACGGCGCAGGAATTGCCGCTGTTGGTATCCTGAAAAATAATTATCCTCAATTTGATTTTATATCGCTCCACCAATTAACTCCCGATTTAACGGAGACGATTTCATATTACGATGCTGTATATTTTATAGATGCAAGTATCGATGTCAGTGAGGTTACTCAAATCAATCTTCAACCTAAGGTATCAACAGTCGGAATTAACACACACATTGTATCGCCTCAGATTCTGCTTAATACATGTTTAAATTTATACGGCAGCGTCCCGAGTGAAATAATTCTGTTCCACATACCCGCTTATAGTTTTGATTTCTCGGAAGAGCTATCGATTTCAACGCGAGATCGAATGAAAGAATTCTTACAATATTTCAGTGCGAGCATAAGCGCCGAGCATTCTGAAATAGAATAAGAATATTATTTTTATACAGGGGAGAAAATGTTTAAAATCCCTACTTATTCTCAATATTGAAATTAATCTTCCTAATTGTTTCCAAAATTATTATATATTTTTCTCTAAACCCTTGAAATTGAGTGAATTAGAATGTAATCCACTTGGCATATATATTGAAATTATTCGGATAAAAGTTTTCATTAACAAAACAGATAAATGAGATGAAAATATTAAAATTACCCAAAACGAATTTCAAGCTTTTTATGGAAGGACTGCAAAACTACGGGGAAGTGCATGTTCCGAAGAAAAAAAGTAGCCAATCGTTCGTCTTCGGTCCGATGGAAAATACTTCAGAGATAGCCATGGATTATTTACGAACTATCAACCCACCTAAAAAATATTTTTTCAAACCGAAAGATACACTCTTCGACTGTAGCAGCACGAAAGGCTTCACTGAGGTGATTGAAGACTCGGATAAAAAAATTGTTTTATTTGGATTGCACCCCTGCGATATTCACGGTTTAAAAATATTGGATATTGTTTTCGGAACGAATTATCCAGATAAATATTATTTCGCACGCCGGAAAAATGTTCTGATAATCGGTCTGAGCTGCATGCCCGATGATAAGTGTTTTTGCCGTTCGATGGCTACCGATGCCACCGAGGACGGCTTCGATCTTTTCTTATCCGAACTAAAATCTTCCTACTTACTGACTGTTGGTTCAAGTATCGGCGACGATATATCGACCGACCTTAAACATCTATTAACAGAAGTAACAACGAAAGATACTAACGAATATTTAAAAATCCGCAAGGAGAGGAAAAACAGGTTCACACTAAGTTTAGATACATCCGATTTACCTTACATACTCGAGCTGCAACGCGAAAGCGAAGTATGGGAAGAATTGGGGAAAAAATGTTTATGCTGCGGCAGTTGTTCGATGGTATGCCCAACTTGTTCTTGTTTCAATGTTTATGATATAAAAAATTTAATAACCGACAGCGGACAGAGAGTTCGTCAATGGGATTCGTGTTTGTTTAAAGATTATGCTGTTGTTGCGGGGGGACATAATTTCCGTGTGAATCGTGCCGACCGTGTCCGAAACCGGTATTATGATAAACAAAACGGTTTTGTATCGCAATACGGAAAACCTAGCTGCACAGGTTGCGGCAGATGCATTCAATACTGTCCGACAAAAATTCATGTCGTCGAAGTGTTTAACAAAGTCAGAGGAGAAGCATAATGGATCGTCATTCTCATTTAAATTATTCAACAAATGCACGTGCAACGAACGTAATGTTGCCCGACCTCGCACGGCTCGTTCGTGTAATTCCTATGGTCGAAGATAATTTCATGTTTTTATTTCGGTTTGAAGACCCTGCATTAAACGACAAATTTTTATACAGACCTGGACAATTCGCTGAAATCACAGTCATCGGAACGGGGGAAGCTCCCATTTCAATCAGTTCAACCCCTACTCGTAAAGGGGTTCTCGAAATGTGTATACGCCGGATGGGTCGCGTAACGAACGCACTCTATAATTTACCTGAAAATTCGTTGGTCGGAATTCGTGGCCCTTATGGTAACGGTTATCCGGTCGAAGAAATGAAGGGACACGATGTTTTAATTATTGCCGGTGGACTCGGAATGGCGCCACTGCGTTCGCTAATGAATTATATACTCGATAACCGCAGCCAGTTTAATCGTGTTGTTTTATTGTATGGAACAAAGTCTCCTGATGATGTTTTATTTCGAGATGAAATGGAATCGCTGATGCGTCGAACAGACATCGAGTGTCTGTTGACTGTTGAACAAGCATATCAATATCCGGGCGCTCATCCGTGGCGCGGTAAAATAGGTATGGTAACAGAATTGTTTCAATACGTAAAAGATTTGAATGTACCGAATACTTATGCGGCTGTTTGCGGTCCGCCCATCTTTTATAAATTTGTCCTAGATAAATTGTTGAAACTTAACTTTTCTAAAGACCACATTTTAATGTCCCTAGAACGGCGAATGGAGTGTGGTGTCGGGAAGTGCGGACATTGTGCTATTGGTTATAAATACACTTGTATAGACGGTCCGATATTCAGCTACTGGGACATCGTCAATATGCCCGAGTTAATTGAATTTTAAAATAGGAACGACTATGGAGATGAACAAACCTAAAATTGGAATATTTGGATTAACATCCTGCGCCGGCGATCAATTGGCAATCCTGAATTGCGAAGACGAATTAATCCATTTAGCAAACGCTTTGGACATACGCGATTGGGAAATGGCTCAAACAAATAATGATAATACAACTCTATTAGATATCGCTTTTGTTGAAGGTGTAGTAGCTCAGTCGCGCGACCTTGAAGCGCTACACGCAATTCGTAAGCGAAGTAAATTGTTGGTTGCTCTTGGAACTTGTGCGGTATGGGGCGGAGTTGCTGCGATGAAAAATCAGATTCCGAGAGATGTTCTTAAAAAAGAAGTTTATGGCGAAGAAATTAATGTCGTTGATTCGATGCCAGCCCTTCCTGTAAAATCATTTGTAAAAGTAGATATTCAACTCCCCGGTTGCCCGATTGAGAAGAATCAGTTTTTACAAGTTGTAACTTCACTGCTGCGGGGTAACCTACCCGAGATATTACAATTTTCAGTTTGCAGCGAATGCAAGATGCGCGAAAACGCCTGCCTCGTAATTGAACAAGGCGAGGTTTGCTGCGGCGCTCTCACACTTTCAGGTTGTGATGCAAGATGTCCAAGCCACAACATACCTTGCGGTGGATGCCACGGACCGATAGAGGAAGCTCACTACGATGCAAATGTTACAATGTTTAAAACTCATGGAATAACTAAAAATGATATCGAACAAAAAATGGCAATGTATGCTGCACCTGCCTGGATTCCCGATAAATTGTTAGCCGAAAAATAAATGGAGAAATGAATGGAAAAAGATAGATTAATATCAATCCCGCATTTAGGAAGAGTGGAAGGACACGGCGGAATTGAAGTTGAAATCGAAAACGGTAAAGTTACACGTGTTAATATGGATATATTCGAAGGTTCACGTTTTTACGAAATGCTGATTGTCGGAAAAAAATTTACCGAAATATCTGCAATCGTTTCGCGGGTGTGCGGCATCTGTTCCGCAGGACATACTTTAACTTCTCAAATGGCAAGCGAAAATGCACTCGGTATAAAAGTTACACAACGAACAGAAATCCTGAGAGCGTTGTTACTACACGGCGAAGCAATCGAGAGTCACGCTCTCCATCTCGGTTGTTTAGTCCTGCCCGATTTATTGGGTTACGATGGTCCTCTTACAATGGCAAAAGATTATCCGGCTGAAGTAACCGTTGCGTTAAACTTAAAAAAATTAGGCAACGCAATCCAAGAGCTAATCGGCGGTAGAGCCATCCACCCCATTAATGCTATAGTCGGTGGTTTTGGACGAATTCCAAAAAAAGCTGAATTACTGCAAATCAATACAGAATTGCAAAAGGGGCTTGACCTTTCGGGGGCGCTGGTTGATCTTTTTTCCAAAATCCGTCTCCCCGAATATACAACACATAGCGGTATTTATGCGGCGCTCGAACCCAAACAAGACCGCTACAGCTACTTAGGCGATTACATTCTGACATCGGATGGAGTTAAGCGACCGATTGCTGAGTTTCGAAATATCTGTCACGAAAAAGTAGTTTCGCACTCAACTGCCAAACAAAGTTTGTACAACAGCCAGCCGTTTATGGTTGGTGCACTTGCAAGGATAAATTTAAATTGGCAGTTCCTCGGAGGCAAAGCAAAAGATGCCCAACAAAAGTTAATTCCCAACCTACCTTCGCATAACACGATGTACAATAATTATGCTCAGATCATTGAACTGGTTCATTCCATCGAACGTTCATTGCAATTGATTAAGATGCTGGTTGAAAATGGACTTGCACATGAAGAACCGATTAAATATGAAATTAAAGCTGGCAAAGGAATCGGTGCAATCGAAGTTCCGCGGGGCACGCTGTATCACTATTATGAATTTGATGATGAAGGAAGGATTGTAGATGCCGACATCATAACACCGACTGCACAGAATTTAGCAAACGTAGAAAAAGATATGCGTGGGGCAGTCGAAACTTTAATAAACGAACCTGTAAAAGCAATTCGAAGCAGCTTGGAACACATTGCCCGTGCATACGACCCTTGTATTTCGTGTGCAACTCATCTGGTTGAGGTAAAAATTAAATAACGATGCAGTCGCATAATAAAATTTTGGTAGTAGGTGTTGGCAATATATTACTGGCAGATGATGGATGTGGTATAATTGCTCTCTCTGAATTACGAAAAAAGATATTTAGCAATGATGTTGTTATGTTCGATGCCGGCACCGACATCTACAAAATTATGAATTTAGATTACCACTTTCAGAAAATAATTATTCTCGATGCAGTGAAACAAAAGCAACGGGCTGGTACGATTTATCGTTTACCCCTTGATAAAATCGAAATCGAGTCGGATGCAAAATCATCACACCAGATAAAAGTAATTGAAGCTCTGAAATTAATGCAGGTTACAATCGATAATTTCAAAAACTGCGAAATTATTATTATGGGGGTTGAACCTGCCAAAATAGAATATTGTGTCGGCTTGTCGAAAGAAGTCGATATCGCCTTGGTTTATTTTGTAGATCTAGTCCTTGAGGAAATCGAAAATGCACGAAGCATCGTTAGCCAAGAATATAATTGAAATTATTTCAGCTTATACAGAATTCACTAACGGAGTTCGTATTAAAAAAGTAAATCTTCGTGTCGGTGAACTTGCGAGTATTTATTATGATTCGCTTCAGTTTTATTTTACAGAAATGAGCAAAGGGACGCCAGCAGAAAACGCTGAATTAATTTTTGAGAACCTTCCAATCGTTGGAAAATGCCGTGAATGCAGTAACGAATTTCGATTGCTAAATTTTGAAATTAACTGTCCTGAATGCAGCTTATCGCAATTCGATATCGTAAGTGGCAACGAATTTGAAATTGTAAACATCGAGGTAGAATGATGGGAATAGTAACAATCGAACAAAAAGTATTAAAAAAGAACGACGAGATAGCAGACGATTTGCATAAACGGTTTAACGACGCCGATGTTTTTACGGCTAACTTAGTCAGTTCGCCCGGATCCGGTAAAACAACGTTGTTAGAACGGACACTAAAATTTATTTCTCCCGCGCTTTCGGTCGGTGTCGTCGAAGGCGATATACGAACTAACCTGGACGCTGAAAGAATTTCAAAATTCAACATTCCTGTAACTCAAATCATAACCAATGGGACTTGCCACCTCGACGCACGTATGGTGGAAGAGGCTGTTAATAAATTACCGCTAAACGATTTAGATATTTTATTCATTGAAAACGTTGGAAATTTAGTTTGTCCAGCCGCTTACAACTTAGGCGAACATGCCCGCATCGTGATTATGAGTGTAACAGAGGGTGAAGATAAACCGTTAAAATATCCTGCGATGTTTTTAAAAAGCTGTGTGATGATATTGAATAAAATTGATTTACTTCCATATCTGAAATTCGATAAAGAATTGGCGAAATGTAATGCCCTTAAAATAAATCCAGATTTGAAGATATTTGAAACTTCTTGCTATAACAATCACGGAATTTTGGAGTGGTGCGATTGGCTGACGAATGAGCTAAAATTGAAGCGATGTAAGTAATATTAAGTAGTATCGGGAAGTCAGGAATTAGAATATTTTGTGAAAGATCGGACTGAGGAATCGGGAAATTAGTAACACGGAGAGGGGATAATTTTCCCAAAGGAACGCATGAA
>JBBIOD010000010.1:0-39703 GCA_037443545.1 Ignavibacteriales bacterium | reverse complement strand
TCATAGCATCGCCAAACTTGATAGCCGCTTTACACGCAAACGATTTCGCCAGATTTTCGCGAGGTTCCAACTTTTGTTGGTGCTCGTTCTCCTTGTAAACGTCCACAATTTCCTGCAGTATCGAACTTTCCTGTCCCGGTTTTACATCTAAAGGAACACCTTCCATCGTAACAGTATTTTTTCCAAACACTTTCAATTGAAAACCTAATTTTTCTAAATCAAGAAATAATTCATTTACAATCGTAAAATCGCCTGCCGATAATTCTACAGTGTTCGGAAAAAGAAGCTGCTGCGAACGGTTATGGGTTTCGCTGAAACTTGAAATTGCCTTCTCATACAAAATTCTCTCATGTGCCGCATGTTGGTCAACAATCATTACACCTTCCTCAACCGGAATTATGATATACCGATTATGAACTTGAAAATAAATTTGAGGTATTGAGAATTGAGAAATTTGTTCGACTTGTTTTTCATAATCAGTTTTTGTTTCATAGTTTTGAATATCGCCTCGTGCAGAAAATATCGGTGTTAAGCCATCTGCGGTCTGGCTCTGAAAATGAAATGAACTATTCGGATGGGGTAAAAATTCAGGAAACCTGCCGGTATCTATGCTTTCGGGATTTAATTGCATCGAAGGGATAAGATTATTTGCAGAAAGAGTAATTCGGACTGCGGAATTTATGAGATGATAAACACTCCGCTCTTCCTTAAATTTTACTTCCATCTTCGAGGGGTGGACGTTCACATCCACTTTATTTGGATTGATATTTATAAACAAAACAAAAAAAGGAAAACTCCCTTTTTCGATGAGATGTTCGTATGCCTGGAAAACTGCGTGGTTCAAACTTCGGTTTACGATGTAGCGATCATTTAGGAAAAGGAATTGCTCGACACGTGTTTTCTTTGCAAAATCGGGTTTAGTGATAAATCCCGTTACATTCAACTCTGAAAAATAGGGAGACTCGGTGTTACCGATAACAGGAATAATGGCATCGTGAACTTTATTGCCGAAGATATCCCGAATTCGTTCTTCAATTTTGTTTGACTGAAGATTGAACACAGTCTCTTCGCCACTGATGAATTTAAATTGTATATTCGGATGCGACAGCGCAATTCGAACTACAACATCGAAGATGTGTTTAAATTCGACGCTGTTGTTTTTTAAAAATTCTCTACGAGCTGGTGTGTTAAAAAAAAGATTTCTTACAGTTACTGATGTTCCCCGTTCCATTGCTTCTTTAGAAATCTCTTTTACTTCGATTCCCTCAATTCGGATTTTTGTAGCAACGTCGTCGTTATCAGTTCTGGTAAGCAATTCAACTTGCGACATCGCTGCAATCGAAGCTAACGCCTCCCCGCGAAAGCCAAGCGTGCGGATGTTTTCTAAATCCTCGAGCGTTGATATCTTGCTGGTCGAATGCCTGTAAAAAGCCACCGATGCATCGGCTTCACTCATTCCGCAACCGTTATCAATAATTTGTATGAAGCTTTTACCGCCTTCTTTTATGACGATTGTTATTTTAGCAGCGCCGGCATCAATGGAATTTTCGAGAAGTTCTTTAACAACAGATGAAGGGCGTTGAACGACCTCGCCCGCTGCAATTTTGCTCGCAAGTTTTTCAGATAGTATGTTTATTTTGTTTGGCATTCTTCATATATTTTCGTTTTTCTCAAACAAAGCATTCACGAAAGCATTTTTATCGAAGGGCTGCAAATCTTCAATCGTTTCACCAACCCCAATAAATTTTACAGGAATGTTAAGCTCTTGACTGACAGCTATTACAACTCCGCCTTTGGCTGTTCCATCCAATTTTGTTAATACGAGTCCTGTAATACCGACCGCCGAAGTAAATTGTTTTGCTTGTTGAATCGCATTCTGTCCGGTTGTGGCATCCAAAACAAGAAATATTTCGTGAGGAGCTTCGGGTATTAATTTTTGTAAAACTCGTTTAATCTTCTTCAGTTCTTCCATCAAATTGATTTTAGTATGAAGACGACCTGCTGTATCAATAATCATTACATCAACGTTGTTTGCAATTGCCGATTTTAAAGAATCGTAAGCGACAGCAGCAGGATCGGCTCCGTGAGCTTGTTGAACAATATCAACACCGGCACGTTTCGCCCATATTTCAAGCTGCTCGTTCGCCGCGGCGCGGAAAGTATCAGCCGCCGCAATTAAAACTTTTTTCCCAGCCGTTTTGTAATTGTGAGCCAACTTCCCGATGGTCGTGGTTTTGCCCACACCGTTTACACCTACTATCATTATAACATGCGGTTTTTGGGTGTGTGAGATAACAAATGGCGTCCCATCGCTTCCATTCCCGTTTAAAAGCATTTTTTGAATTTCTTCACGCAACAATCTATCTAATTCAGTCGAATTTTCGTACCGTTCCTGTTTCACTCGCACTTTTATGCTCTCAATAATTTTATGCGTCGCGGAAAAACCCACATCACCTAAAATCAAAATCTCTTCTAAATTATTTAACAGTTCATCATCAATTTTACTTTTGCTCGTTATGAGTCTCTGAACTTTTCCTATAATATTTTCGCGCGTTTTGGTGAGACCTTCTTTGAGGCGACTAAATTTGAACTTATCAAAAAATCCCATTACAAAAATTAAACCTTTCTATAGATGATATTTAAAAATTTTATGAAATATAAAACAAAAGAGACAATCAAAAATGCCATACTTAAAAAAAGAAAAAACTCGTTAAGCGTTTGGAGTTCATCGTATGGCAAAATGCAGAGTAATAGATAGACAGAGATTATACCTACAGTAATTTTGCCTAGAAGATTTGATTGCGGAATAATATTTTTCACTTTTTTTATATACAAACCACCGGCAAGTATTATTAAGTCTCTCAAAATAAGAGCAACCATCAACCAGAAAGGAACAGTACCTTGAATAACCAAAATCGCAGCAATAACGCCTATTGCAATTTTATCAGCTAATGGATCTAATATTTTTCCTAAATCGCTGACCTGATTATACTTACGGGCAAAGTAACCATCGAGCCAATCACTGGCTATAGCAATTGCGATTAATGTTAAAGCGAAATACCTTGATGAATTTTCACCGTCTAACAACAAGATTGCTATAGGTATTACGAGCAGTAAACGTAAGACGCTCAAGGTATTCGAAATATTAAAATTTTTCTTCATTTCGATATCAATAATCCAATTCCTCTTTGTAAAAATTTTTGTCGATCTCAACAGGATAATCTCCACTGAAACATGCTGTGCAATACCATTCACCGTTATCTTTCGGGACTGATTTTAACAATCCACCGAGCGAAAGGTATCCCAAGCTATCGACACCTAGTTCTTGCCGAATCTTTTCAATATCACCATCGCACTGATTTGCAATCAACTCATTCGGTTCCGGAAAATCCATACCGTAGTAACAAGGAAAACGGATCGGCGGGGCAGTAACTCGGAAGTGAACTTGTTTGGGCTCGGCTTCACGAATAAGTTTCACCAATTGCTTGGAGGTCGTGCCTCGAACAATCGAATCGTCAACCACAACCACGACTTTATCTTTTAAAACACCTTTTACTTTATTGAATTTTGTTTTTACTTTAATTTCTCTGATGTCCTGTTCAGGTTGGATGAATGTCCTGCCAACGTAATGACTTCTGATTAAACCAATCTCGTATTTAGTTAGATTGCCCATTTTATTGCTGCGGCTTACAAATCCTAGCGTTGCGGTGTTACTCGAATCGGGAACATTGATAGCAACGATTCGTTCATCAGGATTTGAAGCGGTTACTGGATGTTCTTCAGCTAAATTTTTTCCGAACCGGCGCCGTATGCGATCAACACTTTCGCCAAACACTAAACTATCGGGACGCGAAAAATAAATATACTCGAATATACAATAATGAGGTTTGGATGGTTTGTTTTTAAGATGGAATGCTTTGGGGATTTCCGAATGTAAAACATCCTCATCGAATAAGAGAATTTCGCCTGGCATAACTTCGCCGATGTATTTAGCGCCGATAATATCGAACGCACAGGTTTCCGATGCCACAACGAAAGCACCGTCTAATTTTCCAACATTAAGTGGCCTCCAGCCATAAGGATCGCGGGCCGCAATCATTTTACCATCCATTAAAATGACAAACGAGAATGCTCCTTCAATTTGATTGAGGGCATCCAATATCTGATTTATCTGATCCTTTTCGCGACTGCGAGCAATCAGATGTAAAACTATTTCAGTGTCGGAAGTAGTTTGAAAAATTGTTCCTGAATCCTGCAACTCTTTTCTAATTTTTCGGAAGTTTGTGATATTTCCATTATGCGAAATTGCTAAATTTCCATCTCGGTAGTTTACCGTTAGCGGTTGGATATTTTGTTTGTTGTAAGCCGAACCCGCCGTTGAATAGCGATCGTGTCCGATAGCAGAATTTCCTCGTAAAACATTTTTGAGAAGAGATTCTTCTTTAAAAACATCGCTCACCAAACCAAAATCTTTGTAAACGTGGAACTGATTCTTACTAATTTTTTGATTGACCTCGGATGTAACAATGCCGCACCCCTCCTGCCCCCGATGTTGCAGCGCCTGCAAACCGTAGTAAGTCATTACAGCCGCTTGCGGATGGCGATAAATACCAAAAATACCACAATGATCAACTGGCTTGTCTATATTATTTTTGACGGTTAATTCCATTAATATTGCGTTGTAAAGATAAGAATTTATGAGGAAAGATGCTCGTCTTTAGAAATTGCAAGTGCAATTCCCTTTAGTCCGAAGGGGCTACTTTACAGCGAGGGAGTCGCACATTCCAAGTTTATTTCAGCGAGGATTACATTTGAGCCTGTTGATGTAAAAATGCTCGTAGCACCACAAGCCATTAGTGTCCTTGGTTCACTGTGGGAAGATTAACTGAACTTAATGACATTGTTCCGATATTAGTAAAATTACCACTGACATTAATTGTGAGGGTATATCCAAAACAATAATTTTGAATAGTTCCACTGTTCAAAAGATTTCCAATAACGGTAAGTGTTCTCTAATATCCATCGTAATAGATAGTATCGACTACCGTTACTGTACCGTTCATCGTTACATTAGCCCCTATTAAAACGCGTCCTTTGATATTAATGTTTCCCTCAAAAGTGGTGGATTGAATAACAGGATTCCCTTTACCGATAGGGTCAGATGTGTTTACTATATAGCCGTTTAAGATGTTTGCACCTGCTTGTAATGTTAAAGAGTTGTCCTGCATATTTAGAATGCTATTTTTCAGGTCGAAACTTTTATTAAGCTCGAGAGCAGAGTTTGCTATGATAGTTCCTATTGTGCCAGCAGATTCAAACACACTTCCAAATACTTTATCCGATCCTAACGAAAGAGTTTAGTCTGCCTGTCCCGTCAATCGTGTCAAATAGTGATTCCAGGTTCCGTTATTAGTTTTTGCTTTTTCCCATAGATTCTATTAAATTTTAATCATCAATTTTAGAAATATCCTATTTATGAAAATTAGCCATATTCTTGTAATATTTTTAATAACCCACACCACCTATACTCAGTCAATAAATGTGGGCGACAAGTTTATCGACTTCACACTCCCCTTTGCCACAAAGGATACTATCATGCATCAGGGCATTACGCTTTCAGAAATAATCGGGAAGAAGCCGGTCGTCATTGCGTTCTATCCGGCAGACTGGAGTCCGGGCTGCACTAAGCAACTCTGTGCATTCAGGGATAATTTTGCTATGTTGGATCAATTAGATGCCGAGATATTAGCAATCAGCGGCGATTACGTTTGGTCGCACCATTTTTGGGCAAAGCACCAAAACTATCCATTCAAACTATTGAGCGACCACGACAACAGTATTGCCAAGAAATACGAGAGCTACAACGCTGAAAGAGGTTACAACAGACGTGTTATTTTTGTAATCGACAGACAAGGAAAAATTGCGTACATAGATTGGAAGTATGGCGTAGCCGACGATGAGTCGTTCAATCTTTTAAAAAACGCTTTAACGAAATTAGCAAATTATAAAATCAAAAAATAAATTAGTAAACAGAAATATATATGAAACAATTCTTATCAATCTTACTCGTTCTTTTAATCATTATCGGTTGCAGTCCAACTCAGCCTATAATTACATCTAAAGATATTACAGCGGCTGAACTTCAACGCCATGTAAAGTACTTAGCCTCCGATGAACTCGAAGGTAGACGACCTGGCACTAAAGGTAATGAACTTGCAGCAAATTACATTGCAGAGGAATTCAAATCATACGGACTAAAACCGCTTGGCGACAACGGAACATATT
This sequence comes from Ignavibacteriales bacterium, assembly GCA_037443545.1. Classification (GTDB taxonomy): domain Bacteria; phylum Bacteroidota; class Ignavibacteria; order UBA10030; family BY39; genus JASEGV01. The sequence continues at coordinate 33,418 of JBBIOD010000010.1, read as the reverse complement.
TTCAAAACTTCAAGTTTGTATCGGAATTAAAAGTTGGTAAAAACAACTCACTCGTTTTTAATATCGACGGCAAAATTATAGACTTCACACCCGATGTAGATTTCAGACCGATGAACTTTTCCAGCGATACATCAATCACCACTCAACTAGTTTTTGCCGGCTACGGTATTGAAGCCGACACTCTGCATTACAACGATTATGCAGGAATTGATGTGAAGGACAAGGTCGCGGTAATATTGCGATACTCACCCGATGGCAACAATCAGTCAAGCAATTTTTTCGGTTACTCTACTTTCACAAAAAAAATAATGACAGCACGCGATAAAGGTGCAGCAGGTGTGATATTCATTACAGGTCCCGTCGATGAGGCAAACGCTCCTCTCCTCCAATTGCGACACGAACGGGCTTCGATGAACTCAGGTATTTCAGTAACGCAACTCGATCAGAATGCCTCCAATTCGTTATTCGAAAATATTGGAATAAATTTATTCTCTCTCCAACAATCCATAAACGAAAATAAAAAACCTAACTCATTTAATTTTGCAAATACAAGTGTTACAATCCAAACCGAAATAGAAAAAATCTATTCTAATACTGCAAACGTCGTTGGATATCTTTATGGTAATGATACTTCATTGAAAAACGAACATATTATTATCGGCGCTCACTTTGATCATCTCGGATTAGGCGGAGCCGGTTCCGGCTCAATCGTTCCCGATACGATAGCTGTTCACAACGGTGCTGACGATAATGCTTCCGGGACAGCCGGACTTTTAGAAATTGCACAAAGTTTAGCGTCGCAACAAACTCAATTGAAACGTTCGTATGTATTTGCAGCTTTTTCAGCAGAAGAACTTGGATTGTTAGGGTCGGCTTATTTTGTAAAAAATCCACCATTCCCACTCGATAAATCTGTGGCAATGATCAATTTGGATATGATTGGCAGATTGAAGGACAGCGTCTTGACTATACAAGGAGTTGGAACTTCGCCCGTTTGGAATGATATAATCCACAAACAAAATTCGGATTCGATTTTTAAATTGAAGCTCGGTCAGGATGGTTTTGGCTCGAGCGATCACGCAAGTTTTAACAGCAAGGAGGTCCCAGTTTTATTTTTCTTCACAGGTTTGCACGGCGATTATCACCGACCTTCGGATGATTGGCAAACAATAAATTATGAGGGACAAAAAATGGTAACCGATTTCGTAAACGGTGTTGTTCGACAATTAGATGCGGTTAGCGAAAAACCGAAATATGTAAAAATCGATCAGACTCCCGGTATGCGTGAAGGTGGTAGAGGTTTCAGAGTTTCATTCGGCATTATGCCCGACTTTGGCGACGATTCCAGAGGGATGCGCATAAGCGGGACGCGTGCCGGCTCGCCAGCCGAAAAGGCAGGGCTTAAAGCAAATGATATTATACTATCCTTTGGTGGGAAATCGGTCAAGAATATTTATGATTTAACTTCCCTCCTTGGCGATTTTAAACCGGGGGACGAAGTTGAAGTGGCTGTGTTGCGCGGTGAAGATATCCTAACGATGAAAGCTACTTTACAAGGAAGGTAGAGGATTGATTACTTGTGATGGATGATTTATGATTCGTGATTTGTGATTCGTTTAAAAAGATGAGCCACGAGTTATACCAATGCAGATAGGGTAAATTTATGTAACCCGCCCGACGGCAGGCGGGCTGGAGGAAAATTAGGAGGTCGCAAAAAAGTTAGAACTTACACGAGGGAACATCCGTCCATCTCCTCCGGCTGCGGCAACCTCATCAACTTTAAAATTGTCGGAGAAATGTCGGCGAGTATTCCGTTCGGTTTTAACAATTCCGGTTGAGGATATTTGACGATGATAAACGGAACTAAGTTAGTGGTATGCGCTGTAAACGGCTCTCCGCTATCTTCAGCCATTTTGTCTGCATTACCGTGGTCGGATGTGATTAACGGAACAAACCCGTGCTTCTGAGCCACTGGTACAACTCTGCTCAAGCACTTATCTACTGTCTCTACTGCATTAATTGCGGCTTTCATAATTCCCGAATGTCCAACCATATCGCAGTTGGCGTAATTTATCAGAATGAAACTGTATTTGTCAGTTTCAATCGCTTCTATGAGTTTGTCGGTAACTTCGTAGGCACTCATCTGCGGCTTCAAATCGTACGTTGCCACTTCCTTTGGTGAAGGAACAAGAATTCGGTCTTCACCGGTAAACGCCTCCTCCCTGCCGCCGTTAAAGAAGAAAGTAACATGAGCATATTTTTCGGTCTCTGCTATTCGTAGTTGTTTTAAATTATTTTCAGCTATAATTTCACCTAATGTATTCGACAAACTGATTGGAGGAAAAGCGATGGGCACTTTGAAATCATCATGGTAGTGAGTCATCGTCACAAAAAATAAATTAAGTTTATTTCGATTAAATTTATCGAATCCATCCATAATAAAAGCGCGTGTCAATTGACGAGTTCTATCAGAACGGAAGTTGAAAAAGATAAACGAATCATTCTGCTGTACACTGCCAACCGGTTTACCATTATTTAAACAAACAATCGGGTTTATAAACTCATCCGTAATACTATTCTTATAAGATTCGGCGACTGCGACAATTGGGTCGGAGCATTGTTGACCCATTCCTTCAGTCAATGCTTTGTATGCTAACTCGGTCCTATCCCAACGGTTATCTCTATCCATTCCATAATATCGCCCCATTACTGTTGCAATTTTACCTACACCAATTTTCTGAATCTTTGATTGCAACTCTTTTAGATAACCGATACCGGAATCGGGCGGTGTATCGCGTCCGTCTAACAATGCGTGGATAAAAACATTTTCGAAGTTATGTTGTTTTGCAAGTTCTAACAGTGCATACAAATGAATATTCATACTATGCACTCCACCATCAGACAGAAGACCTACTAGATGAATTGCAGAGTTATTCTTCCTTGCATTTTCAATAGCATCGATGAAAGGGGGAATGTTAAAAAATTCACCCAAACGGATTGAACGGTTAATGCGTGTAATATCCTGCCACACGATTCTTCCGGCGCCGATATTCATGTGCCCGACTTCGGAGTTTCCCATTTGTCCTTCGGGCAAGCCAACATCTTCACCACAAGTTGTAAGTTTAGTCCACTTATTTTCCGCAAACAATTTGTCAATAAATGGTTTGTTAGCATTTTGGATCGCATCAGTTTTTGGATTCAATCCAAAACCGAATCCGTCTAAAATTATGAGTATTACTTTTTGGTCTGAATTCATATTGTTTTACAAAAAAGCCCAAAACAAGTTTGGGCTTTTTCAATTTATCTGCGTGGTGGTCTTCGGGAATCTCTGCGATCGCCTGAGGATGGTCTTCTGTCGGAACGAGGTCTATCCTCTTCAGGGACATAAGCATCGCCCATTAACACAGCTTTACGGCTTAAATTATTCCTTCCTTCGGCATCAATTTTTACAAGTTTGACTTCTATCGGGTCGCCGACTTTCAAAAGGTCGGTAACTTTATCGACACGATTAATATCGAGTTGAGAGACGTGAACTAATCCCTCCTTGCCCGGGAGGAACTCAACGAAGGCACCGAATTCCATTATACGGGTTACTTTTCCATGATATATTTTTCCAACCTCGGGAAGTTCAGTGATTCTATTTATCATTTCGAGCGCCTGACTGCTTGCTTCACCCGAAACCGCGGCGATTGTAACAGTACCATCGTCGTCGATGTTAATTTCGGTTCCAGTATCTTTGGTAATCTGGCGAATCATTTTTCCGCCAGGGCCGATAACTGCGCCAATCATTTCGATAGGAATTCTTAAGGTAGTGAGGCGTGGAGCATAAGGCGACAATTCCGGTTTGGGTTTGGCAATCGTTTCGTCCATAATGTTCAGTATGTGTAAACGACCTTCGCGGGCTTGTTCCAAAGCGGCCGCCATTATTTCGAAACTTATTCCCTGTACTTTTATGTCCATCTGCACACCTGTAACACCATCAGTTGTGCCTGCAACTTTAAAATCCATATCGCCGAGATGGTCTTCGTTGCCAAGAATGTCGCTCAATATAGCAACACCGTTTGGTTCTTTGATTAATCCCATTGCAATACCGGCAACAGCTTTTTTAATTGGTACGCCGGAATCCATCAACGAAAGTGAACCCGCACACACTGTAGCCATCGAAGATGAACCGTTTGATTCTAATATATCGGAAACGATACGGATTGTGTATGGAAATTCTGTTTCGGAAGGGATTAAATTTTTGAGAGCCCGTTCGGCTAAATTTCCATGACCGATTTCACGGCGACCCGTGCCGCCAACTTTGCCGACCTCGCCAACGCTGAATGGCGGAAAATTGTAGTGGAGTAAAAACCGTTTAGTGGTTTCTGGCAGCAAACCTTCTAATTTTTGTTCATCGGATTTAGTGCCGAGAGTACTTGTAGTTAAACTTTGAGTTTCGCCGCGTGTGAATAGTGCCGAACCGTGAGTTCGTGGCAGCAATCCAATTTTACAACTAATAGGCCGGATATCCGCTACTCCTCTGCCGTCTAATCGCTTTCCGCATTCAAGAATCATCTGACGCATATCTTGCTTCTCAATTTTGTATAACAATTCAGAAATAACTTTGTTTTGTTCCGGAAATTTTTCGGCAAGCTGGGTTTGGATTTCTTCTTCGATAACACTACGTCTGTTACTTCGGTCGTCTTTCGATAAAACAGTGCGGTTAAGTTCTTTGATACGCGGATAGAAAAGTTCTTTTACGGTTTTCTCTAAATCAGTATCAATGGCGATTGGTGTAACCGCACGCTTTTGTTTTCCAATCGCTTTTTGGAATTTGTTTTGCAAATCGCAAAGTACTTTGATGTGTTGGTGCGCAAATTGTAGAGCTTCAAGAAATAATTCCTCCGAAATCTCTTTTGCTTCGCCTTCGACCATCACGATTGAATCGCTCGTACCGGCGGCTGTAATATCAAGTTCACTTTCTTCAAGTTGTTTAAATGTTGGATGAATGATGAACTCACCGTTAATTCTTCCAACACGTACTTCAGCGATCGGACCATCGAATGGGACGTCAGATATCATCAGTGCAGCCGATGCGGCAACTGCACCGATTGTATCGCCATCGTGTTCTTGATCGGAAGAATAGACAGTTACTATTATTTGAGTTTCGTTTTTAAAATCTTCGGGGAACATTGGTCTAATGGGTCGATCGATCAAGCGTGAGGATAATATTTCTTTCTCTGTGGGTCGACCTTCGCGTTTGAAGAATCCTCCTGGAATTTTACCGGCTGCCGCGGTTTTTTCGCGGTATTCGACTTGGAGAGGAAAATAATCCTGATCTTGACTAGGCTCTTTTGCTGCAACGACAGTAGCAAGTACCATCGTTTCGCCGTATTGTGCTAACACAGCAGCGTCGGCTTGTTTTGCGAGTAAACCTGTCTCGATTGAAAAAACTCGCCCGCCAATTTCTACTTCTTGTTTATAAAACATTTATTTACTTTCTAATATTTAATTCATTAATAATTTTTCGATATCGTTCGATATTGTTGTCGATTAAATAATCCAACAAGCGTCGGCGTTTCCCAACCATAAGCATTAACCCACGGCGTGAATGATGATCGAATTTGTTCGTAGCCAAATGTTCGGTAAGCTCGTTAATTCGTTCAGTTAATAGAGCTATCTGAACTTCAGGTATCCCTGAATCCTTTTCGGTTTTACCATACTTTTGGATAATTTCTTGTTTTCGTTCTTTTGTTAATGGCATTTTAAGTCCTTTATTACTTTTATTTTTTAGTTAATTCCTTGATAAAATTTTCACAGCATAATTTATCTTTATTTAATTGAATAATCAACTCGTTTGTGGAAGCGAATTTTTTCTCGCTTCTGATTCTTCGATGAAAATTAATAATTACATCTTTGCCGTAAAGTTCGTCGTCGAAATCGAAGAGATGCACTTCGATAACTCTTCGCATATCATTACTGAAAGTCGGGCGAACTCCGATATTGAGCATCCCGAAATAATCGGAATTGTTAACTCTTATACTTACAAAATAGACCCCTTCAGCCGGCAACAATTTATTATCCGAGAGCGACCGCAGATTTGCAGTTGGAAACCCGATGATTCGGCCTCTGCCATCGCCTTTGATAACAGTCCCCTTTACTTTGAATAAGCGGCCTAAATATTTTTCAGCGAGGCACACATCACCCCGTAACAGAATATCGCGAATCTTCGAACTGCTTACAACTTCGTTATCTACTTTTACAGGGGGTATCATATCTACCGCGAAATTAAGTTGAATACCTAACTCTTTCAACTGTTCGATCGAAGCTTCACGGTCTCTGCCAAACATGTGGTCGTAACCCACAATTATCTCTTTCACACCGATTTTTTCAAAAATAATGTTTTTAAAAAAATCTTCGTAAGGAAGCCGCGAAAATTCAAACGTAAAGTTAATTATGAATACCACATCAATCCTGAACTCGGCAAGCAATTGCAGTCGTTCCTCAATCGAAGTTAGAAGTTTAGTAGGTCCACGCCCTACTACTTCACGCGGATGCGGATCGAATGTAACAAGAACACTACGAGCGCTAGCTTTTTCGGCCCGCCTAATTAATTCAATAATAATTTCTTGATGCCCGAGATGCACACCATCGAAAGTTCCGATTGTAACAATCGAGTTTTGAATAAAATCAATTTCGTCGATCGATCGATAGACTTTCATTATCAATTGTTCGTCTTGTAAGTTCTTCTATCGAGAATGCGTCATCAAGAAGAAAACGACCTATCCTCGTTCTAACCAATGCGTATAAATGTGCGCCGCAACCTAACATCTTTCCAATATCGTTTGCTAAAGATCGGATATACGTTCCTTTAGAACACACCACACGAAACTTAACTTTTGGTGGCTGGAAATCGAGTAAATCTAATTCCGATATTTCAACTTCGCGAGCTTCAAGTTCTATTTCTCTTCCTTTGCGGGCATACTTATATAGCGGCTTTCCGTTTAATTTTATTGCCGAATACATAGGCGGTTTTTGCATGATAACGCCGGTAAACATCTTAAAAACTCTGTTTACATCATCCTTCGTGATATCAGAGATATTCCGAGATTCAATGATATCAGTTTCAGAATCGTAACTCGCAGTGGTAGCGCCTAAAATCATTGTAGCTTCATATTCTTTCTCTAAACCTGAATATTCTGAAATAACTTTTGTCTTTTTCCCCAGACCGACAATCAATAATCCTGTAGCGTTCGGGTCTAAAGTTCCAGCATGCCCTACTTTCTTCACGCCAAAATGAATTCGCATTTTTTTTACAACATCGAAAGATGTCCATCCGATCGGTTTATTAACCAAAAATATTGAACCATCTTCTTTTAAAAAATCGGATTCAGGAAATGTGTTATTTTTATTCAGTTCCAATAGACTTATCGTTTTCGTGTATCTTTTTAATGATGTTATTGATATGTTCTGCTCGATCGAGTGTGTCGTCAATATAAAATTGAAGAGCAGGTGTATATTTCAATCTGATGTTTGCGGCTAAACTCGTCCGTATATGTTTGGAATTGTTTTCTAACATCCGTAAAGTTTTAACTCGTATTTCCTGTTTCTCGAAAATGCTGACATATATTTTTGCAATTTTGAGATCAGGAGTCATGTGAACTTCTGTAACAGTAATGAAACCGAATTCTTTTGAATTATATTCACGTGAAAGGATCAAGCTAATTTCGTGCTTGATGACCGAAGAAACTTTTTCTAAACGTATCGACATTTTAAAACCTATATAAGTTTACGTTTGAGCTCAACAATTTTGTATGGCTCGATGATGTCGGCAATTTTAACATCGTAATAACCTTCGAGAGCAATACCGCATTCATATCCTGCATCGACTTCACGCACGTCGTCTTTAAAACGTTTGAGTGAAGAAATTCCACCGTCGAATAAAACGAGTCCGTCGCGTATCAATCGAACTTTGCTGTTGCGAGTAATTTTTCCGTTCAGAATATAACAACCTGCGATTGTTCCTGCCTTGGGGATCTTGAAAACATTACGAACCTCAATCGATCCGAGGACTTCTTCCTTTTCCTCTGGGGCAAGCATACCTTCGAGAGCTTTTTTCACATCGTTAATTACTTCGTAAATAATGGTGTAAAAACGAATTTCAACTTTCTCCGCCTCGGCGAGTATACGTGCATTAACATTCGGACGGACATGGAATCCAATAATAATTGCATTCGAGGCGGCAGCCAACAGCACGTCCGATTCCGAAATAGCGCCAACACCTTTATGTATAACATTAACACGAACTTCAGGGTTAGCTATTTTCATCAGAGCATCTGAAATTGCACCGACCGAACCGTCAACGTCGCCCTTAAGTACAACTGTTAATTCTTTAACAGTTCCTTCTTTCACTTTTTGAGAGAAGGTATCGAGGGTGACAGTTCTGATTTCGCGGAAATCCTGTTCGCGTTTTAGTTGCTGGCGGCGCACGCTGATATCGCGTGCATCGCGTTCGCTATCTGAAACTACCAACAAATCGCCAGCTTGTGGGATAGTGTCGAAACCAATTACCTGTACCGGTGTCGAGGGCCCTGCCGATTCTACCCGATGTCCTCTTTCGTCGAACATAGCCCTTACTTTTCCATAAGAAAAGCCGGCAATAAATGGATCTCCGATTTTCAAAGTTCCCTTCTTAACAAGGACAGTAGCTACTGTACCTCTGCCTTTATCAAGTTGGGCTTCGATTACAGCGCCACGAGCTTTAGTTTTAGCTACAGCTTTAAGGTTCAATACTTCGGCTTCAAGGAGAATTTTTTCGAGGAGTAATTTAACATTTTTTCCCGTTTTGGCGGATAATTCTACGGATTGATATTTACCACCCCACTCTTCGACGAGTATATTTTTTTCAGATAACTGCTGCCTGATTCTCTCAGGATTGGCTCCGGGTTTATCGATTTTGTTCATTGCGATGACTATGGGAACATTGGCTGCTTGGGCATGGCTTATCGCTTCGACGGTTTGAGGCATAACCGCATCATCGGCGGCTACAACTAACACCACGATATCGGTTAGCTGGGCTCCGCGTGCACGCATTGCAGTAAAAGCTTCGTGCCCGGGAGTATCCAGGAAAGTAACACTTCTGGCTTCATCAACTTTTACCGAGTATGCACCAATATGTTGAGTGATACCGCCAGCTTCGCCTGCCACTACGTTTGTTTCTCTTATAAAATCGAGCAACGATGTTTTTCCATGGTCAACGTGTCCCATAATTGTAACCACTGGCGGACGCCATTCCAATAATTCTTCGTTTTCATTTTCAGTGTCAACAACTAAACGCTCTTCAAATTCGGTCATGAATTCAACCTCCAGACCGAACTCAGATGCTATCAGTGTAATTGTATCTTGATCTAGCCGCTGATTTATCGAAACCATCAACCCTAATTCGATGCACTTTTTAATTACGTCGGCTACATTCACTTGCATCAAGTTAGCTAATTCGTTGACCGAAACAAATTCGGTAACTTTAAGCTTTGATTTTTGTTTTTCTATTTCTTCTTGTAGTTTAGCTACTTCTTCGAGCCTTTCTTTTTTCTTTTTCTTACGCATCTGAGCGCGAGCGCTAACCGATGTATCGTCCATCTCCGCAATCGTACGGCGGATTGCACTTTCAACTTCTTCCACGTTAATCTCGATGTGCCTGATCTTTTTCTTCTTCTTTTTCTTCCGATCTAATACATCATCCTCTTTAGTTTCTACGACCGGTGCAGCTTCTTCTACTTTCTTCTTCCGTTTTCTTTTTTTCTTTTTGGCTTTGGCAACTAAGTCATGTGCATCTTTTGCGGCAGGAGTTGCCGGTTTCTCGGTCTCGGGTTTAGTCAACTCCATTTTTCCTCGAATGGTTAAACCCATTTTAGGAGTAAGACGCGGTATGCTCTTTTTAGTCTTTTTCTCTAATATTTCTTCATCAGTTTTTTCTTCCGGCTGAACTTGTTCGATCATTTCTACCTGGGTAACAGGAGGAAGTTCTGGAAGTTGTATTAACTCTATTATCTTTTGTTCTGGTTCGGTAACGACAACCTCCTCGGCAATATTATTTTCTACAACCGGAGTGGGTTCAACAATTTCCGGTGCAGGCGGCTCAACGATGGCGGAAATAATTTCAGAGACCGGAATTTCTGCCGCAGCCGCTATCTCAATAACAGGAATTTCTTCTTCTTTAACACGCCGCGTTTTTTTAACAGTTTTAGCTGGTTCGGCTTTTTCTACTTTTTTCTCTTCTTTTTTAGGAGCAGATTTGAAAGACTGAATTTTACGTTGATGTTTCTCGACACTCTCTTTTTCTTTTTTGAAATGCGACAAAATTAGAACATTCATCTCGTCGGTGATCGTAGAGTTGATCGTCTTTGCTTCGAAGCCTTTTTTAGTCAAAAAAGCTATGAGCGTTTCACTCGCAATATTCAGCTCTTTAGCTACTTGATATAATTTTTTCTTTTTATCCACTTATTAACTTATTAATTATTTATCTTCGCTTTTTTCCAATTCTTCGGTTGTTTCGCTTTTAGATTTGGCTTCGAGAGCCGATTTTATTTCTTCTTCGCTATCAATCTCGGCTTCCTCAAGTTCTTGAATCATCAATTCTTTAATTTGCTTGATCTTCGATTTCGTTAAACCTTCGATTTCAAGAAGGCTCTTTATGTCGGCTTCTATCACTTCGCGGGCAGTTTCATAACCTTCTTCGACCATTCGTTCGATCAAAGGTTCGCCCAATTCAGCACGAAATTCAGTGATGTCCATGTCATATTCTTCGTCAACTGCAAGTTTTTGCACATCAATATCGTAACCGACAAGTTTAGATGCAAGCCGGATGTTTTGCCCGCCTCTACCTATTGCTAACGACATCTGATCGCGGTCGACCGTTACCATTACCTTTTTGTTTGCTTTGTCGATCTTTATTTCTTTTAATTTAGCAGGTGCTAATGCGCGAATAATAAATTGAGATGGGTCATCGATATAATTAATGACGTCGATATTTTCGTTATTTAATTCGCGCACGATTGAGTGAATCCGGACACCTTTCATACCTACGCAAGCGCCCACTGCATCAATGCGATCGTCGTGCGATTCGACTGCAATCTTTGCTCTTTCGCCGGGTTCACGTGAGATTGCTTTTATCTCGATGATACCATCATAGATTTCCGGAATTTCGTGCTCGAATAGTTTTGACAAAAATTTCGGGTCTGAACGTGAAACAATAACGTGCGCTCCATTTGCAGTCTTCCGAACCTCTTTAACTAATACACGGATTGTTTCCCCTTTTTTGTACCTCTCCTTAGGAATCTGTTCATTACGAGGCAAAACAAGCTCGTTGCGGTTGTGGATTATTAAGATTTCGTTTTTCCTGACCTGATAAATTTCACCGGCTATAATTTCGCCAATCGAATTTGTGTATTCATTAAAGATGAGATCTTTTAGTATTTCTTTAATCCTTTGATTGAGCGTTTGCCTTGCAGTGGCGATTAATCTTCTACCAAAACTACTGATATCAATGATTTCTACGAAATCGTCTCCAATTTCAAGGGGTTCGTTGGTTCTTTTCCTGACGACTGCCAATTCGATTTGGGTAGTCGGGTCGGTTACGGTTTCTACAATTTCTTTCTCAAGAAAAATTTCAATATCGCCTTTATCCATATTTACTACCACATCGAATTTTGCTTCCTGTCCGTATTTTTTTCGTGTTATTGTGGCAAATACTTCTTCGATTACACTTACCAACATGTCTTTATCGATGCCTTTTTCTCGAACCATCTGTCCGAATGATTCAACTATTTCATAGTTCATATTTTCTCCAAATTCTATTTTCTGTTACCAAGCTGCTTTTATATTAGCTTTAAAAACGTTATCAAACGAAATTTTCAAAATATCACCGCTTTCATTTTCTATTGTAATCGAATCGCAGTTAACCTCTAAAAGTTTTCCACTAACCTCATAAACCTCTTCTTGGTTTTTCAACTTTAATTCGATAAGTCGGCCTATATGTTTATAATATTGTTCAATATATTTTAATGCGCGCGAAATTCCAGGAGATGAAACATTCAAAAAATATTTTCCGGTAATTACATCATCCGTATCTAAAATCTTGGCAATTTCGTTACTCACTTTTGAACAAATTTCGGCAGTGATACCTTCTCGATTATCAATAAATACTTCTAACACTTTCGATTGCCCCTCACCCCTTAAAACTAGATCTATCAAAAATAGTTTATGCTGTTCAATTATCGGAGCGATCAGTGTTGAAATATTTTGTTTGATATCCAAGCTAATTTATTATTTTTCAATCGTTTAACGCCCTCCAAAAAAAAAGTCCCAATGGCGGGACTTTTCGAAGGGTGTATCATAATACATAAAATAAGTTTGAAAAGCAAATCTAATTTGCATCATTCGAAAATGGTCTGAAACACCGTAATCGCCTTATATATTTCTTCAAGGGATACATCTAAATGTGTTACCGCTCGGATACTGGTATTCCGTTCTGGAGTTAGTAATATTCCATTAGTTTTTAACAGGGCTAATACCTCCTGCTGTGTTTTGTTGATTTGAATATCCGCTATAACCATATTTGTCTGAACCGACTTGATATTTACTTTAAATGACTTCAGGTTTTTTAAACCGTCTGCAAGAAGTTTAGCTTTTTTGTGGTCATCGGAGAGACGGTTAATATTATTTTCGATCGCATACAATCCAGCAGATGCGATAATTCCTACTTGCCTCATACCGCCACCGAACATTTTTCTATGTACTAAAGCCATGTCGATAAATTCTTTGTCGCCAATGATAACTGAACCAATGGGTGCACCCAAACCTTTTGAAAGACACACAGAGATTGAATCGAAATATTTTGCATACTCGCTCAACGAAATTCCTGATTCTACTGACGCATTCCAAATTCGCGCACCATCAAGGTGGAGTTTGATGTTTCGTTCACGTGTTAACTGACTTATCTTTTTGATTTCTTCAATTGGGAAGATTGTGCCACCCGAACGTCCTTGTGTGTTTTCGAGACAAATTAATTTTGTTTTTGGAAGATAATAAGCATTTGGATTTATAGCCGCTTGAATTTGTTCGGCAGTTATTACTCCCATACTGTTCGGTATTGTTTTAATACTGACTCCGGATAAAGCGGCAGGAGCAGCATTTTCATAAACGAAAATATGCGAATCCTCATCTGCAATTATTTCGTCTCCATGATTTGTATTTGTCCGGATACAAACTTGGTTCCCCATCACTCCCGTCGGAACAAAAAGTGCTGCTTCCTTCCCAAACATGTTAGCAACCTTCTCTTGTAACTTGTTTACTGTTGGGTCTTCTCTATAAACATCGTCGCCTACTTCAGCTTCCATCATCGCATTTCGCATAGCCGACGAAGGTTTTGTAACTGTATCGCTTCGTAAATCAATTGGTCTCATAATTTTTTCTTCTAATGAACCTATAATATTTTTGACTGAAACCCGCCATCAAAACAAATCCACTGAAAAATAAACAAACTTCGGGTAATACATCACCATATTTAGTATAGACCGTGAGTTCATTGCACGCTCGGATTTCGTGTTCGATGGTTGCTTTTGTGTACATCTTCGTTTCATCATAAATCCTGCCGTATGGATCGATGAAGCAGGAAATACCGCCATTTGCACAGCGGGCTATCCAACGTCTGTTTTCGATAGCCCGAAGAACAGCGTAGCGTTGATGTTGATATGCACCGAAGGTATCGCCCCACCAACTATCGTTGGTAATTATCGTCAGGAATTGTGCACCTTTCTTGACAAAACCAGCAACAAAGGTAGGATAAATTGATTCGTAACAAATCATATTCGAAAATTTTACATTACTACGGTTTATTAACGGTAGCTCAAAAACCGTTGTGTCCTTTCCAATTCCCCAGCCGCCAATGCCAACTCCCCATTCAAGGAAATCTAAAAAATTCAAAAAATCGGCATACGGGACACGTTCTGATAATGGCACAAGCCGAATTTTTGAATATTTTTGATGGCTATCAGATTTTGGTATGAATAATAGCGAGCTGTTGTATGAATCGTATCTTTCTTCAGAGTACATCATTTTTTTAGCAGAACGTGGTGGTTTCTCATTCTCTTTGTAAATGTGAATGTCAGGAAATCCAGTTAAAAGCGCTACGTTCAAAGTATCAATTCTATCCTTTACTTTCTCGAGATAGATCCGATACTGCGGCATCAAAATGTAATATGGAATAGCAGTTTCAGCCCAGATTATCAAATCGGTATGCTTTGATACGCTATCACTCATTCTTAAATATAAATCTAATTGCTCCTCTTGAGTAACAATATTCCATTTTTCCCAAGGGTCGATGTTAGGTTGTATAACTGCGATTCTCAAAACAGTCTGTTGTGTATTTTCGCTTGCATTGCTCATAATTAAGCTACCTGAAATTTTGGGAATTAGGTAAAGCAGTGTAATCAAACTCAAGCAACCAATCGTCTTGACAGATTTTGGCTCCCATTCTTTCAACAACAATTTTACCAACAACACAAAAATTATAACATTAACCCACAGTAACCAAAAGGATAATCCATAAACCCCGGCGAGAGATGCGAACTGTATTAAACTTAGATCGTAAGTGAGAGCATTACCCAATGTTAGCCAGGGAAAAGCGAACTCGGAGATTGAATGCAGATATTCAAACGAAATCCAGATGAATGGAAAAGTGAAAATTGCAACTTTGAAACTTAGATTGCGCCGGATAAATGTAAATGCTACGATGGGGATTGAAAGTAACAACGGATGAACAATTAATAATGCAGCACCGGCAACCATCAAGTAGGGATCTTTTGCTTGTAAAAATCCTCCAACCCAGGAAATTGCAATTATGTTAAAAATGAAAAATGATAAGTAAGAGTAACGAAGGCTTTTACCATACTCTTCGACTTTGGAGAGAAGAATAAAAAGGGGGATAAAAGCAAATGCCGATAGAATTCCAAACTCGAAAGGTGGAAAAGAGAAACCAAACATTATACCCGAAATTGCGGATAATATTATGTTCTGATAATTAGGTTTTGATTTTAGAAGTTTCATAATCGAATCTGAATAATTTCTTGTTGACAATTACCCAAGAGTGAAAAATTATAAAGGCAATAAAGGCTCCCTCGAGTGCTCCTGCAAAAACATCCGCTGGAAAATGAACACCAATATAAACTCTTGAAAATGCAATCGAAGATGCTAAAGCAAAAAAAAGCCACTTTGTTTTTGAGTAGAATAATGAGATAATCGTGGAGGCGGCAAAATAATTTGCAGCATGAGACGAGGGGAAGGAATATCCCGAACCGCAATTTACCAGCAGACGAATTTGATCCATAACCATCGTACCCTCAACTGAATGGCAGGGTCTTGGTCGCTCTATCAGCGGTTTGAGTATTGAGCTGTTCAATTGATCGCTCACAGTTACCGTAACAATAAGAAGTATTAAAACTATTCTACCTTTTCTTTCTCCTTTTAAAACCAATAGAGTAGCTGCTATAAAAATAATCATCCTTCCCACCAAAGTTTTATCCCAATCCGTGAGAACAGGCATCAAGAAATCGCAAAAGCTATTTGCTAAATAATTATTGGTAAATATGAATAATAACTTATCTATTTCAACTAACGTCTCAAACATTTTTTGTTTTCTTTCTTTGGGAAGAGAGATAGTATATTAACCATAAACCAGCAACAAGAACCACAAGCGAAGTAACAATCATCCAATATGTTTCTAAGTGTTCGCTTATCTTTTGCCAATTTCTTCCCATTACATAACCAGAATAAAGAAGGATTACATTCCATACTACCGCACTGGTTAACGATAGAATGGCAGTTTTTTTCAGGTTCATTTCGGAAATTCCAGCAAAGAAAGAAACGATTGCACGAGTTCCTGCTAAAAACCGGTTTGCAACTATTATTGCATATCCATATTTAATAAACCACTTTTCGATTTTATGTATATTATCGACGGGGATGAACTTGTATTTTCTTGTTTCGATAATATGCCGCCCGAACCATTTACCAATTAGATACATCGTAATAAAACCTAACATACTGCCCATCGAAGCAAAAAATAGAGTAGCAAAAAAGTTCGATTTCCCGACTGCCACCATCGAACCACCGAATACGATTACGACATCACTCGGAGACGGAGGGAAAATATTTTCGATGTAAGCAATGAAAAATATTCCAAGATAAATTATAACTGGTTCTACTTCAGATAAAAATTGTATTATTGCTTGTAAATCCATTTGGTATTAATAGTTATTTTAATTGGTATGAGGATTTTTCAATCAGTGCCACTGCATATACCGCTATGCCTTCACCTTTGCCCACGAATCCTAATTTTTCTGTGGTAGTTGCTTTTACTGAAATATCAGAACTTGTTAGATTGAGTACTGAAGATAAATTATCGCACATTTGTTTGATATAGGGGGCTACTTTAGGTGTCTCTAACGCAATTGTGGAATCAATATTTACAATTTCAAAACCATTCGTTTGTAACAAAGCACGGATTTTTTCTAATAGACTCAAACTCGATATACCTTTATATTGCGGGTCGTTATCAGGAAAATGTTTCCCGATATCGCCGAGAGCTGCTGCTCCAAGCAAAGCGTCACCAATTGCGTGGCACAAAGCATCCGCATCTGAATGCCCTAATAATCCTTTCGTAGATGAAATTTCAACCCCGCCTAAAATTAATTTTCTATTTTCCGTAAAAGGATGAACATCGTAACCAAAACCAATACGCATTTTCATAAAATATCAAACCTTTGATAAATATTTTCGATTTGTTTCAACTGTACTATTACATCTCTAACATCGGCGAAATTCGGACCGATTCTAACTTCATGGATTAGGTCGTTGACTAATGACCGGTCGCCTTGAGCCACGATTTCAACATCACCGTTATGAAGATTTTTGACGAAACCGGTTAAACCTAAACGATTTGCGAGGTTCAATACAAAATATCGGAACCCAACACCCTGAACCATCCCCTTGACTATGATAATTGCTTCGATTTGCACTGTTCTATTTAATCAATTATTCGAAAATCGATTTGCCGGTCGATTGAACTAACACGCACGACTTGGACCTTAACTTTATCGCCTAATCTATAACGTTTCTTTGTTCGCCTGCCAATATAAGTATAATTTTTTTCATCAAAAAAATAATAGTCATCCTCCAGGTCTCGGATATGGACTAACCCTTCAACTAACAAATCCATGATTTCTATAAAAAGACCGAACTTCGTGATCCCAGATATTATTGCTCTAAAATCATCCCCTATATGCCGTTTCATAAATTCTACTTGCATAACTTTTATCGAAGCACGTTCGGCTTCAATTGTTAAACGCTCCCGGGCGGTCGATTGCACACATATTTCATTAATCGTAGCGTGCGTTTCCTTAACTTTTTTGGACGCAGGATCATTCAAATATTCTGTTAGTAACCTATGAACCACTAAGTCAGGGTATCGGCGGATTGGTGATGTAAAGTGTGTATAGTGTTTAAATCCTAATCCAAAGTGTCCTATATTTTTTTCAGAGTAAATAGCTTTAGCCATGGATCGAATAGCTATTTCGTTGATAACTGCTTCTTCTTCTTTACCCCGGCACTTGTCGAGTAGTTTTTGGAGCTTATTAGAAGTCATTCCATCCCCCTTATCCAACGTGTAGCCGAATTGTGAAACAAAATCGGCAAGTTCTTTAATTTTATCAGGATCGGGTCTATCGTGAATGCGATAGATGAAAGGTGTTTTGATAGATTCTCTGATAGCTTTAATATGTTTGGCTACAACTCTGTTTGCTAAAAGCATAAATTCTTCTACCAACCGGTGAGCATCTATCCTCTCCTTCCTGATAATCTGAATCGGGTTACCGTGTTTATCGAATTTAAACTTAACTTCCGTACTCTCAAAGTCGATGCTTCCTTCTTTTAAACGCTTTTTGAGAAGTGTCTGACTCAATTTATGCATTTTTAACAGAGTATCTGCGTAGTCTCCTGCTCCGCTTTCCAAGATTTCCTGAACTTCCTCATAACTAAAACGCCTCTTATTGTTAATTACTGTTTTAACCAACTTATTATCAATAATTTTACATTGCTTGGTGATTGTAATTAAGACTGAAAAAGCCAATCTGTCGCGTTCAGGTACAAGACTGCAGATTCCATTCGATAAAACTTCGGGAAGCATCGGAATAACCTCATTCGCCAAATACACACTAGTTCCCCTTGAAAATGCTTCATGATCAATTTTTGAGCCTTCTTTTACATAATGACTCACATCAGCAATGTGGACTCCTAATTCGTATGTCGAAGAATTTATTTCTTTCAAAGATACGGCGTCATCGAAATCTTTTGCATCTTCCGGATCGATCGTAAAGCATACTTCGTCCCGAATATCAAGCCTTTCCTTAATTACCCGAAGAGGAATTTCCTCTGAAACATGTTCAGCTTCAGCAAATACACTATTCGGAAATGTCAAAGGCAGTTTAAACTGATGAATCACAGACATAATCTCAGTTTTTATTTCACCGGCTTTCCCAATTATCTCTATTATCCTGCCTTCAGGATTATGATTTATGTATTTCCACTCTTCTATCACGAAAGTTACTTTATTGCCTGGACGAGCACCTAGTGTCTTTCCGGGTGGTATGAAAACATCACGCCTCATACGTGAATCGTCAGGTATAACAAAAAAAATGTTTTTATTCTTATTCACCACTCCCATCAATGGTTTTTTACTTCGTTTAATTATCTCCACAATTTCACCTTCGTAGGGTAAACTTTCAGTGTGGTTTATAGTTTCTTTTAACGACACCGGAAAAATTGCAACCGACACAATATCATCATCAAGAGCAGTCGAAGTGTAATTTGCAGGAATGAAAACATTTCCTTCGTTAGGTGGATTTAATTTTACTAAACCAGAACCGTTTTTTGATCGTGTGAAGACACCTATTTTGTGTGTTGATTTAGGTGGTTTATAAACGCCATATTTTTTACGAGAAGCCTGACTCAGTTTGTTTGTCAGAACTAACTCTTTTAGAGTATTTTGTAGTGTTAGTATATCGTGTTTATCTTTGAGCGATAGTCGTCTTGCTAATTTATGAGCTTTAAAAGTTTCGTTCGGATACTTATAAATCAGTTTTAATATTTTTTCTTCTAGCGTCATATATTTTTTTAGAACGACCATTTATAGTATATTCGGGCGCTGTTAGTTAATTTTTTATCGATCGTATATTCGCCTGTATCAACCTTACGCTCTAATTGAAGGAATAATTTTTTCATTCTATCTGATTCCAGAATATCGCCAAAGTTAAGCGAAAAACTGATATTGGCATTATTAATATCATCGAATATTCTTCCCCCAAATCTCCAATAAGCATTGAATATTTGTCCGCTTAACCTGAGGTCGGCGGATTGTTGAATGCTACCGCCATGATAAGTAATTTCAGCTGACCGAATAAATTCAAACTCACGTCTTAAAAAATCGGTAAGGATTCCGGATAATAGCGTCGAAGTAGCACCGGCGACGATAGATGTTCCGGCAGTTGAACTTAAGCTTGAAACGATATCGGATTTTTCACGAGCATTTAAGTCGTCTCGGAATTTATTTGTGAAAAGGAATGAAATGGCATCGCTCTGTAAATCGCCACCTTGGATGACTTTCGAGTATTCTTCATTGTCAATAGAAATATTCATGCTGAGCTGAGGTTCAAGCCGCGTGCCTGAAATCGTAAGTGTAATAGTTACCTTTTGTTCGGCTACCACCGAGTCGGGTGTAATAGTTGGCGGTTTTCTTAATCCCGAATAAGTGGCTTTGATATCCAACTCAGGATTATTTGGGTCGCCTAAAAATTTTAAATTGCCGGCAGCTTCAAACCTTTTGAAAAAATTGTAGTACGACCTTTCTGATACAGATATTTCGCCGATAGAATAGTTCCTGTTACCAACTCGTTGTAAATTAATTTTGCCATCTAACTCCGCATACAATTCTTCGCTTGTGGCAGGATTAAAAATCATCCGAATACTTGTGGTTCCTCTGGTTTCGAGGGTTACATCATAAGTTAATCCGGCTAAAAATTTACTTTCGGTTTGAATCTCCTCTGCCAAATATTTTTTATTCGTATCGTTCATTGCAGAATAAAACTGATGCTTCAAATCAACCTGTTTGTTTAATTTCGTCGTATCATCAACAGCCACATATCTGACAATTCCTCCCGATTCGTTATAATTGATTGATTGCGATGGGGGAAAAACAATATTCGCATCTTGAACTATCACATTTCCAGATATATTCGATTTAGTTAATGAGCCCCTAAAATGAAGTCCTTCGTTGCCGACCATTCCAACGAGCCGTCCGTACATATTTTGCATCTTTTTGCGTGAAGTTTCCTTCAAAAGTAAAAGCTGACCGGTTGTATTCAAATCGAAATCACTAATCTTATAATCTCTTAAAGCAAAGAATCCGTTAATATTTACTTTCCCTTCAGAATAATCCGATTTATCGTTGCTGAGTTGGATTTGGGAGAGATGTATTTTGTCAACATCCGATAGTAACGAACCGGATAAATTGTAGTAAATATTATTTTCGAGCAATAAGAATCTCGACTGCTGCAATTGGATTTTTCCGGAATAATTTGGTTGCTTCGGGGTTCCCGTTATCTTCATATCGCAAATCAGCTTACCTTGTAAATCGTCGATCGCATGTATCAATGGATTTAAAACGCTTAATTGAAATCCGGACGAAACGATTTTCAAATCTAAAGGCTCGTCCGGAGATAATTGATTTTCTTCTTTAAAAGATAAATCGATCGGTAGTTTTCCGCTGATAATAAAATCGGGGTGCGATTCCAATCCAGCACTTCCGAATTTAATGTTTACATCCAAATTTTTATTCATGTAATTGAACGAACTTTTAAGTTCACCAAAATTTGAATTCCTGTAAAAAATACTATCAACATTTAGTGTCATACTTAAAACAGGATTTTCTAAACTACCTGAAAACCTCATCTCGGAATTGACTTTACCATATACTCTGTTTTTAGGATTTTTTAAATTTTCACTCTTTATAAAATGATGTAATCCTTCTAACTCAAATTTTTCGATACGACCATTGATGTTGATCATACCATCGGCTAACAGTTTACCGTCGATAAATATTTTTTCTTTATTGTTCCGGTGGAGGATAAAATTTTTCAATCTTAATTCTTCAGGATTTATAGAAACAGCAAACGCTTCGCTACCTTCCCATGAAAATTCGCCCCAAGCTAAATTCAAAGTCGGGAACAAAAATTCAAAAGAATCGAAGTGAGTGTTAACTTCTGAACTGAAGCTTAACCTGTTTGCCGTGCCAATATTCGAATCGAAGATCAGTTTTCCTTTCGTTCTGGAAAAATCAAGGTTAAATTTTAAATTATTTAGGTCGATATTGTTAAAAACTTTTTTTTGTAGCTCCGTTGAGACATTTAGATTTAATTTTTCAAAAAGCTTGCTTTCTGTCAGAGAGTCGATACTATATTTTATCGTACCGTCCGACATTAGAATCCCTCTCCCCGCTGAACCGATAAAGAAATCTTTGATTTCGATATTTCCTATATTCTTAATGCCGCCACCATTTTTGACCACTGAACCTTTAATTGTCCCCTCGAAATTAAAAGGTGTTTTATTTATTATGTTCGATATTGATGTTATATTTTTTGACCGAATGTCATAAGTGAACCAATAAGGGCTTTCGTCATTTTGTTCAACGTGGGATTTATTTTCTACATACAAACTTTCGGATCTTGAAGTCCGTTGGGTAATTGCTTTAGAAAAGTTTGAAACGATACCCGCGAAGATGGAGGGAATTTTGGGGAAATCGATATCACCGTTTAATAAAATATCAGCAATCGAGGATTCAATTGTTAAAATCTTATTTGAATTATCGCTCTGATTTAACGTGAGAAGAAATTCTTCGGTTTGAAATTTATGTTTACCAACTACTGAAGGAAAAATTGTAAGGTTTGCGGTTGCGTTCGCATTATTTATATTTGTGCCCGCAAGCATAACCGAAGCTTGTAGGGAGAGGTCGCTCTCATAATCTTTATCATTTAAAAAATTAGCAAGATTTAAAGATGTAACCGACGCTTCGATATTATAACTTGGTAAATGCGTGTTTGTATAATCAAGATTAGCTGTGATGTACGATTTCATTCGGTCGGATTTTAGGAGAGAGACAATATCGATTCGTTTATCATGAACGTGAATAGCGAGGTTTGAGTTATCTAACTTCACCTTTGCAAATTTCGATGAATCTATTTTCAAATTAAATTGTGCATCAAGGTTATTAATACTTGAACCGATCCCATCAATAGTTCCAGATGAGTATAAATCGCTGTTGTATGTTTCGTCGTCCAATAATTTGGCAATATTTAAACCGAAAGTTTTAAAATTACCACTATACCTGAGCAGCGAATCTTTTAGATTGAGTTTGACCTCAGCCTGAGCTTTACCTGCATCTGTCTGGATATTAAGTTGAGTTTTGAAATCCAATGGATTTCCAACATAATTTGCAAAAATGAGTGTGTTATTGATGTTTTTAAATTGAGGAATATTGAAATAAGGCAGCAACTGGTTAACATCCGACGGTTTGATGCGTGCATCATCGATTTTGAAATTTAAAAACAAATCGTTGGGTTTATGGAGGTTCGATAGATTGCCTTCGATTTTTAGAGAAGAATTAAAAGTTTGCACATTGAGATGGTTCACAAATAATTCGCCGAACTCCCCTTTCGCATCCAAATCTACGTATACGGATCCATTCAAAAAAAATACAGGCGGTAGAAAACTTTTCAATTCGTTCAGACATACAACGCTCCCCGTTACTTTTAGTGAAACCGGTTTTTTTTCAAAATCTGCTAAAAATAGTTTGTCGAAAATATTCACATCCTTCAAGTTCGCATCTATTTTTATGTTAGAATTTTTTGAAGCCACAACAAGATTTTTCACTTCAATGTTTTCTTCATTGAGGACGATATCTCCGCTGAGCGACGACAAATTGAACGAGGTTGACGGCAAGTAACCATTTAAATCCTTGATCTTCAATTTGATATTGTTATGTTTGAATACACCGGAAATCTCTGTGCTGAAATTATTTACTGTTAAGTGGCGATAATCTAAATATGAAGTGGTAGTATCGATATGGTGTTTGAAAACTTCTCGGAGTGAATCGTAAACGAAAAATGTTCCGTTTATTATTTTTACATTTTCAAAAGCAATCGTCCAATCAAATTTAGATGGCGCCTTTTCCTTCGATCTAAAAATTTTAGAGATGTTCCATTTGCCATCTTTCGATTTTAAGATATTTACTTGAGGGTGCTCTACGGTTAAACTGCGGAGTGTAATTTTCTTTCCCAATATTGTATATGGGTCGTGGTGTAATTTTATTTTACCGACCGAAAGAAAGACTCCATCGCCATGCGTTATAGCCAGTGAATCAATCGAAAAACCTGTAATAAAATTTCCACTGATAGTAGAAAGATAAAGTGAGCCCTCGATATTCTCAGAAACATTTAAAAGGATATTTTCCCGCAAACGATCCTTAAAAAATTTGGATTGAGTAAAACCAATTGTAACGATGAAAATAAAAACAGACAACCCAAACAAATAGCCGATTATTTTTAATACTTTTTTAATCATTCCCTGAATGAGTATTTGTACAATACTTTTTTATTATTGTATCTACGATATTCGTCGTAGAACGACCCTGAATAAACTCGATAGTAGCTACTTCACCACCGTTCGATTCAACAATATCTTTGCCCACAATATTTTCAATTTTCCAGTCGGCCCCCTTCACCAAAATATCGGGAAGGATTCCTTCAATTAAATGCAGAGGAGTATCTTCTTCAAAAATGCAAACAAAATCTACGGGACAAAGATTAGCTAACACAAACGCCCTGTCGTGTTGATTAACAATCGGTCTTTTTTCTCCTTTAATTCTTCTGACCGAAGCGTCTGAGTTCAAACCAACAACGAGAACATCTCCGGCTGATTTTGCATTCATCAAGTATTCAACATGTCCGCGATGGATAATATCAAAAACGCCGTTCGTGAAAACGATTTTTTTCATTTGCTTTTTTAGTAAAGACCGAATGCTAATTAATTCTTCCTTCGTTACTACTTTTCCCATTATGTGCCTGCTTTTCTCGAGGATCTGTGATTCATATCTTCTAAAAGAGTTTGATACAATTCTTTTTTATCGATTGGCGCAATACCAACTTCACCGCACACGATACCCCCCGCGGTATTTGCCAATAGAGCAGCTTCCAGTATATCTGCTCCGCTTGTCATTGCCATTGTGAGTGTCGAGATGACAGTGTCGCCTGCTCCTGAAACGTCTAACACCGAGCGAGCAGTTGTTTGAATATTTTTAAAACTACCGTTGCGTCCGAACACTGCCATACCGTGCTCGCCCCTTGTGATGATCACATGTTCAGCTTGTAATGTTTCAACGAGTTTTTTTCCCGCATTTTCGAGTGTATGGTCGTCCGATAATTTAATTCCAAGCGCTTCTTCTGTTTCTTTTCTGTTAGGTTTAAAAACCGTAACGTTTTTATATTCAAAAAAGTTATTAAACTTCGGGTCAATCGTAATTATCTTATCATATTTTTTACTAATCTTCACTGCACCTGAAATAATTTCTTTACCCACAACTCCTTTGTTATAATCCTCGATTATGATGGCATCTATTTCTGATATGTTTGACTCTAAAATTTGTAATAGCTTTTGTTGTAAACTTATCGTGGTTTCGATTTTCGATTCACGATCAATCCGAACTAAATGCTGGCTGTGCGCAATAACACGTGTTTTAACAGTGGTCGGACGGTCGTTAACCGAAATAATTCCCGATGTATCGAAATTTTGTTGTTTACAAATTTCAAAAAAAATTTTACCGCTCTGGTCATTTCCTAATAGACCAAGAAGCATCGGTATGCCACCTAGCGATTTAATATTGTTGGCAACATTAGCTGATCCCCCCAGTCGATTAGATTCTGATTCGATTTCAACAATAGGGACTGGCGCTTCCGGCGAAATACGTGTCACTGTTCCCCAAAAATATCTATCGAGCATCAAATCGCCAATGATTGCCACTTTCTTACCATTTAAGTTTTTAAAAATTTCTTCTAATCTTTTTTCTGATATTAACATAATTTTGTAAATTTAATTTAAAAATGTCTTTTTAAATATATGCAGAAACTCACTTACTTTCAAGTATATTACATTTTGAATTTTTACCACATTTATCTATATTTTGAATAAATGAAGAAGCTAACGCAATTAACAAAAGAAAAATTGAAATCAATTCGTAAACTTTCGCAAAAAAAGTTTAGAGAACTCGAAAGAAAATTTATTATCGAAGGAGTGAAAATTGTTCAAGAAGCTATGGCTTCCGATTGGAAAACGGAATCGGTGTTCGTTACGAAGGAATTCTTTTCTAAACCTTCAAATAAACATTTGTTTAAAACGATTGAGGAAAAGGGGGTTCCTGTATTTCAAATTTCAGCAAATGACATGGATGCCATGAGCGACACCCGCACGGCACAGGGCATAGTAGCAGTCGTTGAAGAAAAAATTACACAACACATAAATTTTAGAACTCTTAATTCACCCAACTCAGTTGTCGTAGCTGTTGACAGAATTTCGGATGCCGGTAACCTTGGAACTATTATCAGAATTTGCGACTGGTTTAAAGCTGATGCTTTATTAATCGGGCAAGAGAGCGTCGACTTGTTTAACCCGAAAGTTGTGAGGGGAACGATGGGCTCGGTTTTTCATTTCCCGATTTACAGGAATGTTGATTTGGTGCAATCGTTAAGTGAAGCAAAAACTTTTGGTTACAAAATTTATGCGGCAACGATAGATGGAAATCCACTCCAATCACAAAATTATCAGAAGAAATCAGTTTTTGTTTTTGGCAGCGAGTCGCACGGAATTTCCGAAGATATACTCGGAATCACAGATACAAACATAACAATACCACGATTTGGCAAAGCTGAATCGCTAAATGTTGCTGTGGCTTGCGGAATCGTTATCGCTAATTTCAAATTATGAATCTTTTATAGATTCAAAACGTTAAATTTAATACAGAATAAATAAGTATTGATATTGATATGAAAAATATATATTTAAAACTATTCCTCTCCCTTGCGGTTTCCCTTCTTATGTTTGAAGCGGCAACACCTCAGGAGTCTAATTTTGGAAAAAACAAAGTTCAATATAAAAAATTTGTTTACTCCTTCATCCAATCCGATCACTTTGATGTTTACTTTACAGAAGGAGGTAAAGATATAGCTCAGTATGCTGCCGAAGCTGCCGAATTAGCGTACAAATCAATCAGCAGGTCTTTTAATTACAGAATCACAAACCGGATTCCAATTATTGTCTACAATTCGCACAACGACTTTCAGCAAACAAATGTTATTTACCAATACATGGAAGAAGGGATCGGCGGTGTAACAGAGTTGTTTAAAAACAGAATTGTGGTTCCGTTCGAGGGCGACTATAAAAAATTCAGACACGTGATACACCACGAACTCGTTCACGGTGTAATCAACGATATGTTCTATGGCGGTTCACTGCAGGCGATCATAGCAAACAATATAATGATTCAGCTTCCCCTTTGGTTCAACGAAGGTCTGGCTGAGTATGAAGCCCTAAAATGGGATACAGATTCCGATATGTTCATTCGCGATGCAACGATACACGAAAACCTGCCGCCAATCGACTACCTTGGAGGTTATTTTGCTTACCGCGGTGGTCAGTCGGTTTGGTATTACATTGCAAATAAATATGGCGAACAAAAGATAAGTGAAATTTTGAGTCGCATCAAAGGATCACGAAATGTGGAACAAGGTTTCAAGTTGGCCATCGGACTTGGAATTGAAGACCTGAACGAACGCTGGCAAAAAGAAATGAGAGTTGCTTATTGGCCCGATATCGCAAAACGTGAAGAACCGAGCGACTATGCACAACGACTGACTGACCATAAAAAAGAAGGGAGCTTCTATAATACAAGTCCTGCTATCTCACCTCAAGGTGATCGTGTTGCTTTTATCTCGAATCGCGACGATTATTTTGATGTTTTTCTTATGAATTCACTCGATGGTAAAATAGAAAAGAAACTAATAAAGGGACAACGGACTGCAGATTTTGAAGAATTAAAACTATTAACTCCAAGAATGTCATGGTCTCCTGACGGAACTAAAATTGCTCTCGCAACAAAAAGTGGTGGGCAAGATGCAGTTATGATTGTCGATGTGAATACCGGAAAGAGTAGTAAATTAGAATTTGGTTTAGATGGAATATTTTCTGTCGACTGGTCTCCAAAAGGCGACAAACTTACATTTATAGGAAATACACCTAAACAATCAGATGTTTACACATACGATTTTAATACGAAGGAATTATTAAATATCACAGAAGACATTTTTTCAGACTTTGAGCCGGCTTGGTCGCCGGATGGGCAAACAATTTATTTTACATCCGACCGAAAGGGTTTTCTCTCCCCCGATTCATACCCGACGAACTTCAAAATGCAAGACTATGAACACGATGAAAAAGATTTGTATAAAATAGATATTGAAACAAAATTGATTTCACGGATTTTAGAACTCCCCCATAGCGAGGAAACCTCGCCAGTAGCCTCACCGGACGGTAAGAATATTTTATTTGTCTCGGATGTTAACGGCATCAATAATATCTATGTTTATAACTTAGAAACCAGTACGTATAAACCACTAACAAACTCGTTAACCGGGGTTTACCAAATTTCCATGAGTAAAGACGGGAACAAATTATGTTTTGCCTCTATGGTCAATGGAGGTTTTGATCTCTTCCTTATGCGAACTCCACTCGAGAAGATCTTAAATCTATTAGAATTAGAACCTACTGATTTTATTAAACAACAACGTCAGAAACCAGTTAAACTTGCAGTGGAGTCAACTACTAAGGACACAATCAAACATTCGGATGATATTTTGATTAGTACTGATGAGGACTCAACCGGTTTATATGGAAAGGATGTAAAAGTAGATTTAAGAAATTACGTTTTCATCCAACCCAAATCTGTTAATACTTTTGATAAATCTGATACTACATCAGATAAAAGAATAAAAAATAATCAGGATGAAAATGGCGAATTCATAGTCAACAAATATAAGTTAAATTTTTCACCCGATATCGTTTATGGGAATGCCGGCTTCAGCACCTTTTATGGGATTCAAGGATCGACGGTAATGGCATTCAGCGATATGTTAGGCGATCACCAAATTATATTCATCACAAATTTAGTAGGCGACCTGAAGAACAGCGACTACATGCTCGCTTATTATTCGTTACCCGCAAGAATTGATTATGGAATTTCAGGTTTTCACAGCGCTCGTTTTATTGTATTGGGTGACAATTATGCTAGCTTTTTGTACAGATTCAGAACTTATGGAGCTTCGCTCTCAGCTTTGTATCCAATAACAAAATTTTATCGCTTCGATTTAGGGCTATCTTACTTTGCACTTACACGGGAAAACCTAGATCTACCTTCCGAACCGATTCAACGAAGGAGTTTGATTCTCCCTTCGTTAAGTTTTGTGCACGATAATTCTCTATGGGGGATAACTTCACCCGGAAATGGGAGCCGCTACAACATAACTATGTACGGAGCACCAAAAATTTCGGAAGAAGGTTTAAATTTCGTTTCGATATTAGGTGATTATAGAACTTATTTTAAACTTTGGAAATATTATACTTTCGCCTTTCGTTTCGCAGGAGGTGCGAGTTTCGGGGCAAATCCTCAACGATTTATAATCGGTGGTGTTGAAAACTGGCTGAACCGACAATTCACTAACGAGCAAGTGCCAATCGAAAATGCGGAAGATGTTCTATTTATGACAGCGGGTGTACCGTTAAGAGGACACATCTACAATACTCGTATCGGTACTAAATATTTTCTATTAAATAACGAATTCCGCTTTCCGTTTTTTGGCTACTTAGCGGCCGGTCCCTTACCGATTTTTTGGCAATCGTTAACCGGTGTGATGTTTCTCGATTTAGGCGGCTCGTGGCACCATAAAAAAGATTTTCAAGCTTTTGCCAAAAACAGCGAAGGTACGTATATGAAAGATTTACTAGGCGGGACTGGTTTTGGGGTCCGATTAGTTCTACTTGGATTTTTAGTTAAAGTTGATGCAGGTTGGTGGTTCAACCTGCAAGGATTTTCAACACCTAAATATTATATTTCGTTAGGTACTGATTTTTAGTAAAATTAATACATTGTTTGAAGGAGTACATTAAAAATAAATTTGACCACCAAAACGACGAAGATACCTCCTGTTATATAAAATGTAATGTTCCGTATCTTTTTTTTGGTTTCAGTTTTTAGTAGAGTCATAATATAAAACCTTTTTTATTAATGTTATCATTTGTTCTACCGTAAAATACAAAATCTGATTTCAAAATGAAAGGGCTACGTGTTTTTAATCACACATTTCGGTATATTGGAAATAAATTTTTAAACTTTATAATTCAATGAAAATAATAATTACGATAACTTTTCTGATGGCTATTATTTCCGGCTGCAGCATACAACAGATTGCTATCCGTTCGATGGGCGGTTTGATGGAAAATGGTTTTATAGTTTTGAATGAAGAGTCGGATTTAGATCTTGCTGAAAAAAGCGCCGCTTCAAATCTGAAACTCCTTGACGCGATGATAAAAAGCGATCCCGAAAATGAAAAACTTCTCCGCCTGGCAACCGTGGGGTACTCGAGCTATGCTTTGGGCTTTGTTGAAGATGATTCTCCCGAACGTGCCCGTAATCTATACTTGAGATCAAAGAATCTTGGAATGCAATTGCTAAAAAAAAATAATGCATTCGGTGCTGCAACATCAGGCGATTTAGAAAATTTTTCCAACGCACTCCGAACCTTTTCGAACGATGATATCCCCGCTTTGTTCTGGACGGGTATAGGTTGGGGCAGCTATATAAGTTTATCTCTAACAGAACCTGAAGCATTAGCCGATTTACCAAAAGTAGAAGCGATTATGAAGTATGTTGCCGAAAAAGATAGTTCCTTTTTTTATGGAGGTCCTCATTTCTTTTTAGGAGCCTTATTTGGAAGCCTCCCAAAAGTTTTAGGAGGCAATCCGGACGAAGCAAAAAAACATTTCGAAAAATGTTTACGTATGAACGGAGGAAAATTCTTAATGTCGTACGTCTATTATGCTCGAACCTATGCAGTTCAAATTCAAGACCAAAATCTATTTGAAGAATTATTAACAAAAGTGGATGAAGCATCGATAGATGTTTTGCCCGAGGCGCGTTTATCCAACGCAATTGCAAAGAAAAAAGCTAATACGCTGCGCATGAAACTTAACGATTTATTTTAATTTTGGAGCAGAATTGAAAAAATATATTTTCTTACTTTTAATTTTTACTATATCGGTAGCGAACGGACAACAGTTCACAATAAAATTTGCAACACTCGCCCCCGACGGAACCACCTGGATGAATATTATGAAAGATTACGATGCGGCTATTCGAAAGGAGAGCGGTGGCAAACTCGGTTTCAAAATTTATGCTGGGGGTGTACAGGGCGACGAAAAAGACGTGCTTCGCAAAATCCGTCTCGGACAATTACATAGCGCTGGAATAACAGGAGTAGGCATCGGTGAAATTGCACCCAAAACTCGAATTCTTGATTCCCCCTTCCTGTTTAAATCTTACGATGAAGTCGATCATATTTACGACAAATTTGATCAAGAATTTACTTCAAGTTTTGAAGAAGCCGGCTATATTTTACTTGGTTGGGCTGAAGTTGGTTTCGTTTATGTTTTTACTAATGTCCCAATCAATAAAAAAGAAGATATGAAAAATGTAAAAATGTGGGCGTGGGAAGGCGACCCGATCGCTGAAGCGACTTTTAGATCGTTCGGTCTAAATCCTATACCTCTTTCGATTACCGATGTGCTGACTTCGCTGCAAACAAAATTAATCGATGGAGTTTATACATCGCCTCTTGCAGCATTAGGACTTCAATGGTGGACTCGCGTGAAATATGTTTTCACACTTCCCCTTGCCGATGCCGCCGGCGCTGTGGTTATTTCCAAAAAAATGTATGACCAACTCCCAAAAGATTTGCAAGAAATTCTTTTACGAAACGGTAAAAAATATATGGCAAAGTTAACGGAACTCTCCCGCAAGGATAACGAAAAGGCATTGCAAACTTTAAAAAAAAACGGAATTAAAGCAACTGAACCCTCCTCCGAAAAGTTAGTGAATGAATATGAAGAAATCGGTAAAAAAGCCCGCCACTCACTCGTGAACAAACTTTATTCTTCTGAATTTTTAAATAGAATTGAACAATCCATACTGGATTACCGTAATTCGAAAACAAAGTCGAGGCAATGAAACTCCTTCTTCGAATCAGCAATTCTGTTTCTACTGCCGAAAAAACAATCGCAATAATTTTGCTCGGCTTAATGATTTTGCTATCATTTTTGCAGGTTGTTTTACGAAATGTTTTTTCAACTGGTATTCTTTGGGTAGATCCTCTGCTTCGAAACTTTGTACTATGGATTGCATTTCTAGGTGCATCGCTTGCAACTCATAAAGAAAAAAATATTAATGTCGATATATTCAGCCGCTTCCTTCCCGAAAGAGGAAGGCATTTCGTAAAAACCGTTATCTACGTTTTTGCAGCCGTAGTTTCGTTTTTCCTTTTAAAAGCTTCAATCACTTTTCTGCTCGATGAGTATGTTTCAGGAACTATCTTATTCGCTATCGGCGAACTGAATATATATTCCTGGTGGGTGCAGCTTATTGTTCCCATTGGATTCGGAATGATGATGTTCCGTTTTTTGCTTTTTGCCTCGCAATATTTTATTAAAGCTGTCTTTCATCAAACCACGGAAGTCGTTAGTTGATGGAAACAGTATTAATCGTTCTCGCAATTCTGTTACTCGCTCTCTTCGGCTCTCCCCTATTTTCAATCATCGGGGCAATCGCATTACTCGCCTTCCATTCGGCTGCTATCGATATGTCAGCAGTGATTGTAGAACTTAATCGGTTAGCGAGCACACCAACATTAATCGCAATTCCGTTATTCACGTTTGCCGGTTATGTTTTAGCGGAGAGTAAATCGCCTCAGCGTATCGTAGGAATTGCGCGTGCTCTATTCGGTTGGTTTCCTGGAGGTTTAGCGATTGTATCGTTAGTATCGTGCGCAATCTTCACCGCTTTTACGGGTGCATCGGGTGTTACAATTATTGCACTCGGAGGTTTACTTTACCCGATTCTTTTAAAAGAAAACTATTCTGAAAAATTTTCACTCGGATTGATGACTACTTCGGGAAGTTTAGGTCTGCTGTTCCCGCCAAGTTTACCGATAATATTATACGGACTAGTCGCAAAAATCAGTATCGACAAATTATTTGTAGCTGGCCTCGTCCCCGGTTTGTTATTGCTGATAGTGCTTTCGTTTTATAGCGTAACGCGCGGAATAAAATCGGAGATTCCTAAAATTCATTTCACTTTAAAAAATGTATTCGAAGCAGTGAAAAATGCGGCTTGGGAAATACCATTACCGTTTCTTGTCATTGGCGGAATTTACGGCGGTCTTGTTACTGTAACCGAAGCGGCTGCTATCACTGCATTCTATGTGGTAATTGTCGAAGTATTTATTTACCGCGATTTAAAATTGTTCATTGATGTTCCTAAAATTATGCAGGAAAGTATGGTGCTCGTCGGTGCCATTCTAATTATTTTAGGAACCGCACTGGGTTTAACAAACTATCTTATCGATGCTGAAGTTCCAATGAAATTATTTACTTTTGTTCAGGAACTTATTACAAGCAAATTAGTATTTCTGATTCTGTTGAATATATTTTTATTGATAGTTGGTATGATGATGGATATTTTTTCGGCTACGATTGTAGTTGTTCCGCTAATTATTCCGATTGCATTAGCTTACGGTGTTGACCCTGTTCATTTAGGTATAATATTTCTAGTAAATTTAGAAATCGGCTATGTAACTCCTCCCGTTGGATTGAATCTTTTTATTTCAAGTTATCGTTTCCAAAAACCGATATCCGAAGTTTACACATCAACACTCCCCTTCATATTAATCAGATTAATTATTCTAGTACTCGTTACTTACATTCCGCAATTGAGCTTGTTTCTTGTGAATGCTTTAAAGATTCAATGAGAAGATGATGTAGGTATCAGTTTTTGGTTCTTGGTTTTAGCTAATTGGTTGATGGTTAGAGATTAATGGTTTCAGAGGCCATCAACTCAAGACTCATTCCCCATTGAGTTTGCAAGGTGGAACCAAAAAACACAAAAACTATATAATCC
>JBBIOD010000009.1:34099-40617 GCA_037443545.1 Ignavibacteriales bacterium | reverse complement strand
ATTATATTCTCTATATTTTAAACAAATTTTATTACAAATATAAGAATAAATCGAATAATGCTAAACATAATCAAAAAAATATTCGGCGATAAACATGCTAAAGATATCAAACGAGTTTTACCTATCGTCGAGGAAATTAACAAACATTTTGAAGAGTGTAAAAATCTTACAGACGACCAGTTAAAGGGTAAAACCGTTGAGTTTCGTAACTGCATTAAGGAAGCTACATCGGAAATAGATGCTGAAATCGCAGAGATAAGAGAAAAATTAAGTGGCGAATTACCTCTTGAAGAAAGCGAACTACTTTGGGATGAACTCGAAGTTTTACAAAAAAATCTGGACGATACAATCGCTGAAATTTTGAATGAATTATTACCCGAAGCTTTTGCAGTTGTGAAAGACACCTGCCGTCGTTTGGTTGGTAAGACTTGGGAAATTACAGGACATAAGATTGTTTGGGATATGGTGCCATTCGACGTTCAGTTAATCGGTGGTGTAATTTTACACGAAGGAAAAATTGCTGAAATGGCGACGGGTGAGGGTAAAACTTTGGTTGCAACTTTGCCACTTTACTTGAACGCGCTCCCCGGTCGCGGTGTGCATTTGGTAACAGTGAACGACTACCTGGCAAAACGCGATAGCGAATGGATGGGAAAAATTTTCGAGTTCCACGCAATAACTGTCGGCTGTATCCAATCGCAGATGGATTCACTGCAGCGACGTAAACAATACGCATGCGACATTACATACGGAACCAACAACGAATTTGGATTCGATTATTTGCGCGACAATATGGTTGTTACTCCCGAAGATTTGGTTCAGCGAAAACATAACTATGCAATCGTTGATGAGGTGGACTCTGTATTAATCGACGAGGCACGAACGCCGCTCATCATCAGCGGACCGGTTCGGGGTGAGGATAACAAATTTCAGGAAATGAAACCACGCATCGAGAAACTGATAAATGCCCAAAGAAATTTAGTAACTAAGATTGTTTCCGAGGCGGAAAAATTTTTAGAAGAAGGTAAAACCGAAGATGCTGGTGTGCTCCTGTTACGTGCGTACCGGGGACTGCCGAAACATAAAAAATTAATGAAGCTTCTTTCAGAACCGTCCCACAAGCGTTTGATGCATTCTACCGAAATGGAGTATATGCGCGACCAATCTCGCCGTATGCACGAAATTACCGACGAGCTTTATTATTCGATTGATGAAAAAAACCATTCCATCAATCTATCCGAGAAAGGGCGTGAACTTTTAGCCCCTTCCGCTAAAGAAAAAGACTTTTTTATCCTACCCGATGTTGGGACTGAAGTAAGTTTGTTGGAGAACGATACAACACTTTCTGAAGATGAAAAAATTAAAAAACGGGATGAAATCAACCAGCAATATGCTGAACGAAGCGAGCGAATTCACATCGTCAATCAATTGATAAAAGCATATTCACTCTATGAAAAAGATGAAGAATATGTAGTTACAGAGGATGGAAAAGTTGCTATCGTAGATGAATTTACCGGACGTTTGCTTCCAGGACGCAGATATTCTGATGGCCTTCATCAGGCAATAGAAGCGAAGGAGGGTGTAAAAGTAGAGCGCGATATGCAAACGCTTGCAACTATCACGCTTCAAAATTATTTTCGTTTATACAGAAAGCTAGCAGGCATGACCGGCACCGCCGAAACCGAAGCATCAGAATTTTTTGATATCTATAAACTTGATGTAGTTGTTATTCCAACTAACAAACCGATGATTCGAAAGGACGAGGATGATGTGGTGTATCGGACTATTCGTGAAAAATATAATGCAGTAGTTGAAGAAATTGAACAATGCCGCAAAGCTGGCAGACCTGTTTTAGTAGGAACTACGAGCGTGGATGTTTCAGAAACCTTAAGTCGTATGTTGAAGCGGAAAGGTTTGCCGCACAACGTATTGAATGCGAAACATCATCAGCGGGAAGCTGAAATTGTTACGAATGCTGGGTTAC
The DNA here is from genome assembly GCA_037443545.1 of Ignavibacteriales bacterium. Lineage (GTDB taxonomy): Bacteria > Bacteroidota > Ignavibacteria > UBA10030 > BY39 > JASEGV01. Next base: position 38,633 of record JBBIOD010000009.1, on the reverse strand, counting down.
CCGGGAATGTAACCATCGCAACAAATATGGCTGGACGTGGAACAGATATTAAATTGGGTCCGGGTGTGCGTGAAGCCGGCGGCTTGCATATAATCGGAACTGAACGGCACGAAGCTCGCCGAATCGACAGGCAGTTACGAGGTCGTTCCGGTCGTCAGGGTGATTCGGGTTCATCACGGTTTTATCTTTCGCTCGAAGATGACTTGATGCGGTTGTTTGGCAGCGACAGGATTTCCGGAATTATGCAGCGACTTGGTTTGAAAGAAGGCGAAGTAATCCAACATCCGATGATTACCCGTTCTGTCGAACGGGCTCAGAAAAAAGTTGAAGAAAACAACTTCTCAATCCGTAAACGTCTTCTCGAATACGACAACGTGATGAATCAACAGCGCGAGGTAATTTACACACGCCGCCGTCATGCTCTTTTAGGCGAACATCTTCGCGACGATATTCACTTGATGCTCAAAGATTATATAGATGATTTAATTGAAAAACATTATGATGAAGGTGAAATTGAAGAGCTTAAAGAAACATTGCGGGCTAACTTATTAGTCGAATTCAAAATACAACCCGACCGTTGGCAGGCTCTCGGTAAAGATGGTGTAGCCGATGAAGTTTACAAAGCGGCAATTGAATTTTATAAACGTAAAGAAGAACGCATTGGCGCTGAGAATTTGGCGATGTTAGAGAAAATGGTAACCCTACAGGTGATTGATGAGAAGTGGCGCGACCATTTGCGCGAGATGGACGATTTGAAAGAAGGTATCCACATGCGTGCGTACGGGCAGAAAGACCCGTTAATTGAATATAAAAGTGAATCATTCAAGATGTTCCAGGAGTTGTTAGGATTGTTAATGAACGATACAATTTCGTTAGTGTTTAAATTATTCCCGACACCTGCCGAAGCTGTTCCGATGCGTCGTGTTCGACAACCGCGACAGGATGAAATGACTCTATTGCATCAGGAATCTCTTGGAATGGGACTTGCAGCTAACCGTCCACCGGCAAGTTCTGATGCACAACAGCGCGCTCAAGCTCAACCGCCCGGTAAGAAAACTCAGCCAATTCGAGTCGGTGAAAAAGCCGGCCGTAACGACCCCTGTCCATGCGGAAGTGGAAAGAAATTTAAACATTGCCACGGATAATTGTATCTCCGCTCGAGGCGGATGTGCCGATGGCACAATCGGAATATTAGAATATTGAACCATTGGGAAAATGGAAAATCAGATATATGAAGGAAAATAGTGTCAGACAACCTATCACAAATTAATCCAAATTTTAAATGTGGGTACGTGGTAATCGTAGGCGAGCCTAATGTTGGAAAATCAACCTTGTTGAACAAGCTCCTCGGGCAGAAAATTTCCATCGTAACCAACAAGCCCCAAACAACACGACACAAACTGTTAGGAATTCTCTCATCCGATAGTTATCAAATTATTTTCCTCGATACTCCCGGTTTGCTGAAACCCAAATACAAACTTCAGAGTTTTATGATGGATGCGGCATATTCAGCCATAAATGATGCTGATGTAGTTTTTATGATGGTAGATGCAGCAGAAAAGTTTGATAAAAAAATTGATTATGATATAACATTCGACCTTATAAAAAAAATTAATAAACCAACCTTCCTAGTCATCAATAAAGTAGATTTAGTGAAGAAGTCCTCACTTTTACCCATCATCGATTTTTACTCTAATAAATTTCCTTTTGTAGAAATCTTTCCAATATCTGCGTTGAACGGAATCGGAACGGATGATTTACTGAAGAGTGTAGTGGATAACTTACCCCTTCATCCACCGTATTATCCTACTGATTCATTAAGCGATGCATCGGAAAGATTTTTCGTAAGCGAAATTATCAGGGAAAAGATTTTCGAAAAATATAAACAGGAAATTCCTTACTCTACAACAGTAGAAATAATAGAATTTAAAGAACGTAAAGCTAAAAAAGATTTCATCTCTGCTGACATTTATGTCGAAAGGCAATCTCAAAAGGGGATACTGATAGGCAAAAAAGGTGAAGCGTTGAAAGAGATTGGCGAAACGGCACGCGCAGACCTCGAAAAATTTTTAGACAGAAGTGTGTTTCTTGAACTTCACGTAAAAGTGCGCGAAAAATGGAGAGACAGCGACGCTTGGTTAAACCGATTGGGCTATAAAAGTTAAATGGCAAATGATAGATTAAAAATTAGTTTAGGTTTTATTTTTGCTTCACTAATCTGGGGTTCGACCTGGTTAGTTATAAAGGTCGGACTTGAAAGCATTCCGCCTTTCTATGGGGCGGCATTTCGTTTTATTTTTGCTGTCATAATTTTGTTGTTGATTATTAAAATAAAAAAAATCCCTTTGCCCCTCGACAAAGAATCAATAAATGTCTATTTACTTGCAGGACTGCTTTCGTTCAGCGTTCCATTTGCGATGGTGTATTGGGGGCAGCAATTTATTCCGTCGGGACTTTCATCAATCTTATTCGCTTTGTATCCTTTTTTTGTAGGAATGCTGTCGCATTTTTTCTTACCAAACGAACCGCTGAATGTTTTCAAAATTATCGGCGTGGTCTTAGGCTTTTCGGGCATTCTTATGATTTTTGCGGATGATATTAGTTGGGCAAGCGAATTAACAAATGCTGGTATGATTGCCATAATCGGAAGTTCGTTTTTACAAGCTCTTTCGTTGGTGCTTATTAAAAAATATGGGAAAGATGTGAATCCGTTCCACCTGAACATCGGCGGTATGGCTATCGGTGTTGTAGTGCTCCTCTTGATTGCAATCGTAGCGGAGGATGTTTCAAAAATCAAATTCGATTTTATTGGAATCGGTTCAATTCTTTACTTAGGAATTTTCGGTTCGGTGGTTGCTTTCTCAATTTATTTCTGGATGCTTAAGCGTGTCGAGGCTGTGTATCTTTCTCTTCTTGCATTTGTTACACCGATATTGGCTGTTATTTTAGGAGGAATAGTTTTGAACGAGAAACTCGACTTGCATATTTTTCAAGGTGCCTCTTTGGTGTTGGTTGGAATTCTAATATCAAACGGTAAACAATTTATTAACACTCTATACAAGAAAAAATCAGTATGAAAAAGTTATTCATAAATTTATTGATAATATTCATGATGGTACTCTTTGCACAATCTCAGGAAATATTTCGTGTTGGCAAATTCCAAGCACAATCGGTTTTAGATCAGACCTTCCCAAAATATTCAAGCAAGCCCTTCGATATTCTTCATTATACATTGGATGCGAATCTTGCAATGGACGACAACAGTTTTTCAGGAAGTATGAAAATGAAAGTGTTAATTACGAATGCTACCGATTCACTAACTATGCATTCAGTCGGATTAGTTTTTACATCGTTGAAAGTGAATAGCATTCAAGCGACGTATCAATTCTATCCTTCTTCAGAAACTTTTACAACATATCTGCCCCGCACATTCGTAGCGTCGGAAACAGTTGAAATAGAAATTAATTATTACCGCGATATTGCTTTCTCCCGTCATCCGATGCGGCTGGGATATTATTGGTTTCGGAGAAGCCCCGGTGCACCGAATCATATCGAGGAAAACATAGGTTATACAATGTCGGAACCTTCCGATGCCCGCTTGTGGATGCCTTGCTACGACGACCCTTCAGATAAAGCAACGTGTGAAATTAATGCAACAGTTCCGCAAGGGTATCAAGCCGGGTCGAACGGTTTACTCGTAGGAGTTTCGCAAAATGTCGACAACACAATCACATACAAGTGGCGCGAAGATTCACCGATTACAACTTACCTGATGGTGATTACTGCATCGAAGTATTCAAAATATTCACAATATTATCGACGGGTTACAAACCCAAGTGATAGTATTGAGATAGTAAATTATATGTGGCAGATGGATTCAGCGGGAACAACCTGGAATGCAGTTAAAGCTTTCGAAAAAGTTCCGCAAATGATGGATGTGTATTCAAGAATCTTTGGAGAGTATCCGTTCGCAAAATATGGTCATGCAGTTGCTTATCCGTTTTATTACGGCGGGATGGAACATCAAACATTATCAACAATACATAGAGGTTGGTTGAGTGTGAGTGCTTATCCGAATTACGAAGATTGGATTGCTCACGAACTTGTGCATCAATGGTGGGGGAATTTGGTTACCTGCGAGACTTGGAAAGATATCTGGCTCAACGAAGGTTTTGCTACGTATTCAGAAATGCTTTGGCGCGAGTTTGCTTACGGAATCCAAAGTCGCGATGAGTTGCTGAACCGCTACACACGCTTTACTGATGGTTCATGGAAATTTGCTATTTATGACCCTATAGGACAGGGAATAAATTTATTCACAGGAAATGTCTATCACAAAGCCGGCTGGGTGTTACACATGCTTAGAAATTTGGTCGGCGATACTGCTTTCTTCAAAATACTCCATAACTATCGTGATGCACATTATTACGGAACTGCCACAACACAGGATTTTATTGATGCCGTAAATACAACAACAGGTGCAAATTACGATTGGTTTTTCAATCAATGGATTTATGGAAAAGGTTGGTTGAAG
>JBBIOD010000009.1:0-33999 GCA_037443545.1 Ignavibacteriales bacterium | reverse complement strand
ATTGTCCCGTTTTAAACTATACATCGAATACGAAGGCACGCGTTACAGTGGCTGGCAAGTTCAAAAAAATGCACACACTGTTCAAAACAAAATTCTTGAAGCAGCGTTTAAAGTTTTCAATACGCACGATTTAGAAGTTTACGGTTCAGGCAGAACTGATGCCGGCGTGCATGCTCTACAACAGATTGCTCACCTCGAAGTTCAGACCATGCTTGCGCCTGAAATAATAAAAATGAAACTTAACGAAAAATTGCCCACAGATATCAATATGATCGAGGTTGAAAAAGCGGCAAAGAATTTTCACGCCCGCCACGATGCCGTAGCCCGAAGTTACTTGTATCAAATTTCTCGAAGGAGAACAGCATTCGGTAAGCGTTACGTTTGGTGGCTCAAAGAAAAACTTGATTTCCAGAAAATACAGGAAGCATCTAAACTGTTTGTGGGCATGAAAAATTTGCAATCTTTTACCTCGGATGACCCTGAAGAAAAATCCACTAAGGTATTGATTGAAGAAATTGAAACGTGGGAAGTTGGCGACTTAATACTGATACGAATTTACGGCTCTCACTTTTTGTGGAAACTTGTTCGCCAAATCGTAGGAGTAATCATAGAAGTTGGAAAAGGAAAACTTACAATCGAACAGGTTCGGCATTATATAAAAATAAAATCGGATGAGCCGGCAAAGTTTACCGCACCGCCATCAGGACTTTTTTTAGAGCGAGTTTATTATGAGGGGGATAAAAAACTTGAAAAAATTAAACCTGTATTAAACATAGTCCAGTTACAATATTGAATATCGAATTAAAATAATATGAATACATATGGTTTAATAATATTAACCGCATTGCTACTCGAATATTTTTTAAATCTCGTCGCGGACTTGCTAAACCTGAAAACACTTTCTGCAAATCTTCCGAAAGAATTTGAAGGCATCTACGAAGCTGAGACTTACAAAAAGTCGCAAACATACACACGCACAAGGACAGTCTTTGGAATATTTGAATCCACTTTTAGTCTGACTTTAACATTTCTTTTCTGGTTCCTCGGTGGTTTCAATTACCTCGATGTGATCGTTCGCGATCTGCAGATCGGTTTTGTTTTTACGGGATTAGTTTATAGCGGTATTTTAATTTTAGCAAGGTCGATACTATCACTTCCGTTCAACATATACTCGACTTTTGTTATTGAAGAAAAATTTGGCTTCAACAAAACTACACCAAAAATTTTTATTGCTGATGTAACTAAAGGTTTATTACTTACTGTTGCGCTCGGTGTTCCCTTGCTGATGGGAATTCTTGCATTGTTCGAGTATGGCGGTGAGTTTGCATGGTTGTATTTCTGGATTGTTGCATCGGTCTTTATACTTTTTATTCAATTCATCGCCCCAACCTGGATAATGCCGCTGTTCAATAAGTTTACTCCTCTCGAAACAGGTGAATTAAAGGAAGCGATAATATCGTATGCTCAGTCGGTTAAGTTTTCTTTGCGAGATATTTATGTTATAGACGGCTCGAAGCGTTCGAGCAAATCGAATGCGTTTTTTACAGGATTTGGGAAAAACAAACGGATAGCCCTGTTCGATACATTAATCCAAAAACATTCAACCCCAGAGTTGGTTTCAGTGCTGGCGCACGAGATAGGTCATTTTAAAAGGAAACATATAATTCAAAGTTTAATTATCAGCACATTACACATCGGATTGATGTTCTTCCTGATGTCGATATTCGTAACACAGCCAGAACTCTTCGATGCGTTTTTTATGGAGAATGTTTCTGTTTATGCAGGATTGTTGTTCTTCGGTATGCTTTTTACACCGCTCGAGTTTATTCTTTCGATTGCTCTGAATGCTTTGTCGAGGAAAAATGAATACGAAGCCGATAGGTTCGCAGTCGAAACATTGAAGTCTTCAGAACCATTTGTCGATGCTTTGAAAAAATTATCAAAGGACAATCTTTCGCATCTGACACCGCATCCGTTTTATGTTAAAATGAATTATTCGCACCCACCCGTGGTTGAGAGAATAAGAGCGATCACTGTTTTCAGAATTAACAATTAACAATTAACAATTAACTATTGACTATTGACCATTGATCATTTCTCCATAAAATAAAAATATGAAACTCGGCACTATAAATATCGTTCATCCCATCGCACTCGCTCCAATGGAAAGCGTAACGGATATTTCTTTCAGAATTATCTGTAAACGCCTCGGCGCTGATCTCGTTTATACCGAGTTTGTTAATGCCGAAGGATTAGTCCGTCTGTCGGAAAAGACAAAGCATAAAATGTATTTCACCGAAGAAGAAAGACCGATCGGTATTCAAATCTACGGCGGACTTGCAACATCGATGGAGGGTGCGGCTAAAATGGCTGAAGAAATGCAGCCCGACTTCATCGACATCAACGCCGGCTGCTGGGTGAGAAACGTAGTCGGTCAGGGAGCCGGTGCCGGATTGCTGAAAGATATATCTAAAATGGAAAGGGTAGTTTCAACTGTAGTTAAAGCAGTTACGTTACCCGTGACTGTAAAAACCCGTTTGGGATGGGACGATAGCAATATTAACATAATCGAAGTTGCAAAAATGGTGGAGCACGTGGGGGCTTCAGCATTAACAATTCATTGCCGAACCCGCTCACAAGCTCACAAAGGGGAGGTCGATTACAGTTGGATACCTAAGATCAAGCGGGCAGTTAAAATTCCAATTATAGTCAATGGCGGTATCACGACACCTGAAATCGCAAAGCATGTTCTCGATACAACCGGTTGCGATGGAATTATGATTGGTCAGGGTGCAATACAAAATCCATGGATATTCAAAGAAACACACCATTACTTGGAAACCGGCGAGCATTTAACATCAGTTACCATAGAAAATCGAATTGAGACATTAATTGAACACCTAAAACTATCGGTGCAATTCAAAGGCGAGCGCACAGGTGTAATTGAGTTCCGGAAATATTATACAGGTTATTTGAGAAACGCTCCGGGTGTTGCGAGACTCCGGAACGACTTGATGAAATTTTCTGAAATAAAACCGATAGTTGAAAAACTTCAAAAATATAACGAATTGCATTCATCTAATGATGAAGATCGAACGGTAGAACAGGGAATGTAGCAGTAACCTCTAAAACAGACATCAACAATGGATAATAAAACTGTAGCAGAAATATTGGAAGAAATCGGAACGCTACTTGAATTGAAAGGAGAAAATCCGTTCAAGTGCCGGGCTTACCATAATGCCTCGCGTATTGTTGCATCCCTGATGGATGACTTGAAGCTGTTATCTGAGAGCGGTGGCCTCAAAAAGATAAAAGGGATAGGTGAAGGGTTAGCAGAAAAAATCGTTGAGTTGATACAAACTGGGAAGAGTGAGTATCATGAACAGTTAAAAAACTCACTCCCGCCTGGTTTACCTGATATGCTTCGGATACCGGGATTAGGTCCGAAGCGAATCAAAGTTTTATACGACAAACTAAACATCACATCCATCGAGAAATTAAAAGAAGCTGCTGAGAATAAACAGCTTGAGAAACTCGAAGGGTTCGGCGAAAAAATAGAAGTGAATATTTTAAAAGGTATTGAGCAGCTAAAAAAACACGCCAGTAAATATCTATATCCTGTAGCAAAAGAATCTGCTGATAAAATTATCAGTGAGTTGAAAAATATAAAATCAGTTATCCGAATCGAATTAGCCGGAAGCTTACGGCGGAAGAAAGAGATTATCGGGGATATCGATATTGTTGTAAGCGCAACAGATGCACCCAGAATAATGGATGCATTCGTAAAGCACCACGATGTGGCTGAAGTTATTGCAAAAGGGGAAACAAAATCGAGCGTTATTCTGAAAAACGGGATCAATTGCGATTTGCGCGTAGTAAGTGAAGCAGAATTCCCATTTGCCCTTGCTTATTTCACTGGAAGCAAAGAGCACAACGTTGAAATGCGCTCAGTCTCAAAAAAATTCGGCTTAAGCTTGAATGAATACGGTTTTTCTGAAATTGGTGCTGAAGAAACACGGGGCAAAGCAAAACAAAAAATAAAATGTAAAACTGAATCGGAAATTTATAAAACACTCGGACTTGAATTCGTTCCACCTGAACTGCGAGAAAATTACGGTGAACTTGAAGCCGCATCCAACTGGAAACTTCCAAACTTAATCGAAGAAAAAGATATCCGGGGAACATTTCATTGTCATACAAAATACAGTGACGGCTTCAACACACTTGCCGAAATGGCTGAAGCATCACAAAAGTTGGGCTGGGAATATTTAGGAATCGCTGAACACAGCAAATCGGCGGCTTATGCGGGTGGACTTGATGAAAGGATGGTCAAGCAACAGTTAGAAGAAATTGATTACTTGAACAAATCTTACAAAAATTTTCGTATATTGAAAGGGATTGAGGTAGATATTCTTCCCGACGGAAGTTTAGATTTTGCGAATAGAATTTTAGAACTTTTCGATTTTGTTATTTGTGCAATTCATACTAAATTCAATATGCCGGAAAAAGATATGACCAAGCGAATTATAAAAGGTATGAAAAATAAATGTGTTACGATGCTAGCTCATCCGACCGGACGATTACTGCTCGAACGAGAACCCTATCCTGTGAATATGCTTGAAATGATTAAAGCAGCATCCGATTTCGGAAAAATTGTAGAAATAAACGCACACCCGCTGCGGCTCGACCTTGATTGGAGGTTGTGCAAGTACGCAAAAGAGACGGGTGTAAAAATCGCGATAAACCCGGATGCGCATAATATAAATAGTTTAACGGACGTTTTTTACGGAGTTGGAATTGCACGCAAAGGATGGCTCGAAAAATCGGATGTTATAAATACACGATCGCTCAAAGAAATTACTAAATATCTAAATATAAAATAATTTAAAAAACGTTATGAGAAATCTATTCTGGGGTTTGGTTTTAATAACTTTAGGTGTTCTTTTCCTACTTGATAATATGGAAATTGCTTCCTTTGGTTTTTTAATACGAACTTATTGGCCCGTTATTTTTATACTGTGGGGTATTCACGTTTTATTAAGAAAAAAAAATCAAACCCATATTGAAATTACTACCGAGCCGCAGGAGTCTGTCCCCGATTTGATTCATCGTTCAAATATTTTTGGTGATGAATCTTTTTCTGTAAATTCACAAAATTTTAAAGGCGGTTCAATCTCAAATGTTTTCGGGGATATCGATTTAGATTTGTCGAAAGCCATAATCGCTGACGGTGAACACGTTCTCCGGCTCCATTCAGTATTTGGCAATATCATCGTTCAAGCTCCAAAAGACTGCGGTATTGCCGTTACGGCAAGTGCGTTGTTCGGCGATTTGAAAGTTTTTAACGAAAAAGCAGGTGGAATATTTAGAGAAATTACATTTACTTCTCCCGAATACCGCACTCCGTTAGCTGACGGAGCAAAAAAAATCAAAATTCACGTTTCACAAATTTTTGGGGATTTGAGAATCTTATGAGTATATACAAAGCATTATCGCACGAACCACGAATGATTTGCTGTTCATCCCTTTATCAATTAAAAGAGGGGGAAATCAAAGAAACATACTTGAAATCTTTCAAGACTATGCAGCAGCATTTAGAAAAAGAAACCGAGAAAATCGGAAAAACTTTAACCAAGTATTCTGAAAATATTTTAGATAAAAATACCGAAATGCTTACAACTATTTTGGGTGAATACTTGCAAACTCCTTTGCAACATGATAACGACGAAATTCGAAAAACTCTGAGAGACGCCTTAGAAAAATTAACGACACAGTATTCGTTAAACATAAAGTACGGACTCGAGTTAGCATATATTTCAGAGGTTGTCGTGTTGCCGACTCAGTATGCACTTTTGAAGCGGCTCGAAAAAGCGGGGAGCGATTATTTGAAAACGATTGGCTTTGAGGCTGGCAAGGAACACAGGAAGATTTATGAAACGCTTTTGATTTTTGAAGGGAGCGTTAATCTTGATTTGATAGAACAGATGCTTTTAAAAAAAAATTATGAAGACCAACTGCATATTGAAAATTCACAAAACTCATTGTTTAACCTGATTTATTCTTCGGGTGCGGCGGCAAATAAGCTACTGGAGAAAGAAGTTTTCGAAGTCGCATTCTTTTTTGCGCAACCGCAAGATGTTCTGTACGAAACTTTCCTACCTTCGATGACCGAGATGCTCGATAAATTATGGGTCTCTCTCAAAATTCCGTATATCACATTAATGCGCCGAAAATTAGGGTTTGGAACAGGCTCAGAGTTTGTTCTGCGGTTGTATTTACCGCAAGAACACGAACATTTGACGGAAACTCTACGTTGGCTTTCGATGTACAAAGAAGTTGGATTTGTGCGGCACGCACTGATAGATGAAGGGAAATTAGTAACTAAAAAATTGATTAAGTAATGCCGTCTAACAAAATATCCGACGAATTAAAACTTCGCACAAAAAAAATTATCGGAGTTTTACAAAAAGAGTATCCAGCAGCTAAAACCGCTCTCACCCACAATTACCCGCACGAATTGTTAATTGCTACAATTCTTTCAGCTCAATGCACCGATGAACGGGTTAATAAGGTTACTCCACAATTATTCAGACAGTATAATACTGTTCAGCAATTCGCCGAAACGAATGTTGCAAAACTCGAAGGTATAATCAAATCGACCGGCTTCTATCGCGCAAAAGCAAGAAGTATAATCAATTGCTGCAAATCATTGGTCGAAAATTATGGCGGGAATATACCCAAAGATATTAACGAGATGATCAAATTACCCGGTGTGGGGCGCAAAACTGCCAATGTAGTTTTAGGCGGCGCATTCGGCATCACTTCCGGAATTGTAGTCGATACTCATGTAAAACGACTCTCCGAGAGGCTTGGCTTCTCACAGCAATCTAATCCCGAAAAAATTGAAGTTGATTTGATGGGAATCGTTCCGCGAAAATATTGGATCGATTTTGGAAATTACCTGATTTGGCACGGCAGAAAAATTTGCCAGGCTCGTAAACCAAAATGTTCTGAATGTTGTATCAACCATTTGTGTTTTTCAGAATCAAAAATTATTATATGAGCAGATGAATCAAACACAAATTATTGATGATGTTGCTCTGAACGAGAAGGACCGTGTAAAAATTGTAATCGGTGTAATGTTTGGAGTGATGCTTGCCGGACTCGACGCTACGGTTGTAGGCACTGCTATGCCTACAATAATTTCTATGCTAGGAGGTATGGCGCTTTATACATGGGTCTTCTCGGCTTATATGTTAACTACGGCAATCTCTATGCCGCTTTGGGGTAAGCTGTCGGATGTATATGGAAAGAAAACTCTTTTCCAAATTGCCGTTTTATTTTTTTTAATCGGTTCGATACTTGCTGGGGCTTCTCAAAATATGGTTCAATTAATTATCTTTCGAGGAGTTCAAGGAATTGGCGCCGGAGGTTTAGCGGCAGTGTCGTACGCGTTGATCGGATCAATATTCCCGGGGGCAAAACGAGGACGCGGTGCGGGAGCTTTGAGTGCTACATGGGGAATTTCAAGTCTGTTAGGTCCTCTCACCGGAAGTTTTATAGTTTCTCACTTCGATTGGCAGTGGGTATTCTTTTTTAATATCCCGGTTGGTATAGTTTCAATCATAATCGTTCAAATTAATTTGAAAGAAATTACACAAGTAAAAAGAGAATCGATCGATTATGCAGGAGCTGCCATTTTTATTGTCGCTGTGCTCTCGTTGTTGATGGCTTTTCTTCTGTTTGGAAAAGGATCGGCTTTCGTGTCGTTTGATGTGATAGGGTTGATAATAGTTTCTGTAGTTTTAGTATTCGCTTTCATTTTTAATGAAGGAAAATTCGGAGATCCGATTATTCGAATCAATTATTATCGCGACCGTGCGTTCGGTGTCGGAAATTTACTTGCCTTCCTTGCCGGGTTTGCAATGTATGGAATTATCAGTTTTGTTCCCTTGTTCGTGCAATCTATTCAGGGTGGAAGTCCGTTAACGGCTGGCTTAGCCATTCTGCCAATGGCGCTCGCATGGTCGGCTGCAAGTTTTTCAGCGGGACGCTTAATTCAGAAATATGGCGAAAAATTGTTTATCCGGCTCGGCTTGGTATTAATGGCAATCGGATTTTTAGCGGCAACATTCGTCCGCTACGATTCGCCGATGTATTTTGTTATGCTAATTGTCTCACTAATCGGCGCCGGTATGGGTTTCAATACCCCCGCAATTTTAATTACAGTCCAAAATAGTATGAACAAAAACCTCATAGGTGTTGCAACTTCTTCGCAAATGCTCGCAAGAACACTCGGCGGTACAATGGGCGTAAGCATTATGGGCACTACGTTAGCCCGTTCGATGTTGAATGAATTTAGCGAATTATCAATAACTGGCAAACTGCATTCACTGCCTGAAGTAGTCCAAAATAATTTTGGCGAACCGCACGAATTACTGAGTTCGCACTCGCGTAGTCTGATGCAGCACCAAGACCTTGTAACGGTTCTTTCAGTTTTTACAAATAGTTTGCAAAATGTTTTTTTTGTAGCATTAACCATCGTAATAATCGGATTTATTGTGAGTTGGTTTTTACCAAAATCAAAAGGTTAAATATGAAAGGAGAAAAGTTCCATGTGTTACGCAAAAGTAATATTACTTTTCTCGTCGCTTTTGTTTACGTATCCAGTCTCTGCCGACGAGATTATTCTCGAAAGGAAAGTTGGTAAAAAATTTCAAAAAGTTACTGTTAAGGATGTAATCGTTATCGAAGAAACACAAACATGCATCCGCTATCTGCAGTTCAACAAAGAATTTCAATCGCCTGAACCACGACTTGCTAATAAAACAGAAGGGGGCGACGATCAATGTGCTGTTGTAATAAAATCTTCCGACGATGATAGGCGAAGGATTATTACAAATTGGAAAAAACAAGCATTCACTGCAAAAGTAATGTTAACGGATGGTACAACACACACGGTAAATTGTATCTCAATCAAATACCCGTTATCCTCATCAGCCAAAAAGGAAGCACAATCGGAATGGCATAAACCTGTTTTGCTTTTACGCAACGGCGATGAATTAAAGTTTTCCAAAATTAAAAAATTGCAAATGGACGTTAAGCCGGGAATCGTATTGGTTGAATACAAAGACGGCAAGCAGCAAAGTCTTCAATATGTAATTAAACGGCGGATTCATAATGGCGATTTGCCCGGCGTGGTAACTGGAGTTACCGATGCTTTTACATACTTCAGAGTAACATTAGATAAGATAAAAGAAGTCGAAATTATCAAATAAATATGATCACATCTACAGACTCTTATAAATTATTTTTCAAGGAAAGTCCCCTCCCTATGTTTGTTTATGATGTAGGGACTTTTAAGTTTCTTGAAGTAAATGAAGCAGCTCTGCTTTATTACGGATATTCGTTGGAAGAATTTTTGCAAATGACAATTCTAGATATTCGTCCTGCCGAAGACATTCCATTGATTTTAGAACATCTCAAAAAAATCCACAATCAATTCGAAAAATCGGGTTGTTGGAGGCATTTGAAAAAAGATGGCTCAATAATCTGGGTTGAAATAACCACGCATGAAACAACTTTTAAAGGACGGCACGCACGATTCGTATTAGTAAAAGACATCACTGAGCAGCGAATTATGCAGGAAGCATATCAGTTAGCGGAAGAAAAATTTCGCACGCTTGTTGAACTTTCTCTTATCGGAATCTATATTATTCAAGACGGAAAATTTTTATACGTGAACCCTCATTTTGCAGAAATCGCCGGGTATTCTCAGCAGGAAATAATCAGCAGCAAAACAATTGCCGACCTCGTCTATGAGGAAGACAGGGAGATGGTTTTTCAAAACATACAGAAAAAACTGACCGGCGAAACCGATAAAATACGTTATTCATTCCGAGGAAAGAGAAAGGATGGAAATATCGTATTCGTTGAGGTGCACAGCACCACAACTGAATTCAACGGGAAAACGGCAATTATTGGAACTTTATTGGATATCACTGAAAGAAAAAGAGCTGAGGAAGCGCTCCGTTATCATTACGAGATCGAGAAACTGTTTGTAAAAATTTCTACAAATTTTCTGGATCTTTCGGCCGATGATATCGATATTGGTATCGACAGAGCATTGAAAGAAGTTGGTGAATTTATTGGTGTTGACAGAAGCTTTGTTTTTTTATTTTCTGAAAACATGAAGAGAATGGATCTCACACACGAGTGGTGTGCCCGAGGAATTGAATCTGAAATCGAAAGCTTTACAAATGTTCCGACCACACAGATGCCTTGGTGGATAGAACAAATTGAGAGATACAATGTTATTAATATCCCAAATGTAAACGAACTTCCTGAGGAGGCATTTCATGGAAAAAATATTTTCTTATCTCAGGATATAAAATCGTTGATATGTGTTCCAATAATTTATGGGAAAAATTTATTGGGCTTTTTGGGTTTCGATTCAGTCCAGAAAAAAAGAATTTGGGGCGAAGAGGCTGCTACATCGTTGTTGATGCTTGGAGAAATTATCGCGAACGCATTACAGAGAAAAGTTGTAGAGAAACAACTCGAAAAACTTTCAAGCGCTGTAAAACAAACTGGCGATAGCGTTGTTATCACAGATAAAGAAGGGATGATAGAGTTTGTCAATCCCTCGTTCGTTCAATTGACTGGATACAGTTCCGACGAAGTTATCGGTAAAAAACTAAGTATTCTAAAATCGGGAAAACACGGCTCAAATTTTTATACAAAACTTTGGAACACGATAATCACTGGAAAATCGTTTCAAGCTGAAATTGTTAATCGGAAAAAAGACGGAACGCTTTATCAACAGGAAAGTATCATCACACCAATTAAGGATAGTAAGGGGGAGATAACACATTTCATCTCCACCGCGCGCGATATTACTGAACGGAAACGTACCGAAGAAACTCGAAAGCAACTCACGGCAATTCTCGAGGCAACATCCGACTTCGTATCAACTGCTGATTTGGATAATAATATTCTATTCATAAACCGTGCAGGCCGAAAACTTGTCGGAATAGGTGAATTTGAAACTGTTACTCATCTAAAAATCATTGATTTTCATCCGAAATGGGCAAGCGATATTATCTTAAAAGTTGGTGTGCCCACCACACTGCGTAATGGAACCTGGCTAGGCGAAACCGCTTTACTCCATTGCGACGGTAAGGAAATCCCTGTCTCTCAGGTTATCATTGCTCATAAAAATACATTTGGAAACGTTGAATATATTTCCACCATAATCCGTGATATCACTGAAATCAAAAAAGCAGAAGAAGCTTTACGTTTTAGCGAAGAGCAATACCGAATATTAGTTGAAAATCAGTCGGACCTGTTAGTGAAGGTGGATTTGAATGGGCGCTTCTTGTTTGTCAGCAAGACCTATTGTGATTTGTTCGGAAAAACTAGAGAAGAGTTACTGGGTAACACCTTTATGCCTTTAATTCATGAAGACGACAGAGAGCAAACTGCCGAGGCAATGAAATCTATTTTTAAACCACCTTATACGTGCTACGTAGAACAGCGAGCGATTACAAAATATGGCTGGCGATGGCTGGCGTGGTCGGATAAAGCCGAATTGGATGAAAATGGTAAAATTGTGGCAATAATCGGAAACGGACGCGATATATCGGAGAGCAAAAAGGCAGAACAGGAAATTAAATTAGCAAATATAAAGTTAGAACAATTGTTAAAAGAAGCCACGAAACGTAAAACGGAGTTAGAAAAATTATCGAACGACCTCGTTTTTATAGAAGAAAGCGAGCGAAAAAAGTTTTCGCGTGAATTGCACGATAGCTTAGGACAAGTGCTAACGACATTAAAAATAAATTTAGATTTATCGGGCGCGACCATGCAGGAAGATATTTTGAAATCAAAAGAGTATATCGACGAATGCCGAAATTTAGTTGACGAAGCAATTCGTGAAGTAAAGCAAATATCCTACGATTTGAGGCCCTTGGTATTAGACGACTTCGGTTTGAATGCAGCACTACGAGTCCAAGCATCACAATTTCAAAAACGGGTAGGTATTTCGACTTTTGTGAATCTTGAAGCAGAAGACCGCCGTTTTGATCCCACGGTTGAAACTGTCATTTACCGTATCGTGCAAGAAGTTTTAACGAATATCGCTAAACACTCGCGAGCTACTCGTGTAAATATCCAGCTTTTTAAACGTGATAATGTTTTAGCCCTAACAGTTTCGGATAACGGAATTGGTTTTGATGTGGTTAAGTTATCTAAACGCGAAGAACAGGAAGCACATTTCGGGTTGAGAAATATTCAGGAGAGAGTTGAATTTTTAGGGGGAAAATTATATATTGACTCTACGATGGGAAAAGGTACAGAAATATCTGTTGAACTTGTGCTGAAAGAGAATTGACTGATTGTTAAAAGATAATCAAATAAAAATTTTGGTCGCTGACGACCATAATCTTGTTCGACAAGGAATAGTAGCATTACTAAATGTCGAATCGGATATGCAGGTAATAGGCGAAGCTTCCGACGGTATCGAAGCAGTTCGGCTTGCTAAAAAATTTAATCCTGATATCGTTATTATGGATTTGAGTATGCCTAATTTGAACGGCTTGGAAGCTACACACCAGATTAAACGAGACGCTTCCGACGTTAAAGTGCTGATTCTTACTCAACATGAAAATGAAGAATATGTAATGCAAATTATAAAAGCGGGTGCGAGTGGTTATGTTTTAAAAACATCGGTCTCCGATGATCTGATCAAAGCTATAAAGGAAATTCAAAAAGGGGAAAAATTTTTTAGTCCTTCAATTTCGCGAATGATATTAGACGATTATATAAAACGAACCCAAGGTTTACAAACTGAGAATAAAGCTCCCGAACTTACCCATCGCGAAAAAGAAGTTTTACAATTGATAGCGGAAGGGAGAACAAATCAGGAAGTCGCCAGAAAATTATTCATCAGTGTGCGTACGGTCGAATTTCACCGGGCAAATATTATGCACAAATTACAATTGAACGATTTAGCGAGTTTAATAAAATACGCAATTCAAAAAGGAATTGTACAAATTAATTCAATCAAGGAGAATATATGAAAATAAGTAACCTCGTAATTTCTGCATTAATTATTTTTTCTTTTGTCGGGTGTGAGAAGGAGGAAGACCCTTTAGTTCGGGTTTCGAATAAATTATCAATTTTTATTGAAGTTGAATTGAAAAAAACAGATGGGTATACTAAACTGTTCGAGGAAGTTGATGCGGGATTCACATCCGACTACACTAAGATACCCGATGGTTTCTATATTGTAACATCTGCAGATGTTACAACTCCCGCTTCATTTCAAGCTTCAAAAAATAAAAAATATACAGTTGAAGTTCTTAATAACGACAAACAAATACCATACATCCGTGTAACAGAACCATAACCCAAAATGGAAAAGCTCGACATACTTGTAGTTGATGATTCAGAAAACTTTAGGGAATTAATTAAAGATTTTTTGGAACAACAGCAGGAAGTTCAAAAGGTAACTACGGCAGTATCGGGGAAGGAAGCTATCGAGCACCTCGAAAAATTTACACCAAAAGTTATACTCATGGACATAGTTATGCCGGATTTAAACGGGTTTGAGACATCTGAAATAATTCGTCGTAAGTTTCCCGATATGCCGATTATTATTCTTTCCGGCAACGAAGTTACGGATGCCCACGAAATGATTGAAAAATTCAAACTGAATGGTTTTGTGAATAAAATAAATTTAGTTAGCGAGCTGATTCCCGCTATTTTTAAATCTTTGAGGAAACGGAAATAAGGGTAACCTGATAGATATACGAGTTTTTCAAACAAGTAGTTTTACGTATTGTTTTTTATTAAACTATACATTAAATTTACATCAGAGCAATGAACTACTTTGGATGTTCTGTTGTTCTTAAGTTAGAAATACTTTTTATAGTAATTTGGGTAAGTATCATTCCTCCCGTGATACTTTAAATGAAGCCGGGCCCGGCGGTCCTACCCCCTTAACGCGGGGTCCGAGCTTCGGCCCGTTTTTAAATGAATCTTCTCGCCGCAAACTTTCCAACGTCTACCTCGGCTCTTTAAACCTCGTAGTTTCAACAGTAATATTCCTCGTAAAATTATCAGTTTAAAATCAAGTAAATTAACTTATTGTATGCCAATAGGAATAATGTTATCATTCAACAGATAAATTATTTATAGAAAATTCTAATGAAATATATTAAAACAATTTTGGTAATTGATGATAATGAAGAAACTTCAGCCGAATTAGCTGAAATCTACAAATCTTTAAACTATACGGTAGGGTTAGCTCCCGATGGTGAGTCGGCAATTGAAGCGCTCCAAGAGCGCGATATTGATTTAGTAATTATGGATTTATTGTTACCGGATATGTCGGCAGTTATGTTGATTAATCGTTTGAAAGCCGCCTCACCCGATGTAGAAATTATTGTTATGACAAATTTTCAGAACCCCGATTTATTAAGCGAAGCATTATTAAGCGGTGCAAGTTTGTTCGTACAAAAGCCTATTGTTTCAAATCAAATCATTGCCCTCTCGCTCAAATGTTTAGAAAGAAGATGGATGCGACAGGAAAACAGCCGTTTGATGTTTGATTTGGCTTTTACCCGTGCGAAATTAGAAGAACATTCACGGCGTCTTTCAAACACTGAAGGATTTTGATGATTCAAAAAAATGCAACAATTTTAATTGCCGACGATAATTTAACTTTCCGTAGAACGATTGTCCACTTTTTGAAGGCTCAATTCGATCCGGTGAAGATAATTCAGGTTGCAAATGGTCGCGAGGCCATCATGAAAACAAATGAGTTAATACCGGATTTGATTATTTTAGATATTAATATGCCCGAAGTATCTGGTTTCGAGGCTGCATTGACAATTAAGAAAAATTATCCGTTTATCCCGATCATTATTTTAACTAATTACGATGAGAACGAATACCGGCTCGAAGCAAAAAAAATACTCGTCGATGCCTTCATTCTTAAAGAAAATTTAATCAGCGAACTCCCCGAGGTTATTCATGCCTTTTTAGTGAGTCACACATCGCATCTATTCTCAGGCGTTTCTGATTAAATTGTAGATTATTCAAAATTTACGTATAGTATCATAGAATATTATAAAAATTAGCTATAAGATGGAATCATATTTTTTTACCAACATTAACGTACTTGCCGCCGGAATAGTTTTAGCAATTCTTTTACTCGTTGTTGCGTTTCAAATTAAAAATCGAAAGGCATCTAAATTTCTCCATTATTTAAAACAAAAGCTCGCCTCCTTCCGAAAAAAATAAACCTGAGCCACAACAGGAATCTTCCAACACAAGCGTTTGTTTGTTAAACCTATCTTTTGTATATTTTTCCACAAAATTGAGGAATATTTACAGAAGATTAATATGATCGTAATGAAATTTGGCGGTACTTCAACAAAAGATGCCGCCGCTATGTTGAATGTAACTGAGATAATAAAATCGAGAATTTCTAAAAATCCTGTAGTTGTGGTTTCAGCCATTGCTCAAGCCACCAACCAACTTGAGACTATGGGGAGCTTATCTAAATCGAACGAAGTTGCTGGAGCTAAAAAAGTCTTAAATAATTTTATCGACAGGCATCTTGCTATCGTCGAAACTGTAGGTCTGAAGCCTGACACTGAGAATAAAATAAAATCGAAAATCTTTTCTTACTCCGAAGAAATTTTGGAAATTATTACAGGGGTCTCAATTCTTCGCGAGTTAACTCCGCAGACTCTCGACAGGTTTTATTCCTACGGTGAGTTATTATCATCTTATATCATCTCAGAAGTGATGAAAGAAAATGGTATTGAAACCGTTTGGGTAGATACCAAAGATTTTATGGTTACCGATAATGCCTTTACTGAGGCGAAACCCAATATGGCAGTGGTTGAAGAAAAATTGAGCCATCTAATTCTTAAATTGATTGAAGAAAAAAAAGTAATTGTAACTCAAGGTTTCATAGGTGTTACACCAACAGGTGAACGAACGACTATGGGACGCGAAAGTTCCGATTTCTCAGCTGCCGTTATCGGCGCTGTCTTGAATGTTGATGATGTTCAAATATGGACAGATGTTGATGGGGTGCTGACCGGGGACCCGAACATTATACAACATCCTAAAAAAATAAAGGAGCTTTCCTTCGAAGAAGCTTTCCAATTGTCGCTCTTCGGGGCAAAAGTTTTACATCCCAACACAATGATTCCTGCCGCCGAAAAAAATATTCCGATCCATGTTTATAATTCAAAACGTCCAAAAATTTCCGGCACGCTAATCTCTAAAACATCCCCTTCATCTGCCACATCTGAACCTATCATCAAATCGGTTACATCCAAATCACAAGTTTCGCTTTTAAACATAAAACCCACGAATCGTTTCAGTCCGTACATTTTTTGGGAAAATATTTTCAGCGTTCTGAACAAGTACAAAATTGTTCCGATTGTAACTTCAACCTCTGAGTATCAAATTGCTGTAGTCATCGAAACCAAGTATATGCGTGATTTAATCAAAACCGAATTATCCACGTTAGGCGAATTTGAAGAACTTGGGAATTTATGCCTCATTAGCTTGATGGGTCAAAAGATAAATCATAATTCAACAATTGTTCAAAATGTGTTTTCGGTGTTGAATTCGTTAAAATTTCACTTCATCTCCTTCGGGGCATCAGAAATGAGTATGAGTATCCTAATAAATGAAGAGGATACTAAAACGGTTGTTCGGTCAATTCATAAATTATTTTTCGAGGGGGAAACCGATTCAAAAATATTCGAAGAAATCAGATGAAAACTTTTTTAAGAATACTTAAGTATTTACTTCCTTATAAAAAAACTGTATTGCTGCTGATATTTTCGATGCTTCTTTATGTTGTTTTGAATATATTTTCGCTCGCAATGGTCGTTCCGCTAATCGATGTAATCTTCACCGATGTAACGCAATCTGCTGCGGAGGTTCAAATCGACTTCACAAAAGGGAATATCAAAGATCAGTTGATGGGTTGGTTGTATCACACCTTAGGACAATATCCTAAAAAAGAGGCGTTGTTTTATGTGTGTGCATTTATTGCAGTTGGTTTTTTATTGAAGAATCTTACCGCTTATATGCAAATGTTTATGAATGCGGCTATCGAGCAAGCAATACTACGCGATATTCGAAACGAACTCCATCGTCATTTGCATAAACTTTCGCTCCATTTTTTTATGGCAACCAAGAAGGGGCGGTTAATCAGCATCGTGATGAACGATGTTCGTATGATTACAGAATCTATTATGGCTTTATTAGGCTCTTTTTTTCGCGACCCCCTCACAATTGTTGTTAGCACGGTTATCCTTTTTATTTTCAACTGGCAGTTAACACTTACAATTCTTATTGTTACTCCAGTCGTCGGTTATATTATCGGTAGGATTGGTGAAAAACTTAAAAAATACAGCTTGCTTTTTCAAGAAAAACTTTCAGAAATTACATCTTTGATAGACGAAAGCATATCGGGAGTGCGTGTAATTAAAGCATTCAAAATGGAAAAACACGAAATCGAAAAATTCGAAACCCACACCTCGCGGTTGTACAAAATTTTTGTGAAGCTGCAAAGACTAAGAAATATTTCAGCCCCCTTCAGCGAATACTCAGGAATTGTTATCGCTGTAATCGTGATGTGGTTTGGCGGTTCGGCTATTATCGATAAAACAAGTCCAATGACGGCAGGACAGTTTATTTTTTATCTCACGGTTTTGATAACTACACTCCAACCGATTAAAATTGTTACACAAGTTTTTAATACTGTGAAAGAAGGCACCGCTGCCGGCGAAAGAGTGTTCGCAGTTTTGGATATTAAACCAAGAATAATCGACTTGCCAAATGCAACCGAGCTGAAAGAGTTTAAAGATACAATTACCTTTGATGATGTTTCTTTCAAATACGATACCACATCGTTAGTTTTAAAAAATATAAATCTGAAAGTTAGAAAGGGGGAAGTGATTGCCATCGTAGGACCGAGCGGTGCGGGAAAATCTACACTTGTCGATTTGGTACCAAGATTTTACGACCCTGTTGAAGGAAATATTTTTATCGATGGAATTAATTTAAAAAATGTAACTCAGGATTCGCTTCGCGATCTGATGGGAATTGTAACGCAAGAAACCATCTTGTTTAACGATACAATCGCAGCAAATATCGGATACGGAGTTAAAGATGTTCCAATCCAAAAAATAATTGAAGCAGCCAAAATAGCTAACGCACATTTCTTCATCGAGAAAATGCAAAACAGGTACGATACTACAATCGGCGACCGGGGGATAAAACTATCGGGTGGCGAGCGTCAACGACTGGCTATTGCACGGGCTGTTTTGAAAAATCCGCCGATTCTGATACTCGACGAGGCAACGTCATCACTCGATCCGGAATCTGAAATGTTAGTTCAGGAAGCGTTAGAACGGTTGATGAAAAACCGAACTAGCTTTGTTATCGCTCACCGCTTCTCAACTATTCAGAATGCCGATAGAGTTGTAGTTATGGAAAAGGGAGGAATAGTTCAGATCGGGAAGTTCGCTGAGTTAATTACAGAGGAGGGTTTGTTTAAGAAGCTGTATGAATTGCAGTTTAGGCTGTAACCTTAACTAATACGTCTGAAGTTCCGGTACTCCCCGATGCTCAGGCCAGTCATTTCTTCAATATTTCGAAGCAACCGGTATTTTATTTTTTGTTTACAATCTTCAGGTGGGATGAAACTCCAGTTGTATTTTAATATCCTTTCTGTCATCACTTTCGGGTGTGTTTCTGTAAATTTTTCTATCGAATCGATCGTAGAATAATCAAACTCAGGTTGTACTGGAATATTTTTTTTCATCCACTCATCGTCGTGCCAAAGTTTGTTGAACGATTTTATTTTTTCTTGCATAACTTTCGGATGCTTCACCCAGCCATAGTGGTAAACATAAGCATCTACAGCTTTCACGAACATTTTCCTTCGATCGATTCTAAATCCCTGAGCATCTTTCCATGATTTCACACCGATACCGTTTCTAATTACACGAATTTCATGACGATACCAGTTCCTTGAATTTGCGACACAATCGTAACTTCCATAAAAGTGTTTGTATTTTAAGAGTAATCCTTCTACTTCTTTTTTTTGGAAATTATCTTGCATAGCCGTTTGAATTGTTGGTAAATATTTTTCGTGAATAATTTCGTCGGCTTGCAGATAAATTCCCCAGTCGCCTGTAATATACGTTAAAGCAATGTCGGTTTGTTGAGCTAAAATTTTTCCGCCTGTTCGCAAACTTTCGTCCCAAACTGTTCTTATTATTTTTACTTTCGCTTCGTTCAGCGATTCAATCTGTTGCAAAGTATCATCCTCCGAATCGCCAACAGCAACAATAAATTCATCGCAGATTGGCAAAATAGACTTTATCGATTCGATGTAAGGATATTCGTATTTTGAACCATTACGGAGGATAGTAAAGCCGCTGACTTTCATAATTTGGAAATCTTTTTAATTTTTGCTTTAATATAAAAAATTATGTTTGAAATGAAAAGACTTTTTGAAAAATATCCACTCGTTATACTTATTATTTTCGGAATTATTCTGCGTATTATTGCTTCATTTTTTAGCAAAGGATTTCTTACCCTCGACGACCATCACAATTTAGTGATCGATGCTGATTTGCTTGCAAGCGGCTTCCCGTCAATGGCGGGACTGCCCGACGATTTTAAAGATTCGGTTTTGTATCCTTTCATCGTGTCGCTCATTATGCAAATCGTGCGGGTTTTCGGTGTAACTTCCCCTGATACTGAAATGCTCTTTATTCGACTTGCTCACGGTTTATTTTCAGTTATCGGTATTTATCTCGTCTTTAAAATTTTAGAAGCTAAAGTGGATAAACGGAGCGCTGCTATTGGCGGGTTGTTTATGACTGCATTTTTTGTAATGCCAATTTTCTCGGTTCATCAGTTCGAAGAAGTGATTTGTCAAATTCCTTTGCTTGCGTCGTTTTGGTATTTTATCCGATTTGAAAAGGAAAATAAAAATTTATTCTTATTTCTATCGGGAATATTCATTGGGGTGGCGTTAATACTTAGATTTCCCCTTATATCGTTTGTTGTTCCATTTGCGATTGGTATTATAATTACTAAAAGCAGCCGTAAGCTTTCGTTCTTATTTATATTCGGGTTTCTTGTAATTATTTTCTTGCAGTCGTTGAGTAATTTATATGTGAACGGAGAATTCGGTTACTCATTTTCTCAAAATTACGGTTTTATATTAAACGATTATAACAGCATCATCAAGTCCGATGGTTATCCGGCAGGTCCTCCTTTGCGTTATCTGTTAACACTTTTAGCTACTTTCATTCCACCCTTCTCTATTCTTTTTCTAATTTCTGCAGTCAGGGGAGGTAAGACATTTATTATACTCGGAATTTCGGTGTTGGCTTTTTTAATCGCTCATAGTGTTATCGAAAATAAGCAGGAGAGGTTTTTACTTCCAATTATTCCGATTTTAATCATTTTAGCGCTCGCAGGATTTAATAGTATGAGACAGTGGTTTCAAAAAATAAATCTATCAAAAATTTATAAATACAACTGGATTTATTTTTGGGTGTTTAACACAATTTTAATGGTGTTTTTTATTTTCCATTACGGAAAGAAAGACCGCGTCGAACCACTCGTCTACATCAATGATAAACAGGATGCTGCAGGTGTTTTGATTGCTCAATTCAGTTATTCGTTTTTGGTGCCCGATTACTATCTTGGGAAAACAATTCCTATTAATATCGTTGATGATAAAAAAAAACTGCAACAACAAGAAATGATATTCAACTACTGTGTATTATATACTGACTCGTTGGAACAAGACAAAAATGATTTAGAAAAAATAATGGAGAGAAAGTTTGTGTTAGAAAAAACCATCAAGCCAAGTCTTGGCGATTTCATAGCTCATAAATTGAATCCAAAGTTCAACAAATCGCGCACATGTTATATCTTCAAAATTTATTAATACTTATTTGAATGAAAAATAAATCTCGTTTTGAAATTTTATTGCCGCATCAAAACATCATTCTTTCGGTAAAAGTATTGCTTTTAATGATGTTTATTTTCACACTGCTTAGATTTATGTTTTACATTCTTTACTCGCAGCAATATTATGGTGTACCGCTTAGTGAGATCGGGTTATCGTTTTTAATCGGCTTACGTTTTGATTTAGCTTCAACTCTGTTGGTGGGTGGATTGTTTTTGCTGTTTCTTAATTTACCCGGTAGATTTAAATTCAAACGCTACTACAAAATTTCAATAATCAGTTTATTATTTCTTTTTATTATTGCTTCCATCATTCTATCGTTGGGAGATATTTTCTATTATCCCTACGCAAAACGGCGCATCTCTTACGAAATATTTAACCTCTTTAAATCAATCCCCGAATTAATAACGATTATTCTAAACGATTATATCGTTCCTTTAATTATTGCAGTTGCTGTAGTTATTTTGTTCGGATATTTTTGGTTTAAATTTTTTGGAAAATATAAAAGCTCTTCTTACAAAGGAATTGTCAACGATATAATCTATTTTGTTTTATTGATTTGTGTGATAGTTATTTCGATACGGGGTGGTTTCCAATTGAAGCCACTTCGCGAAAGTTATGCTTTTAGAAGCGATAATCTTGCTTTAGGGCATCTCTCGTTGAATGCCGTTTTCACAACATTACGGACTTTGAACAGAGGGGATATTCAATCTTATAATTTTATTCCGATGAAAGAAGCCATAAAATCGATTAGAGCTTTACTAAAAAGTCCGAACGAAATTTATTTAGATGAAGAATATCCATTGATGAGGCAAACGCTCCCAGAAACTAAACACCAAAAAATACTGAATGTAGTAATCATAATAATGGAAAGTTGGCCCGGGAATTTTGACGAACTCGAAACAATCAAACCTTTCCCGATGCCCGAGTTTCGAAAACTGATGAACAAGGGTATTTTTTTCTCGAATTTCTTTGCAGCAGGACAAAGAACGATTCAAGGGATTCAGGGAGTTGTCGGTTCAATTCCAAACGTTGTTTACGACGATATATTGGGAAGCCCGATAGAGCAAAATTTTCTGCGTCCTTTGGGTGTGATACTAAAGGAAAAGGGTTACAGCACTATTTTTCTTCACGGGGCGCGTGCCGGTTCGATGGGCTTTGAGGCATTTTCTAAATTGGCGGGCTTTGAAACTTATATTTCAAAGTCTGATTTCGATTTGAACAAAGTAAAAGACGACGGCACGTGGGGAATTTTCGATCATTTCGTCTTTGAGAGATCAAATGAAGAGTTCAATAAAATAAAACAACCGTTTTTAGGTTTAGTGATTTCCCTTTCATCGCACGCACCCTATGCATTGCCATCTAAAGAATATGCAGTTTACGATTCGACTATCGCCAATCACAAATTTTTAAATTCATTAAGATATTCGGATTGGAGTTTAGGCAAATTTTTTGAGGAAGCGGAGAAGGCAGAATATTTTCGGAATACACTCTTTATTATAACCGCGGATCATGCTGAGGGGACAAGAGAAAAAAATATTTATGAACTTTTCAAGATCCCTTGTTTACTTTATTCACCAGCATTCATCAATCAGTCCGTTATTTCTTCGGTTCACAGTCAGGTAGATATTCTACCCACGATTATTGATTTATTAAAAATGCAAACAACACACTCATCGCTTGGAATTTCGGCGGTTGCCGGCAACGATGGCTTTGCATATCTCCCGAGCGGCGGTTTGCACGGCTGGATTAGAGGAGATTGGCTGCTGGTGGGCGATTTCGACAAAAATATCGCATTATATAATTATAAAACCGATAGATATTTGAACGAAAATAAATTAAATATGAATTTAAAAGTTGCCGACGCTTTAAGGAGGGAAATGTTATCATATCTGCAGGTTTCAACTTTCTTACTCCGGAATAACAAAGTTTATCACTCACGTTAATCTGAATCGTTACAATTGTTGTGCAATTTGTTTTTATCACCGAAAAATCTAATATTTTAAACAAAACTAATAATTAAATGGATAAACTTTGTTCATGTTAAAAATATTTTTAATACTTCAGTTCCTACTTGTAAGCTCTTTCGCTTTTGCACAGAATAACACCGACTTGCTTTACACGGCTGCCGTTTCAATCAAAGATCCGTTACAAAAAATAAAAGCATTGGATGCATTACTTAATGAGTATCCCACAATCGACAATGCTGAAACGGTTCGGTCTTCAATATTCCTCGCATCCTTAGAAACAAAAGATTCAGTATTGGTGATGCAAAAAGCTCAGGAGTTAATTAAAAATGCTGTCGATATTGCCACAATCTACAACCGAGTTGCTTACAATTTAGCCGCGTCTGGTTTTTGGTTAGATTCAGCATTGGCTTATTCGACAGTAGCTAATGAAGAATACGAAAAAGCTCAAGGTCGTAAACGTGTTCCGTTTATGGATACAAAAGCTCGTGTTTATTTCAAACTGGGCGAATACACTCGAGCTCTCGAAACTCAGCGTCAGGCACTCGCTATCTATCCTAAAGAGAGAGAGTGGGACCCGAATTTTAGAGAGTATTATTTTAACCTCGCTTTATATATGTATAAAAACAATTTGCTCCACGACGGGTTACGTCTGATGGCGCGGACTTCATTCTTCGGGCATGAAGAGGCTACGAAGTTGCTCGATCAGATATTTCAGAGAGAAAAATTACAATTTACAAAGTCCGATATTTACAAAGCCGCTGCCGACGAGTATTTAAAAGCCGCAACGGATATTAATGTTGCCCGCTCAATAGTTGCACTCGGTTTGGTAAAACAATCAGGCGGAGGCAGACTGCTGGATGAAGCTTATGCGTTAGCAAACGCAGGTGTGGATGCAATAGATGCGAATACTTCTTTCGAGCAAGAATCCAACCGATATACGACACTCGGAGTAGTTAATGTTATCCGCGGGGATTATAAAACCGGTATCGACAATCTAAATCGAGCAATCAAATATAGCACACCCTACGATACAGATTTGTATTTTTATTTAGGTAAAGCATACGAACAGGTTGGCGAAAATAAAAAAGCGTTCGATTCATACTTGGCAGGTGTTCTGACTTTCTCGCCGGAAAATATTATGGAGCGTCTAAAAGCTCTGCATCCTGTTTTGTATGTTCACGGTCCGGAACTCGACGAAATAATTAAAGCTGAAATACTTAAAACAGAAAATTTTGAAGTAACACATTTTAAAAAACCTGAAGGGAACAAAAAAGTTGTCCTCGCTGAATTATTTACAGGTTCCGAATGCCGTCCTTGCTTGGCTGCAGATTATGCTTACGATAAATTGATTGAGAGATACGATTCGAACACACTCGCAGTTTTAGAATATCACCTGCACATTCCCGCCCCCGACCCGATGACTAACTCGGATACGGAGGCACGTGCGAGGTTCTACGGAGTGAACAGCACACCAACATCGATTATTGAAGGGACGGAAAAAACATTGGCAGGAGGCAACAAGGCAGTAGCAAGGAGCAGGTTCAATCTATTTACCTCCACAATCGAAAAATATTTATCAAACGATCCGAAAGCAAACATCTCCTTAAAAAGTTCTATCAAAAAGAAAAACTTATCAGTAAGCTGTAATTCTTCTACATCTGAAATAAACACGAACGATTTACGGTTACATATAGTTTTAGCTGAAGAAAAAGTCCACTACAAAGGATACAACACTGTTGCCGAGCATAGGTTCGTTGTTAGGAAGATGTTCCCCTCACCCGAAGGGCTCGCATTCGGAAATAAGAAGGAGCTTTCTTATTCAACCAAAATAAATCTGAATCAAATTGAGGATTCCTTAAAAAATTATTTGGATTCGATGGAGAAGCGTGTTAACCGGAAAGTATTTAAAGAAAAGAAACATCTAATAAATCCTGATAATTTATTCATAGTGGCATTTGTGCAGAACAATGTTACAAAAGAAATAATACAGGCATTTGTTAATCGAGTAAAGAAATAATTTGAAATCTATCAAGGAATTGCATATATTATTGCCGTTTAATTAACTATAAGGAAATAATGCGCGCAATTATACCCGTTGCCGGAGAAGGAAGCCGCCTCCGTCCACATACATACACGCTTCCCAAAGTCCTTCTCAACGTTGCTGGAAAACCCATTATAGGCCACATATTAGATAAAATAATCGACGATGGATTCGATGAAGCTACTATTGTAATCGGTTATATGGGAGAAAAAATTATCAGCTATGTGAAATCGAACTACAAACTGAAAGTAGATTTCATCGAACAAGAAGAACGTTTAGGATTAGCACATTCGCTTTATGTGTCGAAAGCTACAATTCCTGACGAACCGGTCTTGATAATATTAGGCGATACAATCTTCGATGTCGATCTCAAGCCGGTGATTACGGGTCAACATTCTTCGTTAGGTGTAAAATATGTTGATGACCCGCGCCGCTTCGGTGTAGCTATAACACAAAACGGAATAATCTCAAAACTGATAGAGAAGCCCGAAGTTCCAACCAGTAATTTGGCTTTAGTAGGTTTGTATTGGATAAAAAATCCAAAACTTTTACTCAAATGCGTTTCAGATATTATTGAAAATAATATAAAGACACGGGGAGAGTTTCAGTTAACCGATGCGATCCAAAAAATGATAGATAGCGGAGAGAAGATTTCTACATTTGATGTAGAAGGTTGGTACGATTGCGGAAAACCCGAAACCCTTCTCTCGACGAACAAACATTTGTTAGATAAAAAATCGACAATCGAAAAAAACAATGGTATCGTGATAATACCGCCCGTTTATATTTCGCCCAAAGCAAAAATCAGCGCTTCGATTATCGGTCCATATACCACTGTGGCTGATGACGCAATAATATTTGATTCAATAGTTCGGAACTCGATAGTCAGCGAAGAAGCAGAAATACAAAAATCGTTGTTAGACAATTCTCTTATCGGTAATAAAGCAGTCGTTATTGGCGCCTTCAGCCGTATTAACATCGGCGACTCATCGGAAATAGATTTTTATTAATAATTTAAAGGAAAATTTGTAATGTCATATTTATTTACTTCGGAATCAGTTTCCGAAGGGCATCCTGATAAAATTGCAGACCAGATTTCGGATGCAGTTTTAGATGCTTATTTAGTTAAAGATAAAAACTCGCGTGTAGCGTGTGAAACGTTTGTAACAACTAACTATGTACTGATTGGTGGCGAAGTAAAAGCGAAAAGTAAAATTTCCGATACCGAAATAATGGAAATAGCCCGCAAAACAATTCGCGAGATTGGTTATACCAAGCCGGAATATTTGTTCGAAGCAAACTTATGCCATATCGAAAATAAACTGCACAAACAATCGGGTGATATTGCAAAAGGTGTTGATAAAGGCGGCGCTGGCGATCAAGGTATGATGTTCGGTTATGCAACTTCCGAAACGCCTCAATATATGCCGATGCCTCTGATGTTCGCCCACTCAATCGTCAAACGTTTGGCAGACATCAGGAAAAAGGAACCCGAATTAATTCCGTACTTGCGTCCCGATGCAAAATCGCAAGTAACGATCGAGTATCACGGAAAGATTCCAAAACGGGTTCACACTATTGTGGTATCCACGCAGCACGATCCAAAATATCGTAATAAAATTATCACACAAAATATTATCAAGAAAGATATTCTCGAACATGTAACAAAAAAAGTTATTCCATCCGAATATCTCGATGGCAAAATAAATTATCACATTAACCCTACTGGTTCGTTCGAGATTGGCGGGCCCCACGGCGACAGCGGTTTGACCGGCAGAAAAATTATTGTCGATACTTATGGTGGAAAAGCTCCTCACGGCGGAGGGGCATTCTCAGGAAAAGACCCATCTAAAGTTGACCGGAGCGGAGCTTATGCTGCCCGCTACATAGCAAAAAATATAGTAGCAGCCGAACTCGCAGATGAGTGTTTAATTCAGGTCGCATACGCAATTGGTGTCGATCTACCCGTTTCAATTTACGTGAACACTTTTGGCACCGGTAAACTCCCCGATACGTATATTGCTGAGTTCATAAAAAAAGAAGTCGACCTCACGCCGAAAGGAATCATAGAACGATTGAGGTTAAAACGTCCGATTTATAGAAAGACCGCTGCCTATGGTCACTTCGGAAGAGACGATGCAGAATTCAGTTGGGAAAAATTAGACTTAGTTAAATTATTTAAAAAAGCTCGTTAAGCAAATATAAAAATAGATTGGTAAAGTATGGATTACAAAGCTGGAAAATACAAAGTTAAAGATATTAAATTAGCAAAAGAAGGTAAGAAATTAATCGGGTGGGCCGAATCGCGTATGCCCGTGTTGATGGCGTTGCAGGAAAAGTATCGTAAAACAAAACCATTCAAAGGTTATAAGATTGCCGGCTGTTTGCACGTTACAAAAGAAACTGCCGTTCTCGTTAAAACTTTTGTTGAAGCAGGCGCCGAGGTGAGTTGGAGCGGTTGTAACCCCCTTTCTACAAACGATTCAGTTGCCGCGGCTCTCGCTAATAATGGAATTTCGATTTTTGCATGGCACGGAATGTCGGTAAAAGATTTTTACTGGTGCATCGAAGAAACACTGAAATTCCATCCGAACTTAACCTTGGATGACGGTGCAGATTTGATTTTTACAATTCATAATAAGCATCCCGAATTTGCAGAGAAATATGTTATCGGAGGGACTGAGGAAACAACTACAGGAGTTCACCGTTTACGTTCAATGGCTGAAGATGGAGCTTTAAAATATCCCGTTATTGCTGTGAATGATGCTGAAACGAAATGGGATTTCGATAACGTTTACGGAACCGGTCAATCGACTTTAGACGGCATACTAAGAGCAACAAGCATACTGCTTGCCGGCAAAAATGTTGTCGTCGCAGGTTACGGACACTGCGGCAAGGGCGTTGGAATGAGGGCAAAAGGGATGGGCGCTAATGTAATAATAACCGAGGTAAAACCTACAGCCGCACTCAAAGCTAACTTGGATGGTATGCGCGTTATGACAATGGATGAAGCGGCAAAAATTGGAGATGTTTTTATTACAGCTACAGGTGTGAAGGATGTTATTGTTGGAAGACATTTCAAGATGATGAAAGAAGGCGCCATCGTTTGTAACACCGGTCATTACGACTGTGAAATCAATTTGAATGAATTGGAGAAAATATCGGTCTCTAAACATGATGTGCGACCGAACAACGAAGAATATACACTTAAAAACGGTAAAGGCATTTACGTTTTAGCTCAAGGCAGATTAGTAAACTTAGCCGCGGCTGAAGGACACCCTTCGGAAGTTATGGATATGTCGTTCGCTAACCAATTTTTATCGCAGTTACGGATTGTTGAACTTCATAAAAAAGGTCAGAGGCTTGCAAACGGAGTTCACGATATTCCAGAAGAGCAGGACCAAAACATCGCTGAATTGAAATTAAAAACGATGGGAATAAAAATTGATAAACTTACTCCCGAACAAAAAAAATATATGGATGATTACTCGGCAGGAACCTAACTGGCTGAGAAAATATTAATTTGTTAAATAATGAAAAGGCAGTATAGCATGACTGCCTTTTTTGTTTTATATAAAATTTTTGTAGGTTTGTACATAAACAAACTATCTATTAATTAAAATTTATAAGAGGTTGTTACCCAATTGTCGACACCCAAGGCAGAAAAACCTACGGTCGTCCGATGCCCGAACTGCAAGCAAGTGCGCGAGCCCGACTACAACGGAACCATGCGGCGTTATGTATGTTCCATTTGTGCGGCACCCGTGGATGCGCAGGTTCTGATAGAGAATAAAAAACGGGGAAGGGGATAGTATTACATCTGTAAACCTACCCGTCCTTTGCTAATTCATCAGAATTTTCCTATTTTCATATTAATTTCCTATAACAAAAATATATCAATCAATGAACAATATTACTTCCAATCAATTATTAAAAACGCAACCACCCGCAGCTTACCGTTGGATTGTTCTCGTATTTATCAGTTTAGCAATGTTCGGCAATTACTATGTTTACGACAGCATCGCTCCCATTGCCGATATGCTAAAATCCCAAATCGGATTCTCAGACGAAAACATCGGAACTTTATATTCAATTTACAGCGTTGCCGCAATCGTAATTTTACTTATCGGCGGCTATCTTATCGATCGATTTGGGACCAAATTATCTGTGATGGTTTTTGGGTTAATATGTTTTATAGCAGCCGGTGTTACTGCACTCTCATCCGATTTTTATATTATGACGTTAGGTAGATTACTACTCGGTTTAGGAGCAGAACCCTTAATCGTTGCCATCACAACCGCGTTAGCAAAATGGTTCAAGGGAAAAGAACTGAGCTTTGCCTTCGGTCTAAATTTAACTATCGCACGTTTAGGATCGGTGGCAGCCGACAATTCTCCAACCCTGTTTCAATCGTATTATATAAATTGGCAGCACCCATTATTTATCGCAACAATAATTTCGGTATTGTGCATTATCGGTGCTGTCGGTTATTGGATTTTAGAAAATCGGGCAGCGAAAAAATATGAATTAGCTCAAGCCGGCGAAGTCGATCGTTTAGATATCAAGAATATGTTCAAGTTTAATAAATCGTTCTGGTTAATCGTGGCCCTGTGCATTACTTTTTATTCAGCAATTTTTCCATTCCGCAGTTTTGCAATAAAATTTTTCATCGAAGCACACGGCACTTCGCGTGAGTTCGGTGGTTTTTTAAATTCCATTCTTCCGATGTCTGCTATGGTTGCAACTCCGTTGTTCGGATTGTTAGCCGATAAAATTGGCAACCGTGCTTTATTAATGACATTCGGCTCGCTTCTTTTAGTCCCCGTTTTTCTGATGATGGCTTATAGCGGAGTTTCCTTGTTCATTCCGATAGCAATGATGGGAATTGCATTCTCATTAATCCCAGCAGTAATGTGGCCATCGGTTGCATACATCGTTCCTCAAAGTCGTTTGGGAACTGCTTATGCTGTGATGACTTTGATACAGCAAATTGGTTTGGCCGGTATGAATTGGTTGATAGGTTACTCAAACGATATTTCGGGGGCAAGTGCCGCAAATCCAGATGGTTATAATTTAGGAATGTGGATTTTTTCAACTCTCGGTTTTTTTGGCTTATTATTCGCATTTTTACTCCGCCGGACAGAAAAAAGTCATACAGGTCACGGCCTTGAATTGCCTATCCCACAAAAAATAGTTAATTAAAATTAAACTTATTCGATAAACAATAGTCGAAATTATATGAAAAACAAATTAGATAAAGCTTCTGAAATCGCAATCCACGATTGTATGGGCTTGCAAAACGGCGAAACTGTGCTTGTAGTTACTGATGAACCTCTTAGGCATATTGGCTATTCGCTATGGCAAGCGGCAAAAAATTTAGGCGGCGCTGATCCAGTTATTATCGAAATGCAGCCGCGCAAAACTAACGGCGAAGAACCACCAAGGCAAATCGCTGAATTAATGAAGCAGTTCGACGTTGTGCTATGCCCGACTTCAAAATCGTTAACGCACACCGACTCACGCCGACTTGCTACAGCGCTTGGTGTCCGCATCGCAACTCTGCCAGGTGTTACCGAAGAAATTATGATTCGCTGTATGAACGCGGACTATCATAAAATTGCTGAGCGAACTTATAAACTCTGTGAGTTGATGGAACAGACGAAAGTAATTCGTGTAACATCTCCAAGTGGAACTGATATCAATATGCCGATTGTAGGACGCTCGGCTCACGCAAGTTCAGGACTGTTTCGTGAAAAAGGACAGTGGGGGAATTTACCGACTGGTGAAGCATACCTCGCACCTGAAGAATGTAAATCAAACGGTGTCGTCGTAATTGACGGTTCGATGGCTGGCGTTGGAATGATCAAATCTCCGATTAAGATTGTTGTTAAAGATGGATACGCTGCTGATATAACCGGTGGCGAAGAAGCCGAAAAATTAGTAAAACTTTTGGAACCGCACGGGCTTGATGGTCGCAATGTTGCAGAGTTTGGTATCGGAACGAACGATAAAGCAATTTTAACAGGACTTATCTTGGAAGACGAGAAAGTTATGGGAACAATTCACGTTGCTTTTGGCGACAACAAGT
Organism: Ignavibacteriales bacterium; assembly: GCA_037443545.1. GTDB lineage: Bacteria > Bacteroidota > Ignavibacteria > UBA10030 > BY39 > JASEGV01. Next base: position 2,869 of record JBBIOD010000009.1, on the reverse strand, counting down.
CGATGGGCGGTAGCGTTCGCGTTGCAAGTCACTTAGATGGGTTAGTAAAAAATCCAGATGTGTGGTTCGATGACAGATTGATAATGAAAGATGGAAAGTTTATAGCTTAGAGCATAATGCGTTTGTATTAAACTGCAAACTGAAATTAAAAATCATTAATAGACAATTATAAAATGAAGAAAAAACTAATATACATATCAACCGCACTAATAATTATAATCGTTGCATTATACTATTTTGTCTTCAGCAGCACTGCCGAAGAAATTAAATATCGCACTGAAAAAATCGGACGCGGCGATGTAATCGTCCAGGTGCGTGCAACGGGCACAGTAAATCCGGTAACCACTGTTCAGGTCGGTTCGCAAGTCAGCGGATCGCTTTCAAAAATATATGTCGATTTCAACAGTCAAGTTTATGCTGGACAAATAATTGCTCAAATTGATTCTACATTTTTAGCCGCATCGGTAAAAGAATCGGAAGCGAATATGGAGCGTGTTCAGGCACAGGTGAATGAAGCCCACCGTGCAATGAAAAGAGTGCAGGAACTCTTCAACAAAAATTTAGTTTCGCAAGCCGAGATGGATTTAGCTCAAACTAATTACGAAACTTCACTCGCACAACTTAAGCAGACACAAGCTTCTCTGGATAGGGCAAAAGTCAACATCAGGTATTCAATAATCAGGTCGCCAATAAATGGGGTTGTAATATCCCGCGATGTTGATGTCGGTCAGACTGTTGCCGCGAGTTTGCAGGCGCCAAAACTTTTTGTGATTGCCCACGATCTAAAAAAAATGCAGGTCGAAGCCAACGTTGACGAAGCCGATATAGGCAACATCGAGGTTGGTCAGGATGTTACTTTTACAGTCGATGCTCATCCAAACCGCGAGTTTCAAGGTAAGGTAACGCAAGTACGGCTCTCACCGCAAAACATACAGAACGTTGTTACGTATATGGTTATCATCGAAGTGCCAAACCCGGATATGAAACTTATGCCTGGAATGACTGCAACTGTTTCAATATTAATTAATCAGAAAACAGATGTTTTGAGAGTCCCGGCGCTAGCTCTGCGGTTCCAACCACCTGCCGATGTAGTAGAAAAAATTGAAAAAGAAATAGCGGAGAAGATCAAATTAAAAGACACGACGAATAATGATGGTAAGTCGCCTGACGGCGTCAACTACAGCAACGGCGAACGCCGTCTGCAAGCTTTCGGAGGTGGTGGCGGTGGTCCTATGACCGGTTCAGGAATGGGGGGTGGTTCCCTGCGCGGCGAAGGACGACGGAGTGGGATTCGGCAAATACAAAGAGTTTGGGTGTTGGACGAAGATAAAAATTTGAAACCTATGCCAGTTCGTATCGGAATCAGCGATAACCGTTTTGTTGAAGTTAAAGGAGGTCCTTTAAAAGAAGGAGACGAAATTATTGTCGGAATGGAAATGAGTGCGGCAGCACCGACGCAAGCTCAGCGAAACCCTTTCAGCCCGCAAAGTCCAACTGGCGTTGGTGGCAGGCGAACCGGTTTCTAAAAATATTTTAAAGAAAGTTATTTTTATATGATGCGATGGTTAGAAATATTTAGAATTGCTTTTGATGCGCTGATACGAAATAAAATGCGTTCACTATTAACGATGCTTGGAATAATTATAGGCGTAGGTGCAGTTATTGCGATGATTGCCGTTGGGCAGGGCGCTTCTTTTTCTGTTGAATCGCAGATAGCGAGTTTGGGGCAAAATGTTTTGATGATTTTGCCGGGGGCAACTTCGCGGGGTGGTGTAAGTGGCGGCGCCGGAAGTGTTACAACTTTAACCATCGAAGACGCTGAGGCAATCGTGGAACAATGTCCTTCGGTGTTGTATATGAGTCCGATGCTGCGTGCTCCGTCGCAAATCGTTGCAGGTAATTTGAATTGGAGTTCGTCAGTCCAAGGCGGCTCAGTCGATTATTTTGCTATACGTGATTGGAAACTTGAAAGTGGCGAACTCTTTTCTGATGCTGACATCAAGGCGATTGCCAAAGTTTGTGTGTTGGGGAAAACTGTTGCCGATAATCTTTTTCAAGGCGCAGACCCAATCGGTCAGATGGTTCGCATTCGAAATGTTCCTTTTAAAGTTGTTGGAACATTGAAACCTAAAGGACAAAATGTTTCAGGTCAAGATCAGGATGATATTGTGGTAGCGCCTTACACTACAGTCCAAAAGCGCCTGCTTGGGATTAATTTTATCTGGGGAATTATGGTTTCGGCAGTTAGTAAAAATAAAATATTTCAAGCTCAGGATGAGGTTACTAATTTGCTTCGTGTTCGCCATCGGCTTCAAATGTGGGACGATAACGATTTTACTATTCGCAATCAAACTGATATTGCTGAAACAGCTACAGCAACCTCGAAAATTATGACCATACTATTGGGCAGCATCGCTTCTGTTTCGTTGATTGTAGGTGGGATTGGAATTATGAATATTATGTTAGTCTCAGTAACCGAACGGACGCGTGAAATTGGAGTCCGAATGTCCATAGGTGCACGCCGCCGGGATATTTTATCACAGTTTTTGATGGAAGCAATCGTGTTAAGTTTATTGGGTGGATTTATTGGAATTTTGTTAGGTGTCGGAGGTTCGAGTTTAATTTCAAAGTTTGCCGGTTGGCCCACGTTCGTATCTGGTAGCTCGGTAGTTTTAGCTGTTTTCTTTTCGATGGCCGTCGGTGTATTCTTCGGCTTCTATCCCGCCCGCAAAGCTGCAAGCCTGAATCCGATAGATGCGTTGAGATACGAGTAGAAAAGTAGCAGAGTAGTGGAATAAAAATTAACCCAGATTATTCAATAGGCTAAAAATTTCTAATGACCGCCATTAGGAAAAAGTATATCTAAGTT
>JBBIOD010000008.1:0-50046 GCA_037443545.1 Ignavibacteriales bacterium | reverse complement strand
TTTATTAATTCATCGCCAATCACGATAGACCTTCCAGATGGAATACGTGTAGCCGGACAATTACTCCAGCACTGACCGCAACCTGTACATTTTTCGGTATCGACGTATCTCGCTTTTTTACGTACTTTAACTTTGAAATTCCCGATGTAGCCGGATACACTTTCAATTTCAGAATACGTAAGCAATGTTATATCTTTCCGATGACCGACAGAAACCATTTTAGGTGTAAGAATACAAGCAGCGCAATCTAAAGTCGGAAATGTTTTATCGAACTGCCCCATTTTGCCGCCGATAGTTGGCTCGCGTTCAACAAGGTAAACGTGATAACCCGCGTTAGCGATTTCGAGAGCTGCCTGAATTCCGGCAATGCCACCGCCGACAATAAGTGTATTTTTGTTTACGGGCTGTTTTGTAATTTGCAGCGGCTGATGCAAAGCGACACGCTTAACAGCAGCGTTGACTAATGCTATCGCTTTTTCGGTTGCCGCATCCTTATCGTCATGAATCCAAGAACAGTGTTCTCTAATATTTGCTATTTGAACAAGATAACGATTGAGCCCTGCCGTTTCCGCAGCAATTCTGAAAGTCAGCTCGTGCATCAGCGGAGAACAAGCCGCAACAACGACTCTATTAACACCAAGATTTTTTATATCTTGTTTTATCAAGTCCTGTCCGGGGTCTGAACACATAAATTTGTAATCTCGCGCAATAATTACGTTTGGTTGTTTCGCAATGAACTCTCGAAGAGCAGCAACATTGACTGTAGCAGAAATATTAACACCGCAATGGCAAATATAAACGCCTATTTTAACTTGTCCGTTACTTTCTGTTGATTCTTTATACATATTGCGCCTCCATTAAATCAGTAATTTTTTTACACATTGGAATAAACGACGAATCGAGCCCTAATTTCTTTTCGGGTAATCCCAATACAATTCCCAATAGTTGCGTAAAATAAAGTATTGGTATTCTATATTTTGTTTGATATTTTTCGTTTATTTTTTCTTGATAAGCTTCCAAGTTGAAATGACAAAGCGGACAAGTTGTTACTATAACGTCGGCACCGTTTTCTTGGGCGCATTGCAGCAACTCCATATTCAATTTCAAAGCCGTATCTTCAAATGTTGTCATTAGCATACCGCCGCAGCAGCGAACTTTCATCGGATAATAGACCACGTCGGCTCCGCACTTGTTGAACATTTTGTCGAGTAAAATCGGATTTTCACGATCGTCAAAACCCTTTTCAGGACGGACGATTTGGCAGCCGTAGTATGGGGCTACTTTCAATCCGTTTAAACTTTTTTTGGAGTTTTGCAATATAGTTTCAATTCCTATATCGTTCATTAAAATATCAACAGGATGACGCACTTTAGTTTTTCCGGTATAACTCAAGCCGCCTTCGGTTAATGCTTCGTTCACATCTCGGTGCATTTCGGGGATTTGATTTAAAATTCGATTTGTTTTTGAGAGGATAGTAAAACATGAACTACAAGGGGCGAGGATTTCTAAACCCATTTTCTCGGCTAATGCCAAATTTCGTGACGATACGGCAAGTGAAACTGTTTCTTGTGCCGACATATAAATAGTTGCCCCGCAGCAATTCCAATCGTCAATCTCTAGCAGTTCCTGCCCAAGCGTTTTAAAAATTTCTCTAACCGATTCATCGTAACCGCGTTGAGTTTTTTCGAGGCTACATCCGGGATAATATGCATATTTCATTTTTAATCTCCTTTTCTTGGTTCTAATTTCAGCTCGCCAAGAGCTTTATAACCGACATAATCAGGTTCGTATCCAAGCGCTTCCGGCTTTTCGCGCATCTCAATTTCTTGAGCTTTGTTTATGATCCGAGATAGTGATGCGTACGCTTTAATTTTTTGCGGCAATATTGCGATTCTTTTCTTCTGGAACATCTTCTTTCCGAGCGGTAGTAATCCAAAAAGCTTTTTGATACTTGTCTTCATATAATATTTACGGATTAATGTACCTTCATGCAGTCTTCCATAGCTCATTAAGTTTTGTATAAACAAATTCGCCAATATTTGAACTTGATGAGCTTCGTGCGAGCGGTATTTTTTTTCCATCGCCGTCCGTTTCAACGCATAAATTATATCGGTAATTTTGATTCCCGATGGGCAGCGGGTTGTGCAGGCATAACACGACGCACATATCCAGATTGTCCTGCTTTTCATTATTGTTTCCATTTCACCGGCTCGGAAAAGCGCTATCAATTCACGGGGAGATATATCCATCGCATAGCTTACCGGGCACGACCCTGTACAAGTTCCGCATTGGATGCACCGCTTAATCTTTTCTCCCGCTGGAATGAAATGGACTTGTTCTAAAAATGCTTTTCTGAGTTCGACTTCCTTCTTACTCATCAATCCATGATGTTTAACTTGTTCCATGAATTCTCCTTATATATTATTTCAAAAATAAACTATGTATTCGTTCTAAAGCACTCCAAACTCGAAATGCTCTTATAATCTGGTTTCATCAGATCATCGTAAATCATATTTACTAACTTTGGTATCGCTTCTTGAACTTTTTCCGTACAGCCGATTTTAAAAGTCGTTATATCTTCCGCTTCGATACCATAAATTATCATCTCATCAGGAACATCAATTTTTAACAACTTAGCCAAGCCAATAACTTGTTGTAAATTAATTTGATGCGAAGATTTTATTTTTACTAATTCATTCGATGAATTTTGTTTGAAACGAAAAACAGTTCCGGGTGGATGCTTTCGAGTTAATATTGTATCAATAATTAAGCATTTACTAAAACCACTGATATAATCGACAAGGCCCAGCCCGCCAACAGATAATTCTTCGAAAGCTATATTCCGGGTATCAGGAAAGGAAAAGAGTAATTCTTTTTTCAGATCTCGCAATACAAATATACCAAGACCGTCATCGCTGATAAATTCGTTTCCTAAGCCGATAATGATAATTTTATTTTTTTGCATAGTAAAATATTTAAAATCTTTTTAACAAAAAACGGCGGTCCGATGGGAATAAAAAAAAGTGGATGTTTGATGCGATAGCCGCATGGAAGGATGCATCCGATAGTACTAATCATCTTGTATTCTTCTAAACACAAATCAACAGCCACATAAATAATATAAATCCCTGCGAAAGGAAAACTAATTTTTGTGCATTGATGCGGCGATTAGCCGCCTATTGTTTAAAAACTAGATAACTATTGATAAATGTAAATCGAATGGAATAAACCCAATAATGATGCCAGATATAATAATGGGAAATTAGGTTATTTCCTTATAAATTTTATAAAAAAATGTAACTATTTCCAAAATTTAAAAATAATAAAGGCAACTTTTTACCAAAGATGAAAAAGTGTTGAATTTTTCGATGCCACCCTGTTTTACAAATTAAACACCTTTTCAATCGACCAATGCCTGTCGGATGATTGGTTAACGACTGAATCTTCTATACCCGAGTGTTCTATTAGCGATTTCACTTCATCAATTGTAAAGGCAGCCATCAACGAATCATAGAACAATTTTTTTTGATGTTCATCGCAATCGGCTGCATATTGTTGAACAAAATATTCAACTTGGGTTACTGATTCAGGGCGAATCAAGTCGCGTACTAAAATACCAGCATTCTTTTTTGATACTCTATTTATTTCTTGTAAAACAGGCAGAGGATCCGGAATATGATGTAATAGACTGTTAGAAATTACTCCATTGAAATAGTTATCGGGATAGGGTAAATTTTTTGCATCCACCATCTCCAATTTAATGTTCGATGAAAAAATACATTTATCGACATTCAACTTCCCAACCTTTAACATATTTTCGGAAAGATCGACAGCTATGATTTTTAGTTTAGGATTTCGTTGTAACATTAAAATTGGAATCCTCGCGGTTCCTGTGCCTAAATCTAAAACCAAACCCTCGGCTGGCAGTAATTCAATAGCACGTTCAGCGAATGAAGTGTTTACTTCAGTAAAATCCATCGCATCGTACTCGAGTGCATCCTCGATTGTATCCATTACTTCGGGTTCTAGTATTCTTTCAATCATATTTTAAAGATCTAAAATCGGAGCTGATGATCGCATCGCTCCAATTGTAAAATTAATGTGTTCGGTAAATTCGATTTTTAATTCCATCGCTCCCTGAATAATTTCATCTCGATTCACATTTTTTGCAAATGCCTTATCTTTCATTTTCTTTTTCACAGACGACTCTTCAAGGTCGGATATCTTATTAGGACGAACGAGGGCGCAGGCTGAAATAAAGCCACATAATTCATCCACAGCGAAAAGAGTTTTAGCCATCAACGTTTCGCGTGAAACGTTTGTGAATGATGCATGACCGAGAATTGCTGTGCGAATTTCTTCAGATACTCCCTTCTCTTTCAAAATTTCCGAACCCTTTAGGGGATGGTCGGGTATATTCGGATACATTTCGTAATCGAAGTCGTGAAGTAGTCCAACCACTCCCCACTTTTCTTCATCTTCACCGAACTTGCGAGCATAAGCCCTCATAGCAGCTTCGACTGCATACATGTGTTTGCGAAGTGCATCGTTCTTCGTGTATTCGTGCATCAAGTTGAGAGCTTCGTTACGATTCATATCCATTCCAATATTTTTTATTTTAATATATCAATTCTGATTTTAAAAAAAAATTCCCCCTCAATACCTGTTTAGGCATCAATCGGAGAATTCCGAAAAGAGAATTGAATTACCCTAAATGATAACGGCGCCAAACATAATCGATCCCAACTAATAACGGTCTTTAAACAAGCCTAAATTCAACAGATATATGAATTATTATCAGCTAACCAACTTTTAACACTACCAAAGTTAAATCATCCGATTGATAATCGCCGCTGTATTCCTGAATTTCTGAAACAATATGATCTTTAATCGTTTCGGCAGATTCATTTTTTCTCGATTTGATGATTTCCAACAATCTTTCTTCACCAAACTCAATTCCATCAGGGTTCATCGCTTCGCTAACCCCATCAGTGAATAACACCAAAACATCTCCGGCGGCAAGTTGCACTATCCCCTCTTCGTAAGTCGCTGATTTCATCACACCGAGCAGAAGGCCGCCTATTTCTAAACGCATAATCGTCCCATCTTTTCTTATAACGAAAGGTAAATTGTGTCCCGCGTTCACATAAGTCAACGATTGATTATTTTTATCAACCCTTGCCAAAAATAATGTGATGAAGCGATCGTCGGCGGTACTTTCACATATCATATCGTTTACACGTTTAGTCAATTCATAAAGGGGAAGTTTTAGTGGAACTAATGCCCGAATCGCCGCTTGCAAATTAGCCATTAAGAGTGACGCTGACGTACCTTTTCCTGATACATCAGCAATCGCAATAATAAAATTAGTATCATCAAGGTTGATAACGTCATAATAATCGCCGCCAACATGCTTTGAAGAAATATTTACCGCGTCTAAATCGTAACATGAATATTTCGGTAATACTTTCGGAAGCATCCCTCTTTGTATCTGGCGTGCAATCAACAGGTCGTCTTCTATTTTTTGTTTTTCTAATTCTTCTTTAAAGAGGCGTGAGTTTTCAAGTGAAATCAACAACAAGTTTCCGATCGAATAAATATATTCGAGATCGTTTTGTGTGTAGGGTATTCCTGCTATTCTTTCGCCTACTGCTAAAACTCCCTTTACCTCATCTTGCATCTTCATCGGAATAATAGCACTGACGCCAATTTCCTTTAATTCTTTTTTAAGTTTTTTTGTCGCAACGATTTCCGAGACCAGCGAGGGGTTTTCAAACCCTGAAATCTTGCATATTACTGAAGCATCAATCAGACCGTTGAACCGCGAAGTTACAATTTTCATTTCATTCCCCTCTTTCAAACAAATCGCAAATTGACGAACACCAATTTGTCCCATCAACGAAAGGGAGAACAATTTTATCACACGATCGCGATTAAGTATAGATGAAAACTCTTTCCCCAAATCAAAGAGTGTTGTAGCTTGGTGGATTCGTTTATCAAGCTCCCTGTTTACCCTGATTAATTTATCGACACTAAGCTTTTGTGCTATAGCTGCGGCGGCAATGTTCGAGAGTGATTTGATGTAAGTTATTTCTTCGTTTGTTAATTTCTTTCGTGATAGTTTTGTAATTCCTAAAGCTCCTAAAACATCATTTTTATATATTAAAGGAATAAGAAACTGAATTTCGTTTTTATTTAATATTGTAACCCACTTTTCATTTTTTTTCTTTATCGAATTTAGATTCACTATCGACTTTAGTTTTTGTGTAATAACGATACTTTTCTCTTCTTCATCAAGTATGAACCCCCTCACAGTTTCGGTGTGGAAAGTGTGTTCTTCTACTTTTAAAAAAACTATCCCCCTTATACAGAGCAGCTTCCCCATCGCAGTAAGTAAAAAGTGGTTCAAGACAAATTGAAGGGAGACATCAGAATTCACTACTTTGCTAAATTCAAAAAGGGAATTCACATCGAATCTTGTAACCGAGTCTGCTCGATATTCTTTTTTATGATTAAGCATATGAGTTAAAATACTTAATCAAACGAACCACATTTTTTTGCCCCTCATCTCTTCGGAAATCAACCTCATCCATGAGGGCACGGATTAAAAACATACCGAGCCCTCCCTTCTTATAATTTTTAAGATTATCTTTAATATCAGGTTCTTTAATTGAATTGGGATCGAATGGTTTACCGTAATCGGTAATTACCACCTCGAACTTATTTTTATTTTGAATAATACATACTTCTATGGGATTACTGCTAATATTTTTATATGCGTGGCGGATAATATTTGTGCACGCTTCATCGACTGCCATGACTATCCTGTTTGTTGTATCTTCGTCGATTCCCGACCTTAAAGCTGCTTCAGTAACAAACGTACGAACAACCACCAAATTGGCTGTCGTGCTTTCAACTATAATTTCATTATCCATCTAAATACTTTTTGTAAATTTTTTGAGTGCGTCTTCTTCAGTGTTCGTAATTTCATACAGAAGGGGAAACCCAAGAATATCGAACACGTTATAAATTTTGGACGACATATTCGTAATTTTAATATCACCCTTGTTCTTCCTAACTTCCTCGATGTATGCCATAAACACACCTAAACCTGCGCTGCTTATGTAGGATAAGTTTTTACAGTTCACAATAATATTGTATTGCTTGTTATTAATTATTTTCTGAATCGCATTTTCAAAATCAGGTGCGGTATGAGCATCAAGATATCCCTTCAAATCAATAATTTGGACATTTGAACTTTCACGAAAATTAATTTTAAAATTAGTCATTCATATTTCCTTTATTTTAATTTCGCAGCCATTTAAGAATGATCAATGTAATATCATCATGCGTTGGTTGGTTCTGCATATATTTATTTACAGATAAAATTATTGAATCTCTGATATCAATTGCAGAATTGTTCCGATTGTTTTTTATTGCTTCAAGCAAACGTGAGTAGCCAAATTCTTCCCCGTTTTTTGTGTGTGCTTCGGTGATCCCGTCAGTGTAAAAAATCAGAGCATCATCCGACTTCAACTGAATTTGGCTTTCTTGAATATACTTTGCAAAAAGTTCTGCATTCCCCATCCCTAAACCAATCCCGTTCGGGCGAACAAAACTGACGTCGGTTTCCTTTGCTAAAATAAATGGGCAATGTCCCGCTCGCGCACTGGTAACAACTCCGGTCTCAATATCCAAAACTGCATATATCAAACTGATGAACGACCGTTTATCGATACTCGAAGAGATAGCTTGATTAGCGTTTATAAGAAAATCTTTTGGTGAAGGATATATTTTACATAGCGATTGAAATATACCCTTCATTTCAGCCATATAAAAAGCCGCCGAAACACCTTTTCCCGAAACATCACCGACTACAATCGCTAAACGTTTTTCGTCAATCATCATAAAATCATAATAATCGCCCCCTACTTCGAACGCCGAGGACGAGAAAGCTTCAAGCTCGATATGTTCAATATCCGGTATGGTTTGCGGCAGCAATTTTTTTTGCATCTCATGTGCTAAATTCATCTCACGCATCAGACGTTCGCGCTCAAACGATTTTTCGATCAATCTTGAATTATCAACCGCCACAGCAGCTTGATCAGCAAAAGCAGATATGACTTCCAAATCTTCACGGTCAAATCCATATTCCGTTCCCTTTGTCGCATACAAGATCCCGACAAGTTCATTTCGTGCAATCAGTGGCACTGCCAAAATAGAACCGATTTTACTTCCCATATCGCTCAAATGCTCAGTCCTGCTGTCATTTCGATAATCATCAATCATCACAGGTTTTCGGTCGTTGATGACCGACGAACGTAACGTAAATGATGATGAGAGGTTGATCCGATCTATATCTTGGACTGATATATTTTTTTGAGCCGCCACATAAATACCGGACTGTTCAGGTTTTAAGTTTTTTAATTTTTCAGCCGGTCGTATAATTTCGAGCCACGAACTTTTTGCTTCGCATACTTGCAACGTCATACCAGTTACTGAATCGACCAACTCGTTAAAATCCAAAACCTGAGTCACAAGTTTACTCAAGTTATGCAACGAGGCAACTTCGCTCATCTTTCTGTCAAATGTATCCGATGTAGGTAGATGAAAAATCGTACCCAAAAATGCTATCAAAGAATATAAGAGAACAAAAAGGAATGTCCCATCTACAAAATATTTTAGAGAATGGGAAAAGTATAAAATAGATTTTCCGGCTGACGAATTATCTTGATAAATGATACTCAACGCTGTAAGTATAACGAGTATAGAAAAAGTGAAAACAATAGTCAACACCTTTTCGCGTTTCTTCAAAAACACAATCCAAGGCATCCGAAACGAATTGATTAGGATTAAAACGACAAATATTCCGAAAAGTATTGAAGTTATTAAACGTGATTCGTATGGGTTTAAATTGATCGCAGAAAAAGTTACAGCTAAAAGTCCGATTACCAAAATCAGGAAGTTACGTTTTGTATATCTTCTCGGTTTATAAACAAGAATATCTTTTAAGATTAATATGAATATAATTGCCGCAACACCGATTATTACCGCCAACGCATTCGAAATAAAAATTGTTGAGTAATTGTTTGGTATGAGAGATGAACCTTTAAATTCGAATTCGGTTCCAATTGCAACCGCAAGGAGTAAAGATATTCCCAAAACTACTGTGCCGAGTATAAGGATAGCCGTTAATCGTTTTAACGGAATCGATTCCCTCTTCCAATATGATTGTATAAAAAGATATAAAGCGACGAACGCACCGATTTTTATTAAATCGACTTGAGCAAATACAGGACCGACGTTTTTACTTATTACATCTAAAATTAACCCGATCAGGAACAACGTAAAACCGGTAATCAAGTAAAAAATTTTTCCGAACCGTTGTAATAACCGTATATTCATTCCTAAATTTTAATTTTCATCCAAGTTTTAGACCGAAATTTAAAATAATTCATAGCTAAAAACATAACGACGTAAACCGGAAGAGCCCCCCAAGCGCCAATAATTCCACCTTGCAATATAACACCGAATATATATGTGAGGGGTAAAAACAAAATCCAGTGAGTGAATACTTCTACCCACATTACATAAACTGTAGCTCCTGCTGCTTGAAGCGAGTTAGCCAAGATTATTCCACCTCCATAAAACAGTTGAGATAAACCGGCAATCTGTAAAAGGGGTACTGCAAGGTTAACGACTTCGGAATTTGTCGTAAAAACCGATAAAACAGATTCAGGGAAAACAATAAAAATAAAAGCGATTACAAGCGTAAAGTATGTACCAATTTTCGCAGTTTGAAAGCCGTAAACTTGCGCACGCAGTGGATTGCCGCGTCCCAACGATTGACCAACAAGAGTCTGTGCAGCCGCACCCAACCCGAAGCAAGGGATGAAAGAAATAAAGAGGGTGCTAATTACAACCTGGCTTGCGGCTTGTTCAGCGGTTCCAATAATTCCGGTTAAAGCAACAAATATCAAAAAACCTAAAAGTATTAAAACATTTTGTAATGACACTGGGATTGATATTTTTAAAATTTGCCTGATAGTTTCCTTCGATAGATGAATATGTTTGTAATAGCTGTAAGTTATTCGGTATTCCTTCAAAAAAGTTACAAACACTAGAACCAACCACCCGAAGACCAAACTGATAAATGAAGCTACGCCTGCACCGGCTAAACCCATTTTTGGAAAACCAAGATTACCAAAGATCAAAAGAAAGTTTGAGGCGATATGTAAAACCATTACAACTATCGCAGAGTGCAAAATAACTTTCGAATGCCCGATACCGTAAAAGAACCCTCTGTAAGATACAATCATTAGAAAAAAAGGCAACCCTAAAAACCGGAAAGCCATATAGTCAGCCCCCTCAGCAGCTACTGCCTTATCTTTAGAAAAAAAATCCATAATTTCGAAGGAAAATAAATAGCCAATTATGGCAAACACTATTCCAAGAATAATTGAAAGTAGTAAAGAATTATTCAAAGCTTCGCTCACACCGTGAAGATTCCCTTCTCCCTGCCGGCGAGCGACGAGAACATGTGTTCCAGTACTTAGACTCGAAAATAAACTTGTAATTGCCCAGGAGGCTAAAAAAGCCAACCCAAGAGCGGCTAATGCTACTTTGGAATTTTCGAGACGCCCTACCATAGCAGTATCGACTAAAGAAAGTAACATTTGTGTGGCTAATCCTCCCACAACAGGAAGGGCAATGTTCATTATCTCTCTCGAGATATTTTTATCTGGAAATAATTTCATAAATGAAAAACCCACCCGTAATATTTCAGGGTGGGTTGTTTAAAAATCAAAAAGTATTAATTGGAATATTCTGCAATATACCGATCAACATCACGGGCAACATTGCTCTCTTTGAATTCTTTTTTGATCCGTTTAAAAATATTTACTGCATTTTCTTTTTTGCCAACGTTACCGTAATTTTTTCCAGCTAAGCTGAGGTATTCGGGTGTCAGGACGTTGTCCGAGACTTTGTTAGCTGCTTTTTCATAATACTTGGCTGCCTGTAAATAATCGCTTTTACGTTCGTAACAACCGGCTATCCCAGCATAAACCGAAGCCTGTAGCAGATTGTCGGAAACACTTACATCTTCGTATTCGGCGAGAGCTTTATCAGTTTCCCCAATTTCATAATATGCGTTAGCTAAATAAAATCTTGCCAATTCTCCTGATTTTGTCCCTCCGTATTCATCCACAATTTTTTTCAAACCGTTCAAACCTTTTTCGGGCTGTCCATCGATTGCAACATGAAAATTATTTTGGTCGTAGAATTGGAATATTTTTCCTAATTGAATAGAAGCAAGCTCGTTGTTTGCCGCCCGGTTATTTAAATAGAAGACGATAGCGATTACCACTACTACTAATCCAGTAAAAGCATAAGAAATATATTTTTTATTCTTCTCGTAGAAAATTAAAACCTTAGAATAAGTTGTAAGGAGAGGGTCGATTTTCATTTCTTTTTTTGAGAGTTTCTTTTTAGGACGAAGCATTTGATTGAATACCTTTATGTTTAGTTAAAATGTTTGATTATTGATTTAATAATTATTTCTTATCCGATTTAGCGCCTATCTTCTCCTGGTTTGCGGGATAGATAAATCCGGTCGGATTTGAAGTACGCCCGGCGCGATTCGAACGCGCGGCCTACAGCTTCGGAGGCTGCCGCTCTATCCAACTGAGCTACGGGCGCATATTGTTTGATTCCCGCCTTGCAACGGGATTCTCAATTTGAATGTTAACTTAATCTGTCTTTACCAATATCTGTTAAGTTATGTCAAATTGGAACTACGGGCTCATACAAATAGTTAAAAGTCAATTAGCAATCGGCAATTTCTTCGTATAATCCGAGAATTCACATATATTTTACCGAGATAAATTACAAAAATTATGTGTTTTTAACAAACCTTCAAGGATTGTAATTCATTTCCCTTAGTTTTTCTGTAACACGAGATCTATTATCACCTTGAATTTCGATTTGTCCTTCTTTCACAGTGCCGCCAGCTCCGCAATACTGCTTCAGTATTCGGGCAATCTCTTCCATAGTGGAAGGATTGTGTTGTAAACCGGAAACGATTGTTACAGTTTTTCCTTTCCTCCCTTTCTTTTCCAAAGAAACTCGAACAGGTTTCCCTTTCCCATCGTGCTTATGCTTTGGAGGAATGTTTGGGCTTTGAGGTTTATGCTGTCCAGTATTCGGTAGAAGCTGCTCCAAATCTGAGAGAGATGTTAATTTTTTTTGAAGAGCCAATTATTTTGTTCCTGTTACGGTGAGCGAGTAAAGTCCACAACCCGATTCGAGTTTGTAGTCGTATTTTTTTCTAGAAACAATATTGATGTTATTGAAGCCCACCTTCTCAATGATACCGATGTATTCATCCTGGCTCAGTGCACCGCTTATACAACCAGCCCAGAGTGCTACCTCTTGCCTCTCTTTTTCTGAAATCACACCATCTACGACAATATCCGAGACGGTAAATTTTCCATTCATCTTCAACACGCGGTAAATTTCGCTGAACGCTTTTTGTTTATCCGGCACAAGATTGATAACACAATTACTGATGACTCTATCAATTGAGTTGCTTTCGATAGGAAGAGCCTCAATTTCTCCGTAACGGAATTCAATATTAGTCGCACTTATTCTCTTCTTGTTCTCGTTTGCAACGTTAATCATCTCTTCGGTCATATCTACACCGATTACTTTACCGGTTTTACCGACGTATTTCAAAGCAACAAAGCAATCAATGCCGGCTCCTGAGCCTAAATCCAGAACCGTCATTCCTTCTACTAAATCTGCATAAGCGGCAGGAGTTCCACAACCGAGGCCAAGGTCTGCGCCATCAGGAATCGCCGCTCTGTCAGAATCGTTATATTGTGCAGACATATCGAACACAACTTTACCGTCGTTACTACTGCATGAGCAGCAGGAACTCGGTGCGACTTCGAGTTTCACCTCACCTTTAGCAATCTGCGTATATTTTTGCTTCACGTTTTCTTTAATTTTATTATTGGCATCCATATTTATATTATTATATTTCACTGATAACCTACTAAAATTTATAGAAGTATGCAATTTACAAAATATATTGAATAGGTATTCTTCCGTGCATCCCATGGCACCTGATTAAACCTCTGGTAAAGCCGCCATTATTCAGAAATACTCGCTCGAGTTGGCGCAGTGGCTAATCAACCAAATAATTGGTTTGGTGTATGATACAAACCATCGCGATTACGTTAACCTCCTCCGTCTTTTCCTCAATATATGTAAATAGGAAATGTACGACATATCGCCCGAATCTCGATTTTATTAATTTCTAAAATTCTTTTATCCTCCTGCCCAAAAGTTGCAAACAGTGCTCTCTTAAAAAATTCTGCTAATCTAAATGCAACATTTCTAATCTGGTTCTTACAAAACTAAGATGCTTTAGATCGGTTTTGTTGGAAGTGCCCGATGCCGTACTAACTTCCGCGATGTTTTGCTTACCGCTCTTTGCTGCTCTCACCATTCAACCAACAATCCGAGATCGTTTGGCTATAAAACGCTCACAGAATTTTACAGTTGTATCTAAAACAATCTCAGCCATCTGATAAGATTTCACCTTCTGAATACCACCAGGAGGCGAAATAATTTTATTTTCATAATTCATTTTATCAGCCTATCTATTTCCACAACTTTCTTAAAAACAATTTCGTGTGTAATTCTTTTCATACAATCGAAAGTTCCAACCGGGCATTTATCGCCGCCGTGGATGGCGCACGGCCTGCATTTGAGTCCGACTGTTTCTACAACCCCACTGCCGTCGTTGTAGGGTGCAAATCCGAACGATGGTGAGGTTGCACCGAATATGGCGACCACCGGAGTATCAACCGCCGCAGCAATATGAACAGGCGAACTATCGTTTGTAATTAACACACGGCACCGGCTAATTAATTCAGCAGATTGGAGCAAAGTAAGTTTACCCGATAAATTGATCACACCTCCACCAGGTATGTTGTTAATAATTGCGTTACAAAGTTCAGCGTCCTCTTTACCCCCTATCAAACAAACGATATATTTTTTTTTAAGTAATTTCCACACTAATTGAAGATAACCTTCTTTAGTCCAACGCTTCGTATTCCAAACTGAACCGGGAGCAACACCGATTAGATTGCTTGTGTCCAAGATTTCTTCTTCGAATAAGATTTTATCTACAACTTTTTTATCAACCATACTTGGATAAAGTCGCGGCAATTCCTTGCTCTGGGTTTCAATTAATAATGGTCGCAGAAGTGATGTGTTCCGTTCTACCTCATGTAAATCGTAACGATACTTCACTACATGAGAAAAAAAAATTCTTCCTGCGCTTCTATTAAATCCTATTCTCGTTTTTATTTTAGAAAAATATATTATGAGTGCACTTCGTATCGAACGATGCGGAACAATTGCCGCGTCATATTTTTTTGATTTCAATAAATCGGTTAACCTTTTGAAACCTTTATAACCCTTATCCTCTCCGTATTTATCATAAATAATAATTTCATTAATATCCGGATGATTTTGCAAAACATCGGATGCCCGCTTGGTTGCAACAAAATCGATTGCAACTGACGGAAATCTTTTTTTAAGGAGTTGGACCATCGGTAATGTTAAAATAACATCACCGATAAATGCAGATTGAAAAATCAGTATCTTCCCGCTTATATTCATTTAATATTTTTCCAACGTCTATGTGTCCACATCCATTGTTCGGGATACATACGTATATATTTTTCTAAGACTGCTGTATGCCTTTGGGTCAGTTCGTACACATTGGCTTCGTTGTATTCAGTCAGATCGGAAGTATTGATTTCTTCGATTATCGCATCATAACTAAAATCTGGTTTGCGTATGATTATTCCCATTAGCATCGCAGCGCCGGTGCGTAAACCAAACAGCGCAGGTCCTTGAAATGTTGCAACCTGTTTTCCGAAAAAATTCACAAAAACACTCTCTTTGGGAGCGCTCTGATCGGCGATCATCGCTACAACACCACCTTTACTCAACGAGCCCAATATTTTACCCACTGCTAATTCCATTGGAACTACTTTGTTTCCAAACAAAGTTCTGTGTTCATTAATTATTTTATCCACCAGCAAATTAGTTTGGGTTTTGACGATGATAGTACAAGGGATTTTAGATACAAAGCCCGTCGCCAAGGCAAACAACTCCCAATTTCCGAAATGCCCCGAAAGCATTAGCACTCCCTTCCCTTCTTTATAACGGTTGAACAATAAATCCAAATTCTTATACTTAACAAGTTGATCGATGAGATCAGGAGTGAGGCGCGGAGACCATAGCAATTCAGCAATCGTGATTCCAAAATTTTGGAAAGCTTTTTTAGTTATCATCAAAATATCCGCATCGGATTTTTCAGGAAATGCTTGCCTCAAATTATCGACAGCAATTTGTTTGCGGCGAGTTAATATGATAAAAAAAATATTAGATAATTTTAAACCTAACTGTTGTGCATTCTTTAGGGAGAGGTTTAGAACAATGAAACGAAAAAATCTAAATAAAAGATATTCTATCTGATTTTTCATTCATCCAACTATCTTGCTTTCTGAATTTGATTGTACCAATTTTCGTCTTGCAATTCGTTCCGATGGTTAGAGTGACAGAGGCGGTAATCTCCTTGATTGGCGCGATCGATAAAAATAAAAATTACACCATTTTGAATCGAGTTGTAATTCCATATTTCATAAGGTTCAGCATCATAAGAACTTGGATAACGTTCTATATCATCTGGCGGTCCATACACTATATAAACTCTCCCTCGGTCAGTTTTCCAACCTTTCTTGAATGAGGCTGAATAGGTTTGCTTAACGTATTCCACTCGCTTCATATATTCTTCCTTGAATTCATTTATCGTAGTAGAAGGATCGATATCACGACGTTTCCAAAAATCATACAAGAACTTCCTCTTTGCATCTAATTCGGTCAGTTTCCCAAATTGCTTTTTCTCGCCATCGGTTATAATATATGAAAGCAATTCGTATTCGTCCTGAACATCGGTGTCCGACATCAAAGCATATTCGCTGCTGACCATTCCACCGGAAGATAATGTACGCAGGGAATCGGTGTGACCGGGATTGTAAATAAAAAAACGCTTCGCCGAAACTGCGGCTGTACGTCTAACCGTATCGCTAATCGTAATTTTAAGAGTATACGTTCCGCCTTTTAACGATGAAGTATTGATTGTCCCAATTTCGACGCTGGAATTGTTAACACGCTTCTTGTTTTTCTCGTGTGTTATAATTTCCTTGCCGGTTGCATCTAATACTGATGTTTTGAGCAGGTATTCTTCGGATGATTCTTTATGAAGAAGATTGTAACCTTCAAGATAATAATATAGAATTGGTAAACCGGGACCGAAAAGGAGACTCGGATTAGGAATTACCTCTAAAGTATTTTTATAAAATATGTTGTTGTCATCTTTTGGTATTTGTTTAATTGACGAACATATTTCGATATCGCTAATGGCTTCTCTATCAGTTGGGAAAAGAGAAATACTTATTGGGAACCGTAAACTATCAACCTGATCTTTGTCATTTATATCGGTTGCAATAATTTTAAAATCATACTCACCCGATTTTAAAAAATATTTTCTCACACCGACGAGAGTTTTACCAATCGTTACTGTAGCGGAATCGGCGGCGGAACTTGGAACGGTCCAGTTGTCTTTTTCAAGAATATTTTCGGCTTGCTTTATCTCCACGGATATATTAATACCACCGCTAAACATGCCGTCGTTAAATATATAAGAGAGTTCATCTGTGCGGAAACTATAATAAGTTTCCAGTAGCACATTTGATTCATCACCAAAAAAACGTGTTAAATCCACATTCAATTGTAAATTATGTTTTGGTGAAATTATTTGCCCGAATAAATTTATAGTTAAAACGAAGGATAGGGTTATAATAATTATGAGTTTGAATTTCATTTTTATTCTTTCAATTTTTCAAAATAAATATAAACTAATCATAAAACTTTTGCAAACCCTATTCGCCCATTGCTTTGATGATTACCCGTTTCCGGCGTTGCCCATCGAATTCGGCGTAATAGACCTGCTGCCAAGGCCCGAAATCGAGACGACCATTCGTAACAGGAACGATTACTTCGTGATGGATCAGCAAACTTTTCAGATGTGCATCGCCGTTGATTTCGCCCGTTCGATGGTGTCGGTATTCAGGATTGAACGGCGCCAATTTTTCGAGCCACTCATCGATATCTTGTATCAAACCCGACTCAGCGTCGTTGATGTAGACACCTGCCGTGATGTGCATCGCCGATATCAATATCATCCCTTCTCTAATTCCGCTGCGTTGTAAAATTTCTTCAACATCGTTTGTTATGTTGATATAGTCCCTATGTTTTTTTGTGTTCATCCAGAGGTATTCAGTGTGCATTTTCATTTAATCATTCCCTTTATAATTTACCGAATAAATCTTTAATAATATGTTTGTTTTCATCATCAGCGTTAATAATAGCGGTGCGATTAAGTGCCGGAAATTCTTCAGAGTTGCCCCACACACTCGGTTTGCCGCTGTTTGTATATTTATAAGAAATTTCTTTCCCTTCAGGTAGGTAAACTTCCAATGCCCAGATACCGTCGTTTGCCTTTGTATCGCCGTGTGTAGCATCGTCGTACATTCTCACTGAGTTGGGGTTCCAATCGCCTAACTCCTCCACGTTCCCTGTTATGTAGATCAATTCTTTGACATTAACTTTGCGTGCGTCGCACAAAAACATAACACGCACCATTTTCCTACCTGTATGCATGGTTTTAATTTTTGTAACAGAGTGCTTTGTGGTTGTTTGATGCGTCTTAGGGAAATTGGGTAACTGTAATTTAAATCCGGCTTTATTTGCGTTTGTATAAACTCTTTCTATCCGTTGCAAAAATAATTCATTAAAAGGTTTTTTATCCGATGGCGATTCTTGATTCTCACCTGCCCACCAAAACCAATCTGAACCTTCGGCGGCGTACATTTCGTGCCAAGCTTGATTAGCGTACGATAATTTCGTGTTAGGTTTTAATTTTTTGTTGATACTGTGAGGTACTTTATGTTTTTTTAAATCCGAGCGGGCTTGCAGCAACAATTCCCATTCTTCATTTTTTTCTTTATTCCCTATCCATTTACTGAAATCGCCGTGAATCCAGGAGCCCGCCGCCAGACGGGATAATTTTGGAAAATCTTGAATAGGATGCGGAGGAATGTTTCGCTTCGGATTACCGTAAATTAATTCGGCGGGTGTTACAGTAACAATTTGTCGTGTATGGAATAATTTTTCTAATTTACGATAAAGGGCGTTCAAAAATTCTCGCCCCTCATAATCACGGTGAAACCATTCCCAAGCATTCTCCCCGTCCATAATCACAGTTAAAATTCGGTCACGTTTTTTATCGCGGTGTGTTTGTGCTAGCACATATTTTATAAAATCATCAGCCGCTTCTTCGCCATCTAAATATTGATACCTAAAACTTACTCTGTCCGATAATTCAGTATCCCTGAAAAATATCGCACCTTCAGAATCTTTATATCTATAAGGTGTAAGGTGTGATAAGTTTTCGTGCGACGATTTCCGTAAAATTTGCATATCCGTCGCAACCCACTTTATATCACAATTCAAAAATATTTCGAGGGCTTCTTCGCTGACTGAACCTTCCGAGGGCCACAGTCCTAAAGGAAATGTTCCAAATTTTTCTTCATAAAACTTGATCGCCTGTTCTACCTGTTCGTTTGCATCCTCAGGGAAGGAAAATTGTTGTGGAAATTGATGATGAGGCATACCAGCTTTACCGACATCCGAATTGCAAATCAAAGGAATAATAGGGTGGTTGAACGGTGTAGTAATTAATTC
The DNA here is from genome assembly GCA_037443545.1 of Ignavibacteriales bacterium. GTDB lineage: Bacteria > Bacteroidota > Ignavibacteria > UBA10030 > BY39 > JASEGV01. The sequence goes on along the minus strand of JBBIOD010000008.1, from coordinate 31,158 downwards.
GATCTGCCCGGTATTTGTTTTTAAGTCGTAAGCTAATTTTTTATGGATTGGAATTATATTCGACATCAATTTGTAAGTTGCTGCTGATAGTCGTTGGCAATCGGCTTCGGTTACAGGTTTGCGTAAGTAGTATTTATGGTCGGGTTTACGTTCAACCATATCGCTGATATCGATTATTGTTCCATCTGTTAATTTCAAAGGTGCTTCAAGAATATCAAGATCAAAGTTCACGAGCGAAAACCAGAATTTCAGTTCTCGAAGCTTTTTGCGATTGTTAATTTCGAAATTATTTTTCAGCGCCTGTGTAAATTCAGAATGAAGTAAATCGAATTCAGGAAATCTCCTTCTCACCACTTCGTTGACGCTTAATCCACTCCATGCAGTTTTATATAAGTTGTTGATATCTTTCTGACTAAATTTCGCTGCCGGCTTAATCAATAGATCGAAAAGAACATCGGTCTTTAAATTGTGGTTTGGTTTTGACCGTCGAAGATAGTATTCTTCAATCTGCTTTAGGAGTGAGGGGGTTAGGTTTATTGTGCAATGAACATTTGGATATTTTTGCAGCATCGCAGGCATGCGATAATAATCTTTACTGGAATGTGTCCGAACCCAAGGAGCGGCTAATTGATCTTTTTCGTAATCAATATATATCGGTTGATGCTGATGATAGATTAGAACGAGATAAATTGTTTCGCCGCGATGTTGATAAATGTCGGTCATTGATTCTAATCGGTATCTAAGGTTCTGCGGATAGTTTGGAAAAGGTCTTGAGGTAAATACGGTTTCGCAATAAACTCCTTAACTCCTTTAGATTTCAATTCAGAAGCTAAAGCTAAATCGTTAAATCCGCTTGAAGCAATGAATTTAATTTTCGGATCGTAAACAATTAGTTTTTCAAACAACTCAACTCCCCCGAGCTTCGGGAGTCCTAAATCGCTGAGCACGAGATTAAACGGTGGATTATGCGATCTATATAGGTTCTCGGCTTCCTCACCATCGTTTGCAACAACGGTCTTGTATCCGACACCGCACAAAATTACTTCGAGCAGGGAAGAAATATTTGGGTCATCCTCGACGATTAAAATCCATTCACCTTTTCCAGTTTCCATACTATAGTTTGTACAAACCTTTCCTGATAATATATTTTTCGACCTCTTCGTTTACAAGATATCGAATTGAACGTTCCATTTTTACACGCCGGCGAATATCGCTCGATGATATGTCTAAATTCGGAACTTTAATAAAATTAGCGTAACGGCTGAATTCGTTTTTAACTTCACGATCGTAGCCGGCTCTATTCATCACTATTAATTCTACTTGTGAAATAATTTCGTTGGGCAATTTCCACTGTGGAAAATCGATTAGATTATCCATTCCGATAATAAAATATATTTGTGCTCGTGGAAAGGATAAGCTCATTGAATGAATAGTATCGATGGAATATGATTTCCCTTCTCGCTTTATTTCGATATCGGAAACTGAAAAATATTTATTATTATTTACTGAAAGTTCCACCATCTCGAACCGTTGCCTTGGCAGGGCAACTTGTAAATTTAATTTGTGAGGTGGCGAATATGAGGGCACAAAAAACAGCCGGTCTAATTTTAACTGTTCTCGTACACTTTCAGCAACGATTAAATGTCCTAAATGCGGCGGGTTAAATGTACCGCCGAAGATCCCAAGCTTCATCTTTTGGTTTCCAATTGCGTAATTTTTTATCAAGATATTTAAACATCAGGAGTGTTTTTTTGGGGTAATGAACTTCGTTCGTCATCTGTGTTTGTATATCATTTTTTAATATTTGTAAATCGTATCCATTTACGATAGTAGGAAGATTTTGAGTAGTGAATATAACAAGTTTATCCTCGCATGCTTTTTTGATGAGATAATCCATATTGATAAATTGTTCTTGGGTTATGTCATCGAACCAACTAGAATGATTATTCTTCATAGCTACTAAATTGCAATTTCCAGTATTGGTTGCCGAGCATACAATGCAATCGTCCTCGTAATTCAATTGAGAGAATACCCGTTTGATAAAATTATCTTTGAACAGTGGGTAATTGTCGAAATATGCGACCACCTTGTTGTATCCCTGATTAAAAACAGTGGTAATTGAGAAAGCCACCCGACGGTTTAAATTTTTCTCGGTGGTATAAAGTACGTTCACCCGGTCATGGAAGGCAAATAGAAAATCGTCCTGAAGTTCAGTTTTACTGGTAACAAGAAATACATCCACTTGCGGTAGTTGGGTTAGAATTTCTAATAGATCGCTGAGCATCGCTGAAAAAAGCAAATCGATGTCTTCCCACGAGATAGCCGTGTAAGGCACTTTTGGGTTACCGCGGGACAGTCGAACTTTCTGCGTAAATAATATTATTGCTTTAGTTTTTGGCATAAATAGATTATTAACAATATAATCAGAAAAAAGTCAAAAATAAATATATATCCTAATACATATGTTTATTCGATAAGGTATTAATGTAAATATCTTCAAGCCCAGAAACCATTTTTTGTAAACAGAAATCCGTAGTGACTTTCTTGTAAGCGTTAAAAGTTAAATTTGATGCAAACTTTTTATCATTCAATAAAATATTTATTCCATCTATTATTGCCGGACTACTTTTAGGGGGTATTAATATGCCATCCTGATTATGTTCTATGATTTCCAAAACACCGTCGACTGCCGAAGCAACAATAGGTATTCTACTCACCATTGCTTCTAAAAGTACCAGCGGAAGACCCTCCCACAGAGAAGGAAGAACAAATAAATCAAACAAAGTCATCAATCTAGGGATATCAGTTCTGGCACCAGCGAATATCACATTATCTTTAATCCGTAGCGAACTCACTTGCAGTTCCAAGTTTGCTCGAAGTTCACCTTCACCGACAATTAGGAAATAGATCGATTTATTTTCTTCGATCAGATGTTTGGCTGCGTCGATTAAATATTTATATCCTTTTTGTTCATGCAGTCTGCCGATAGTACCCACCACAGTTGCATCGTTTGGAATATTTAGTATTCCACGTCCTTCCTTCCAAGGTTCTATTCTCTCAAAATAATTAATATCTATACCGTTTCTTACAACGCCGGATGCATTCGTTTTCAACACCTTGACTTTGAGCCCCTTTTTCAAGTCGGCCTCAGCTACGCAAATCGTGTAGTCTGTAAATATTTTTAAGTAACGATCAATCATTTTGAAAACCCATTTCTTAAAGGTAATGGGCTTCGTCAAATAATGGATTCCGTGGAATGTATGTACTACGGCTGGAATTTTATAAAATTTAGTAGCAATGCGTCCCCAAAATCCGGGTGTTCCGCCATGCGTGTGCAAAACGTCTGGCTTCAAGTTTTTCAACAACTTAATCATTTTGTACAGAGTCAGCGGATTCAAATCATTCTTTAATATTATGGGAATTGTTTGAATGTGGATTTTTTGGAGCTCATCAACCAAATATCCTTCTGGTTCACAAGCTACTGTAACATCAAATTTTTTTTTATCGATTCCTCCTGCCAATAAAAGAACATGCTTTTGTCCGCCACCGATAGCAGCTTCGTCGATTAAAAGTAAAACCTTTATACGCTTATGCGACAATTTAATTTTTCCTAAGAATATTTTGGTATAATTTCAAAATAAAATATTCAATTTTGTTTCTGTGTTTAAGGTAATAATAACTTTGACTTTCCCTATATATCCTTCTCAACTTTTCGGCTTGCGCGATATTCAAGCTTTGACCTAGAAGATGCACGATTTCAACATCGGGGAAGTACAAAACTCCGTATCCGATAGCTCTTATTCTATCACATAAATCTTTATCTTCAAAATACATGAAATATCTTTCATCAAACCCTCCAATTTCGTTAAACACTTTGCGCTTAATAAATAGACATGCTCCTGTAACCCATTCCACTAGTTTTTCTTTTCTAAATTTGTTCTCTACATTTTTACGAAGCCATCCCATTTTTCGATAATACTTATAAACAAATTTATCTATCATTTCATTCGATACAGACGGAGAGCTGCCAGCTGACAACTGAAACGAGTGATCCGGATTCAATATCTTCGGTCCCAGGGCTCCAATAGTATCATTTGATAATTTTTGAACAACCGGCGTAATAAAATCATTTTCAACGATTACATCATTATTTAAAAATAATAAAATATCTCCGCGAGCTATCTCTGCTCCTAAATTATTCGCTGGTCCGAAACCAATGTTTACTTCATTACCTATTACTTGAATCCAGTCGTATTCCTTTTTCAGCTCAGCAACCGTATTATCTGTCGATGCATTATCAACGATTATGACTTCATTATTTTTGATATTTACATTAGTTTTTAAACTATTTAATAGCTGTCGTGTTAACGAAAGTCCATTGTATGTTAAGATGATGATGGATACCATTAAACTATTCTCCAAAATGTCGCTGCAATTTTTACTGACCTCAAACAAAATTGAAGCATGTAATTTACTACTTCGGTTGGTTTAATTATTGAACGAATCAGATAGTACACCGTTCTAGGAATAAAGCCAACAAGCATCATTAATTTATAGTATACGATTGACCATCTACCATAATTCTTAGTAAAATAATAAAACACATTTGAATATAATTCTGAAAACAATTCAAGGTTTTTATTCATCATTTTCGTCGTCTTGCTATGATGATGAATAACTTGTGTTTCGGGATAATATACTATCCTCCAACCGGCTTTTTTAATTCGAAGGGACCAATCCAAATCATTATAAATTATGGATAAATTTTCATCTAGAGCACCGGCATCTTTTACAGCTTCCTTTCTAACGAGAATTGCCGCCGCCATAACATGGTCGACATCTCTGGCGGAACGATGGTCGAAGTATGTCATCTCACTTTTAGCAAATATTTTCGATTTCGGGAAAATGCGATCCAAAATTAACATGTCGCAGAAGTGTGTCCACAAAGTAATGGAACCACGACACGAAGGTTGTAAACTGCCGTCGGGATAAATAAGTTGAGGGGCACATACACCTACGTCGGAGTGAATTTCCATATATTTTAATAATACATCCAATGTATCCGAAGAAATTGTTGCATCGCTATTCAATAAAAAGTAATATCGCCCTTTCGCAATTCCCATCGCCATATTGTTCGGCTTCGCAAAACGTTCATTCGTTGTGTTTACAAAAATTTTAACTTCTGGAAATTCTTCTCGCACCATTTCAGAACTCCCGTCGTTAGAAGCGTTGTCTATCACTATAATTTCTTTTGGTATTGAACAATTTACAACCGAACGTAACGCCTCGCGAAGCAAGTTACGAGTATTATAATTGATAATGATAACTGAAACATCAATGGATGATTTGATAATTATATTATTTTCCGATTTCATATATGATTTTCTAGTTCAATTACCACATAAATTCTACTATAATAGTTCGGCTTGATTAACTTAAATTTATAAAGTCCATGCACAATATAACGCCATATCGATTTTTTAATTAGTGTATAAGGAACTATAGGATCACCGAGTTTAATTTCATAATTCTTAAATGACTTACTCAGAAGCGTACTCAACGAATCGGGTGTAAAATAATTTTTATGGTCAAGGTCGAAAAAATGTTCGTAAGCCAAGCCACCAGTTTTTAGTTCGTTAAAACCTTCGCAATTGGGTACAGTAAAGAATATATTTTTTCGGGCAACCCGTTTAACTTCTTCCAGAACCTCTATTGGGTTTTGAAGATGTTCGACCACCTCAAACATAATTACTGTATCAAACGATTTATCAGGAAATGGTAATATGTTCTCGATGTGATATACCTCGAGGTTCTTCTTTGCTGCAATTGCTATGTAGGCAAAATTCGTATCAACACCTACACAATCATACCCAAGTTTTTGCAACACTGCCATATAATTACCAATTGCACAGCCAAAATCCAGAACACGTTTACCGCAATACTGTTTACATAAATCGATAATATTTTGATGATAAAAATCCTCTGGAATATTGAGATAGTAGTGCGGGGTACTGCGAAATAGTTTTTGTTTTATATCTTCACCGATCATATTAATGCCTAAATATTTTTACTTTTTACTTTGCGAACAAGCACTCGAATAATTGATTTGTCATATTCATCTAATGTACCTGATAATATAAGAGCCGTAATATATGTCGTCAGAAAAATAAAGAAATAAAATATGATATATGAAAAGCCTTCAAGCCTTGTCAGAATTTCCGGGGGAATTAAAAATAATTGTACAACCACTAAAATACCTGATGCGATTAAAAGACTGATAAAAGGCTTCAACAACAATTTAATATAAATAAAATAATCTTTACCGATTACAACAAAAAACTGTTTCATATAATAAAATGCACCAATTGTAAGCATTAGCGTTGTTGAGAGTGCGATGCCATAATATCCTAAAGTATAAATAAATGATATTGTTAAAATTGGACTCAATATGAGTGCTAATATACCTACGTTACGTTCAAGGTCTGTTCGTGTAATACCAGCACCGATTGTGCTAGCAATTGCAGTCAGGGTATTCATAAAATAACCGAAGACTAAAATTTTGATAATAATCGACGCTGCTTGAAAACCGGTTTCACCAAAAGATTTTCCAATCCAAGTTTGTACGATAAGTCGCGATTCTAAAAAAATAAAACCCAATAATAAAGTACCAACAATGATTAGGTATTTCGACCCCCTTTCGAATAATAGCATTATTTTAACATCCTCATTTTTAGCATCAATTTCTGAAGCAACAGGAAGCAGAGCAGACGTGAGCATGAGGGGTAAACTTCGCGCTAAAGTAGTTACCTTAACCCCTACCTCATAAAATGCTGCATTCGCTGGACCAAAAAAACTTAGCGCAAAAATTCTATCAAGCTGAAAAACCACAAGTTGCGATATTCTACTTATCTGTAAATTAATCCCAAAACGCCATGTTTGATTAATTTTACTTAACTCAATATTTGTGATGCTGAGTTTGAGTTGTGGTAAAATACGGAAAGACCAATATGATAACAAAGAAATGGAAATCAAATTTATTACAAGATTCCCGATAATTAATCCGTAAACACCAAACCCCAAAGACAAAACTATTACCGTTTGAGTAATATTTAAAATACCTGCTAATACCATTATCAAATTAGTAATATCCATCCGCTGTAAGCCAGTCAAGACAGAAGTCAAAGGTGAAAAAGTATTAAGAATTACCAAAATTGAAGTCGCAACAACTAAAACGAAATATGCTTCACGGCTTAAATGAGTAGGTACACCAATCAACATTAAAATTTTGTTTCCGAATATTATTATGATGATAAAAAGTGCGAAGCCGAAGATTGCATAAAATAAAATATTGGTAACTATAAGCGAATTAATTTTGCTATACTCTTTCTTGGCATTATATTCAGCTATATATTTTACAGTTGAACTCCCTATCCCGAAATCGACAAGTCCTGCTGACGAAATAATTAATATCCCAATAACCCAAGCACTACCGTAAATTTCGATGCCCAGTTTTGAAATTACAAAAGGAATAATTAGAAAATTTAAAATGAGAACGATCCAATTTCCAGCAGAATTATATATCGTATTTTTTATAATCCTCTTCGTTAACGGATGGACATTACTTGGAATCTGAATATCTGACATTATCCCGGGAGAATATTTTTTATGAGCTTTGAAAATACTGGACGAAAGTAGAAGTCAATAAATATTCTTAAATAATATTTATGCTTTTGATAACTTTTTCCAGGATTACCATCAATAGCTCGAGGTTTTATTATTATTTGTAATTTTCTGAAAATTAAGATGAGCAAAGTATCACAAATTGTGATTAACTTGGTTAGAAGTCGAATCCAGAGTGAATACTGTTTATCAACATATTGATTCAGACTGAGTAAAAATCTCCCATAAGAAACTGAATTACCGAGTCTTACAAAGCTGCTTCCGCCTTTATGAATCATAGAACCAGTATTGAGGCAAAGTAACCGCCATCCACCTCTGCTTATGCGGTAACACCAATCGACATCTTCAAAAAATAGAAAGAAACTTTCATCCATGAAGCCAACAGTCTCTAATACTTCTCTCCGGATCATCATACAACCACCTGGAATTTGTTCAACTTCGAACTGAATTGCATTTTCTTCAAAAAATACTTCCAAATATTTTCGAACAAGATACGGATATTTAAATGTGAACTTAGATAAGGAAGTATAGAATAACAAAATCTGCATGAGAGTTGGTAATTTTCTGAAATAACCGCGTTGCAACGACCCGTCTAAATTTATGAGCCGCGGCGCGACAGCACCAACATCTTTCCGAGTTTCGAGCGTATTAATCATAATTTTGAGTGCATTAAAATTTGATACAATGTCCGCATTTAAAATTAGCACATATTTCCCGCTCGCATAATTAATACCTCTATTTACTGCGGCTGCGAATCCTAAATTCACCTCATTTTCAAGAATGAATACATCGGGGAATCTTGATTGAACCATTTGAACACTGTTATCTACCGAAGCATTATCGACAACTATTATTTCAAAATTCAGATTGGCTGACTTATCTGTTAACGAAGTTAGGCACGTTGCCAGATCTTCACTTGTATTCCAATTTACAATAACAACGGAAAGGATATACTCATTAGAATTACTCATATTTTGTTTTTGTAACCTTAACTTGCCGTATCCGACGTTGGCTCTTCTTGATAATTACAAATGTAATATCGTTATTTTTTATTTCTTCATTTAAGTCTGGAATTTTGCCTGTGATTTTATTGAGGAAACCACTCAGCGTATCATACTCTGTGCTTTCGGGTATATTGGTTCCGAATTTCTCATTGAAATCTTGTATATTAATTCGGGCATTCACTAATGACGACCCATCGGTCGATAGTTCAACTTCTTTTAATTCTTCATCGTATTCATCGTGAATTTCGCCAACTATTTCTTCCAGTATATCCTCCAAAGTAATGATACCCTCTGTTCCACCGTATTCATCAATGACGATTGCCATGTGAATTTTTTGATTTTGTAATTCACGTAACAACACACTTATTTTTTTAGTTTCCGGCACAAAATAAGCCGGGCGAATTATATCGTGTAATACAATCACGTCGCGATGCTCTAAAAGGCTTATTAAATCTTTTGTATATACAATCCCTATTATATTATCGATGGACCCTGAATATATCGGAATACGCGAGTAACCCTCTTCGAGTACAATATTCACAAGTATTTCGCGCGGTGTATTTATTTCGACCGCTACGATATCGGTTCTCGGAACCATAACTTCTTTCGCAGTAGTATCTGTGAACTCGAAGATACTCGTTATCAGTTCCTGTTCTGTTTTATCTATTGCCCCGGTTTTTCTTCCTTCTTCCAATAATATTCTAACCTCTTCTTCAGAAACCCTCGATTCAGAAAAATTAGTTTGATCTTTAAAAGGTTTCAAAATTAAATTACTGAGGGTTTGTAAAAGAACAATCATCGGTTTGCTGGCGATTGAAATCCAGAGAAATGGGAAAGCAAAGAACAAAGCTAACTGTGTCGGAAATTTTAAAGCTATTGATTTTGGAATTAATTCACCCGCGAGAATTGCAACAAATGCAAACAAAGGGATTATAATTAAAAGTGAGAAAGCTCCGCTATGTTCACTCAGAAAATAAACTTCTAGCGATTTTAAGTAGGGAGCAATTTCATCTAAAGCAAACAGTCCTGCTAAAAATGCTGAGATGCTTAGACTTACTATGAAAGTAACATTCGCCGTTGCGATTATACTTTCAGGATGTTTTTGAAAATTTTGAATTACTCCGGCTGCTTTACTCCCGTTATCTGCTAAATCTTTGATAACACTTTTAGGTGAATTAAGTAACGCTGATTCGCAGGCAGCCATAATCCCTGAAATCATAATAAAAAATGAAATTGGTAACAAATAATTCAATTAAATCTTTCGGGTTGTTTTACTTATTTTTCAAACACAATTTACGAGAAAGAAAAACTATAATCAAACGTTAAGGCAAAGTAGTTTTAAATGCCTGATAGCGAGCCGTAAAAAGATTATTTTCAGTTGGTTGTGGATCGCCTATTTTTTTCATCTCTTGGTGGACAAAATCGATTCGGTCCTGAGGCAACGGATGTGTTGATAACAGTCTCTCGATACTGCCGCCACGTTCTCCTTTTGTTGACTGAATTTTATCGAAGAAATATTTTATCGCACCCGGATAATACTCGGTGTCTTTTAAATACCTAATCGAATAATCATCCGATTCAATTTCATCCGAACGGCTGTTTGCCAAAAAAGCCAGCCCCGTAAACATGTTTGCGGCAATTTCAGCCAATTGCGATGGCGATTCACCTAAAATAACTGAGACCAACATACTGACACCATAATACTTTGTTAATCGTTGAGTAGCATGACGTCGTTCGGCATGGGCAATCTCGTGCCCGATAATCCCGGCGAGCGTGGCTTCGTTATCTAAAAATTTTAAAAGCCCTGTATAAACATAAATATATCCGCCCGGTGTAGCAAAAGCATTAATTGTGTTATCGTCGTGAACTATTTCGAAACTATAAGCATACACTCCACGTTTTTTTACATGCGGAGAATTTAGAATTTTTTGCCCTACCTGTTCGACATAACTCTTAACATCATTGCGGTTTTGGAGTAACGGATATTCCTGAGGTTTGCTCTTAATTTCATCGTCGAGCTGCTTGCCCAACTTAACGTCTTCCTGGTCCGAAAATATATTGAACGCCAAACTTCCACACATAATACTGAAACTGGCAAGCCAAATTGTAAAGATAGAATAAACAAAATATTTTTTCATTGGTTTCTCCTAATTTAAAAATTAATATTTAACATTCTCGAGTGTTAAGCCATGAGGCGGCGCCAATGTGCCAGCTTTCGCTCTGACTTTTTCAATTAATACTCTTCTAAAATCATCTAAACTGCGATAACCACGTGCAACGTCCACCATCGTTCCAACTAAACCACGCACCATTCCGTAAAGAAATCTGTTTGCTTCGATCTCATAAATCAAATTAGTGTTTTCATATTTCCATTCCGACCGGACCACATTACTTAAAAAATGTTCATTACCCGCATCCAATTTACAAAAACCTTCGAAGTCGTGAATTCCTAATACTATATTCGCACAATCATCCAAAATTGTTTTGTCGATATTGTACTTTACAAACCACGAATATCTTCTTCGTAATGCAGAATATTTTGTTGTTATTGAATATGAATATTCACGCGACTTGGCTGCATAGCGAGCATGGAAATTGAAATCCACATCTGTTGCCTCGTGTATACAAATATCTTTAGGTAACAAAGCCGAAAAACTTTTTTGGAATTGTTCGACATTCATTTTTGAGTTGCAGCGAATATTAGCCACCTGACCTCGCGCATGTACACCGCTGTCGGTTCTTCCCGAACCGATTACGTTAACTTCTTCTTGTAAGAGATTTGCGAGTGTTTTTTCGATAACTTCCTGAACACTTCTTCCGTTCGGTTGTCGTTGCCAACCCACAAAATCGGTTCCGTCGTATTCAATAACAAGTTTAATATTTCGCACGTTCAATCAAAACAGTTTTGAAATCGTAACCACAAATTCCGGATTATTAGCAGTAACACATAATTTGCTGTTAATCTGAATATTATTTGTGATTTTAGATCCCTTGTTAAATTTACTGGCTAACATCCCTGCGTTTATTGCGCTGACGATATGATTGGCTAAAATTGCACCAACAATAAATTGTCTGCTGTTAAGTACTTCATCACTTTTGATTCTAATATTGCGATATTTCTGTCGGCTCGCTTCATCATTCCATCGCCAATAATAATTTGAATTAGGATCGTACAATTTTTCTTCTTGTCTGTGTTGCAATTTTCTCTCGTTGTACCAATATATATCAGAATAATTACCGATATCTACAAAATATTTATCATCCTGCCCTGCCAACTTTACTCCCGCATTGGTTGAAGCAAAAAGTCGTGCATCGTTTTTCAACCATGTTCCGTAAAAATGCACTGAAGCAAATGTCAACCAGAGAAATCCTTCGGCAGAAGTCAGATATTTTCCTCTACTGTAATCACCGGCATAAAGTTCGCCCATACCAGGGAGTACAGACGAAAGGGCAACAGCAAGTGGTACAGATTTTTTTGAAGAAGCACTCTGATCAGAAAAAACTAATGTGTGACGTGATTCAATATCGATTGGTTGATTGAAAAAATCTTTAATATTCTTATGACTGACGATTGGACTGGTTAAAGGCTGAGCGATAATTGCCTGCCCAGTAAAAAAGAACATTAAGGCACAAATTATTTTTTTCATACGACAACATCTCCTTCACAATAATCTTTATTTACATTTTTAATTAGCGTTTGCACAACCCGGTTAAAAAGGCCTTCAGTCGCTTTAGTTTTTATCCGAATATAATTTGTTGAAAAACCGGACACAAAACCGTTTTTAATATTGGTTTCGTATAATACATCTAATTTTTTACCGACTAACTGTGAGTAAAATTGAAAACGCTTTTTTGTGCTCAAGATACGAAGTTTTTCGTTTCTGTAAAAGCGACCCTTTGGTTGAATGGAATTTGGATAAGATGCTGCTGGAGTATTGGGACGCTCAGAGTAGGTAAAAACATGCAGATACGAAAGTGGTAGATCAAGCAGGAAATTGTAAGTTTCGTCGAAAAGGACATCCGTTTCACCGGGGAAACCAACTATTACATCCGAACCGATGCCTGCCGAATTATCTTTCAATTTGATATATTCAATCAGCCTTTGAAAATCTTCTCTTGTGTGCCGGCGCTTCATGAGACGCAGAACTTCGTTCGAACCGCTCTGCAACGGAATATGAAAATGATTACATAATTTATCTGACTCTAAAATTAAATTGATTAATTCTTCAGTCAATAAATTTGGTTCGATTGAACTCACCCTGATTCGTTCGATTCCATCAACTTCAACAAGCGCTTTGAGTAACACCAATAAATTTGTTTCGCTTGTTTTGCCAAAATCACCAACATTAACTCCTGAAAGAACAATTTCTTTGTAACCTTTTTCGGCTAACCAACGGGCTTGCGTTACGGAGGTTTCGATCGACTGGCTTCGGCTTGAACCTCGTGCGAGTGGAATTGTGCAGTAAGAGCATACAAAATCGCAACCGTCTTGTACTTTCAAAAATGCTCGTGTTCTCTCATCAGCTTCACCCGAAAATGCAAGACCAAAATCGTCTGCATTTTTAATTTCTGAAACAAAAACTTGAGGCGGGTTATTTTTTTTAAAAGAATCGATGTGATCGAAAATATTAAATTTTTCCTGTGTCCCTAAAACCAAATCAACGCCCGCTATAGAAGCTACTTCTTCGGGCCGCAGTTGAGCAAAACATCCCGTTACAATTATGAATGCGTCCGGTGATTTTCTGACAGCGCTTCGTATTATTTTTTTGCATTCTCTATCTGCTCTTTGAGAAACGCTGCAAGTATTGATTATAGAAACATCGGCTTTTTCGGCAAATGGAGATACGGTGAATCCTTTCTCAATAAATTGTCTGCCAATAGTTGATGTTTCAGCAAAATTTAATTTACAGCCTAAAGTATGGAATGCGACACTCTTCATAAACTACATTCTACTTTAATACAAAAAAGAGTTGACCCTTACGAGCCAACTCTCTTAAGATTAATGAAATTAAATGATTACTGAATTTCATCAGGCGCCGGAGCGTTACCTAATTCCTCAAACGAAGCAATTTCGGAAGGCTGTGGAGCTTTCACGAAATCTTTTATCGTCATTGGAGGTAATTTGTGTTCACCTACATACTCGTCAACTATTTTTTGTTCTTTGCCTCTTAAATATTCGATAACGGAAAGAACAATTTTTTTTGCGTCTTTATCGAACTCGATTACTTTCAAGTTCAACACATCGCCTACTTTAAAAGTATCGGCGATATTTTTCACCTGAATAGTTGCGAGTTGAGATGCAGGAACAAATCCTTCGACACCGAGAGGTAATTCAACGATAACGCCTTTTTCGATGATTCGTGTGAGTGTTCCATCAATTTCGACTCCAACTTTATAGGCTGTCTCAAAAGCGTCCCACGGGTTATCCATGATTTGTTTATGGCCTAAAGATATCCTTCGTTGTTCAACATCAACACCCAGAATTACAACATTGATCGATTGGTTTTTCTTCACAACTTCCCCTGGATGCCGAATTTTCTTTGTCCAGGACAGATCGGAAATATGAATTAGACCATCAACTCCTTGTTCAAGTTCAACGAATACGCCGAAGTTGGTGAGGTTACGAACAACACCTCGGTGCTTTGAACCAACAGGATATTTCTGCAGTAGATTATACCACGGATCCGGTTCCAATTGTTTAACTCCAAGTGATATCTTTTTATTTTCTTTATCGAGACTCAAAATAATTGCATCGACCATTTGTCCCATAGATACAACTTGAGACGGATGCTTGATGTGTTGAGTCCAACTCATCTCTGAAATATGGATCAGTCCTTCTATGCCCTTCTCAATTTCTACAAACGCTCCATAATCGGTAAGGGAAACAATTTTACCGTTAATTTTCATTCCTACGGGATATTTTTCTTCAATATTTTCCCAAGGATGGGCAGAAAGTTGTTTAAGCCCGAGCGAAATTCGTTTCTTTTCAGGGTCGTATTCAGTAACAACCACGTTGATTACTTGATCGAGTTTTACCACTTCAGTCGGGTGATTGATTCTCCCCCACGATAAATCTGTAATGTGAATTAAACCATCCACGCCGCCCAGATCAACGAACACACCAAAGTCGGCGATCGCTTTAACAGTTCCTTCAAGTATTTGTCCTTTTTCGATCGAGCCGAGTATAGCATTTCTTTGGTCTGCCATTTCTTCTTCAACAAGAACTTTGTGGCTAACCACGATGTTTTCTGCTGTGTTATTTACTTTAACAATTTTCAAATCCATCGTTTTATCAATGAAATGATCGAAGTCGCGAATCGGTTTCACGTCGATTTGAGAACCAGGAAGGAATGCTTCGATTCCCCACACATCTGCTACGAGTCCACCTTTTATCCGTCTTAAAATTTTCCCTTGAATAATTTCGCCGGTTTCGTGCGCAGTAGTAACTCTTTCCCAAACACGCATAAAGTCGGCACGCTTCCGCGACAGCACTAATTGACCATCTTTATTTTCTACGCTTTCGAGAAATACTTCAATCTCGTCGCCAACTTTGAGTTCGTCGATATTTGAAAATTCTCCGATTGGGACGCTGCCCTCAGATTTGAATCCAATATCTATCGATACTTCATTTTCTCCGATAGCAACAATTTTTCCTTTAACAAGTTGGTTGGCAGAAACCTTACCAAAAGTTGCTTCATACAAACTCGTAAGTTGTTTGGATTCCTCTTCGCTGTATTCTTCCTCCATAATCCTATTTAGAATAAAAGCAGGATCATGCGTTGTTGCCGGAATTATTTTTTTCTCTGCTTCCTGAATCAATGCTGCTGAATCAGTTGCAGATTGTACTTTTGTTTCATCTAACATTAAACCTCCTAAGGTTTTTTGATCTGTTTTTTAAACAGATGTTCTCGAATTCCTGTGATCTTTTCTCCACCATCGAGAGAAAATCTCACATGCATCAAGAAAAATAATTTTAGTTATTATTTTTGTTTATTAATGATGGTTTGAAAAACTTTTAATTTGTTACTTTTTCAATAAAGTTCTTAACTCGCTGCATCAACCATTGTGGTGTAGATGTTGCCCCGCTGACACCAACAGTTTTTGCATCATCGAACCAGCAGAGGCTAATTTCATTTTCATCTTCTACGAAGTGTGAACGCTCGTTTGCATTTTTACAAATCGTGTAAAGAACTTTACCGTTTGAACTCGATTTGCCGGCTACAAAAATAACAACGTCGTTTTGTTCGGCAAATTCTCGGAGTTTATTTTCACGCCCCGACACTTGACCGCAAATGGTGTCTTTCGCAACAAATTGAACAGCCTCGTCTTCAAAGGAATCTACAATCAATTCATTAATTCGCTTTTTTAACGCATCGCGAATTTTATAGAACGTTGTCTTATCCATCGTTGTCTGCGAAAACAGAACTGTATTCTTACTACAATCTACGGAATCAACATCATCGAGCGAATCGATTACAATACCTTTGCCGTTTATTTGCCCCAATAGACCGATTACTTCGGCGTGGTTCTTTTTTCCGAAAATAACTATCTGGTAACCCAACGCAGCGTAACTTCGGATTCGTTCTTGTACCTTAGTAACTACCGGACAAGTAGCATCGATTAAAGTGATGTTGAATTTCTTTGCTAAATTGTAAGTTTCAGGTGGTTCACCATGAGCGCGAATTAAAACTGTTGAGTTTTCGATTTTGTGAAAATCATCACGAGTAATGGTTACCAAACCTAATTTATTTAAACGCGAAATTTCAGATGGATTGTGAATTATTTCACCTAAACAGTACAGCTTATTCGATTTATTTAATTCTTCTTCAGCTATGTCGATTGTCCGAACAACGCCCCAGCAGAATCCTGAATTTTTATCTATACTAACTACCAATTTTCTTTATTATTTCTAAAGCTTTATTTACGATAAAATCAACTTGTTGATTTATCGTTAGATTCGAAGTATCCAAAATAATTCCATCGTCAGCTTTTTTCAAAGGGCTTTCGGTGCGATTTGAATCTTTCGTATCGCGTTCATTGATATCTTTTATCAAATCTTCAAAATCAGCAGTATTTCCTTTTTCAGCAAGCTCATTCTGTCGTCGCTTCGCCCTTTCTTCGATAGAGGCAATCATAAATATTTTTAAATCGGCATTTGGAACTACAACCGTACCAATATCCCGACCTTCGAGAACAACTCCACCATCGGCGCACATTCTCCGTTGTTGAGCTACCATTAAATCTCTTACGCGCTTATAACTGCTAATTGCGCTAACAGCAGAGGTTACTTCTTTGTTCCGTATAGTTTCGGTTACGTCATTTCCGTTTAATAAAACTTTTGTTACTTTGTTTTTTCGTTCAAACTCAATTTTACAATCGCGAATTGCATCATACACCGATTTTTCATCTTCCGGGTCGATATTATTTTGTATAATTTTCAGTGTAAGTGCCCGATACATTGCACCGGTATCGACATGAAGGTATTTTAGCCTCTCGGCTGTAAGTTTAGCTGTTGTTGATTTCCCCGACGCAGCGGGCCCATCTATTGCTATTACTATTTGTTTCAATTTTTGAAAAATATACTTAATTTTTTGTTATTAAGCAAAAGTTATATTATTTCCTTAATTGATTATATATTGAGGCGACAGCAAAAATTTTGATTGCATCCCACCAAGAAAAAATTAAGAAACCGCTCGTCAACGATTTAGCAATATCATTGAAAAATACAAAGTTCAAGTAAGCAGTTCCGAAACTGAAAATTATGAACATCCCTGCCATAACAGAAGTAATTGTCCATAAATACCTGCCATTGAGTGTAACTAAATATCCTGTAACCAAAGCCGCTATCGGGAAACTCAATAGATATCCACCGGTAGGTCCGATTAATTTAACAAAACCAAAACTAAAACCTGCAAACATAGGCAATCCGATTATACCGAGAGACAGATAAATTAGCTGACTGAAAAATGCGTTTCGAGCGCCGAGTACGACCGCCGAAAGCAAAACAAAAAAAGTTTGAAGTGTGAATGGAACTGGTTGAGTGGGAATTTCGATCCAGGCTCCAATCGCGGTTAGCGCGACGAATGCGAAAACCAATGTGGCTTGAACGGTTAAACCGTATCGTAAAATGAAATGAGGTTGAATAGTTAACGATTTTGAAATTTGCATTTTATCTCCTTGATAGATTTTGTAACCAGTTAATAGTTAGTTGTAAAATATTATTTAGTGTGCTATCTTCTCGATTAGTAGGTGTCTCAGTACCAAAAATGTGTCCTACTTTTGGAATTTTAACAAGTTGTGTTTGTGCACCCGCTGATAAATCATATAACTTCTCGGCTTCAGAAATTTTAGCGACCAGATCTTCTGTGCCATGGACAATTAGCCAGGGAATATTTATTCGACTTGCTGCTTTATACAAATCAAATCTGTCTCTATTTTTTTCGATATCTTCAAGATAATCGATTTTCAATCGAATCGGATTCGATTCAGTTTCTTTCGAGATGGAGAAAAATCCTGACTGTCGCCAATAGTTCTTTTGATGCTCTGTCCAACGATCGTAATAAGCTATACTTGCCCAGGTTACTAATTTTTTAATTCTTTTATCGGATGAAGCTATTAACAAGGCATTAGCGGCACCGCGTGAATGACCTAATAAGAAAATATTTTCCGTGTCGATACAAAATTCTTCTAAATTTCCATCACTGACAGAGTCTATTACATTCAGTATATCGGCTAACTCTTGCGAAACAGTGTTGACAGCAAACTTTTCGAGGTTCGTTATACGATTTCGTTGTTCTTCAACGCCATTATAGGAATAATTCAGAACAATTGAACAATAATTTGCCTGAGCCAATTTTTTGCCGATGTAAGGGAAATGACCCCAATCTTTAAAAGCCATAAAACCAGGACAGATGATGACGCAGGGAATTTTTTCAAATAACTTTTTATCTTTGGCAAAATAACTATCCGGTACTCGAACATCGCATCTAAAAATATCGTTAAAGCTATTTTGAAATTCAATTTCTTTTTTGATTATACTCAATGATTTTGTCAAAATATAAAAAAATTATCTAAAAATTCAAATCATTTCGATTGAACTAACTCCTTTACCGACTGCAATGAAGTTAATAAATAATATGTTAGCCAGCTGACAATACCCAGTAACTTAAACCCGTCTTCGCACACAATCCAATAAGGATTAAACAGCCACCTCTCTCGTAATTCATCAAACACAACTGAGATGAAGAAAAATAGAAAAGCTAAAAACAAAACCAAAAAGTTACTCGCTAAAATATGTTTCCTGAAAACAATAAGATAAATAATACCCATAACTCCATAAATTATATAAACTGTACCCGAACGTATATGAAAGAACCGAGGATATATAATTTCATGGAATAAGAAAAAATCATCGAAAAGCATAATAAGAGTAATAACAGCGCCGAAAATGTAAAACCATTGCACCTGTCTGCTGGCTTGGGATTGATAACAAAATACGGCTGCAAAAAATAAAATACCAGCCGTTACCGACCAGAAAATTATCCCGATATTCGAAACAAAACCTGTATAGATTGGACTATTAGTAATGAAGAAAAAATCCTGAAAAAAGAATGTTATGGGTCTCCCTAATTTTAGGCTTAATGCAATGATTAAGCCGAGAAATACAACTACCGGTAACCATGTCAAAAGAACCATCAATAAGATATTGCGTCTTTGTTCCTTGAGTCGCGTAACAATTTTCACTTCAGAACCCCTTTCGTTGATTAAGAATAAAACCAATATAATAAAATTTGCCAATTTTAGAAATTACACATATAAGCAGTAAGGTGTAGCTAGATTGATATTATTTTTTTTCAGACTTAAACTTTTTGGTGTAAAAAAACGCCTTGCTAAATTCTAAAGATTTATGTATATTAAAACTCAAAATTATCAAATTTTATACGGGTTACAGTAACTTTACCCTAATAATTAACAAAGCGAATATAATTTTATGCCGGATCTTCAGTTATTTTCAGGTAGATCGAATCCGCATTTAGCGAAAGCAATCAGCAAGCGGCTCGGCATTGCCTTAGGGAAATGTCAGATCGTAAATTTCAGTGATGGCGAAATTTGGGTCAAATATACTGAAAATATACGTGGGTCGGATGTTTTTATAATCCAATCCACAAATCCACCATCAGACAATTTGATGGAATTGTTGATAATGTTAGATGCCGCAAAGAGAGCATCTGCAAAAAGAGTTACTGTGGTAATTCCTTATTTTGGGTATGCTCGACAGGACAGGAAAGATCAACCTCGAGTATCCATTACAGCAAAGCTCGTTGCAAATTTGCTAACTAAGGCAGGTGCCGATCGAGTAATCACTATGGATTTACATGCTGCTCAAATACAAGGGTTTTTCGATATTCCCGTTGATCATCTGTATTCATCAGCTATATTTGCACCGTACTTTAAGCAACATAAAATTCCAAACTTGGCTGTAGTTTCACCCGATGTTGGAAGTATAAAATTAGCACGCTCGTATGCCAAACGTTTAGACGCGGAACTCATACTGATTGACAAACGAAGGCCTAAAGCGAATCAAGTTGAAGTCATGAATATAATCGGGACTGCCGTAAATCGCAATATCCTGATTGTAGATGATTTAATAGATACCGGTGGAACGTTTATTAATGCAATACGGGCATTAAAAGAAGCTGGTGCAAAAGATATTTATGGCGCCTGCACTCATCCTATACTGTCGGGTGATGCAGCAAAGAAAATTCAAGAATCGGAAATTAAAAAATTATACATTACAAATTCGGTCTCTTTTACACTAAATTCAAAGACATTGGATAAAATTCAATGTCTATCAGCCGACCGTTTATTTGCAGAAGCGATAAAACGATGTTATAAAAATCAGTCGATAAGTTCGTTATTTGATATTTACAAAGGATAATTAATCATTAAAGGAAAAAAGAATGGCAGAAGTAATTTTACATGCTGAATTAAGGGAATTAAAAGGAAAAAAACCCGGTGCACTACGGCGTGAAGGAAAAATTCCAGGAATTTTTTACATCCACGGCGAGGATAATTTAACAGTCGCTCTACCAGAAAAAAGCCTCGTGAAACTTATACATTCATCCGAGACCAACCTAATCAATCTTAAATTAAGCAATGGAACAGAAAAACGATGCATCCTAAAAGATGTACAGCTTGACCCAGTAACCGAAAAACCAGTCCATGTTGATTTGCAAGGAGTGAGGGCTGATGAAAAATTAACGTTGGATATTCCGGTCGTGATCACGGGAGGAATCCCGAAAGGTGTTCGCGAAGGTGGAATTCTACAACATATCATACATAAATTAAAAATTTCCTGTTTACCAGAATACATTCCTCAACACATCGCAATAAACGCTGAAGAACTTCTGATCAATCAGTCGGTTCACATAAAAGATTTGAAAGTGGAAAATTTTCTGATTCTCGATAATGAAAATAACACCATCGTTGCAATCCTTCCACCACTGGTTGAAAAAGTAGCTGCCGAGGTCGCAGCCGAAGCAGTTGCAGAACCAGAAGTTGTTGGCAAGGGCAAAAAAGCAGCTGAAGACGAAGAAGAAGCTGCTGATTAATTAATTTATTTATCATTAACTAAATCATAGATTTTATAAGTGTATTTCATCATAGGATTAGGAAATCCTGGTTCAGAATACGAAGGGACTCGACATAATGTTGGTTTCCGCGTTATCGATACTTTATGCGAAAGATTGAACACAAAACTATTCGCAGGACGGGGTGAGTATCTCATAAGTTTTACTACTTATCAAGGGAAAAAGGTGGGCCTGGTAAAACCGATTACTTATATGAACAACAGCGGTTTGGCAATCGTTGATTTAATCGAACGATTCAAAGCAGTACCCGAAAATATTTTTGTTGTTTGCGATGATTTTGATCTTCCACTCGGAACACTCCGTTTACGGCAGAGGGGCATAGACGGTGGACACAATGGATTGTTTTCAATAATTCATCATATCCAAAAGCAGAACTTCCCGCGTTTACGTTGTGGAATCGCCGGAGTAACTATGCCTCGTCTAAAAACAGAAAAAGCGCAATATGTTCTCTCCACTTTCGAAGAAAATGAAAAACCGATTGTTGACGAAATGATTACGACGGCTCGTAATGCGTCGCTCACATTTTTGAGCGATGGCATCTATACCGCTATGAACAAATATAACACAAAAAAAACGGAGTAAAATTATTCGTATGGCTTTACTATCAAATTCATCAATCGTTCTTGGATTTTTAGGTTTATTTGTGGCTTTAGTAATTTACCTATCAATCAAACGGCAATCCGCCGGAAATGACAAAATGAAAGGCATCGCTTCCCAAATTCATATTGGAGCAATGGCTTTTTTAAAACGAGAATACTATGTACTTCTATTCTTTATACTCATCGTATTTCTTTTATTGGGTATTTTCCTAAATTGGCAAACAGCTACCGCATTCATTAGTGGAGCAGTTAGTTCTGTACTTGCAGGTTTCTTCGGTATGACAGCAGCAACAAAAGCAAACATAAGAACTGCACAAGCGGCAAAAGAAAAGGGACAAGGGTCTGCCTTGTTAGTCGCTTTCAATGGTGGGGCTGTTATGGGTGTTAGTGTTGCAAGTCTCGGTCTGATCGGAGTGGGAATCTTCTTCTACTTTTTTGGGAGCCCTGCAACTGCAAATATTATAAATGGTTTTGCTATGGGGGCAAGTTCGATTGCTCTTTTTGCACGCGTTGGTGGAGGTATTTACACAAAAGCTGCTGATGTCGGCTCTGATTTAGTTGGAAAAGTAGAAGCTGGTATTCCGGAAGACGATCCCCGCAACCCCGGTGTTATTGCAGATCTCGTCGGCGATAACGTTGGCGACGTAGCAGGTATGGGTGCTGACATTTTCGAATCTTATGTCGGTTCTATCGTTGCAACCATTGCTATCGCTGCTACTCTGCTTCCTGAAGGTTTAAATTTATTAAAAGCTGTTCCAACTGTAACCGATTTTGACATTAAAGGTATTTTAATGGCTCTTCCGATAGTTCTTGCTGCCATAGGTTTACTTGCTTCATTCATTGGAATCGGTTCAATGCGAATCCTAAAACAATTCTCACCGGCTGCTGCTTTGCGTTATTCAACATTTATTTCTGCCGGCATATTCTTACTCGGTAGTTTATATATTACACAAGTATTCCATGTGAACAATAATGTTTTCTGGGCGATATTCTTCGGAACCATTGGCGGAATTTTTATCGGGCTTATAACAGAATATTATACATCATCAAAACCAGTTAAGCGTATCGGCGAAGCGAGTAAAACCGGTTCAGCAACAAACATCATTCATGGATTAGCAGTCGGTTTGGAATCGGTAGCCTTACCTGTTCTCGCAATTTGTGTCGCTATATTTGTTTCAAACGAAGTTGCTGGACTTTACGGAATTGGAATTGCTGCTGTGGGTATGTTAGCAACTGTCGGTATTACAATGTCGGTTGATGCTTACGGACCAATAGCCGACAACGCTGGGGGTATATCTGAAATGTCGGGATTAGGAGCTGATGTTCGAAAAATTACCGACGGACTTGACGCACTCGGTAACACTACTGCTGCTATCGGTAAAGGATTTGCTATTGGTTCCGCGGCACTCACAGCCCTTGCTTTATTTGCTGCCTTCGCTCAAGCCGTAAATGCAACCATCGTTACCAAACTTGGAGAAATGAAAGAAGCTGGGGTTGAATTAATTGGACAATGGAAAATGTACGATTTTTTATTGTCGCACAACGAAAACCCTTTGCAAATTGTTATTACTGAGCCATCTGTAGTAATCGGCCTTTTCATAGGTGGTGTACTCCCGTTTTTTATTGCGGCATTAACAATGACTTCAGTAGGAAAGGCTGCAGGAAAAATGGTCGACGAAATCAGAAGACAATTCCGTGAAATACCCGGATTATTGGCTGGCGATCCGAATGCTAAACCAGATACTGCACGCTGCGTCGATATATCAACTTCAGCCGCCCTTCGTGAAATGGTTTTACCAGGTGTTACTGCAGTCGTCGCCCCTGTGTTAGTCGGTTTCTTAATCGGACCTGCTGCGTTAGGTGGAATGCTCGCAGGTGCTACTGTAACAGGTGTTTTGCTCGCATTAATGATGGCAAATGCCGGCGGTGCTTGGGACAATGCGAAGAAAGCAATTGAAAAAGGAGAAATTCCTGGTGAAAAGAAAGGTTCCGATGCTCACAAAGCCGCTGTCGTTGGCGACACAGTAGGCGATCCTTTTAAAGATACATCAGGACCTTCAATGAATATTTTAATAAAATTGATGTCGGTGGTTTCACTCGTTATTGCTCCACTGCTTCTTAGATAAATTTTAAATAAACCCTGCTCGTCCCAAAATGTATGGCACGAGCCAGAATCAACAAATAACAATAACTGTCCAAAGGGCAAAAAATGGAAAAAACAAAACGCTTTTACGAAACAACATTCATCGTGAATGCATCTTTGGATGATCCGGTAATCGAAGGAATCATCGAGAAGGTGCAGGAACAAATTACTCGCTACGGCGGCGAAATTACAGCTATAAATAAATGGGGACGGAAACGCCTTGTTTACCCTATTAAGAAAAAAAATAATGGCTACTATGCATTCATCGAATTTATAGCACCTGGATCTGCTATTCAACAAATAGAAAAATTCTACAAACTCGATGAAAATATAATTCGTTATTTAACTATTCAACTTGATAAAAAGGCATTGAAAGCTCAACGTCAACTTCCAATCCCGATACCCGACATCGAGGATATACTCGATACAATTGAAATACCCGGCAAAGAACCACTCTTTGACGAAGAAGAAAAAATCAGTTGATATAAAATATGTATAACTTATTGAATGATTAGTACAGAGGTTTTGTCATGGCAGATATAAAACTACCTGAACTCAACAGTGTGATGATAGTTGGCAATTTAACAAGAGACCCGCTATTTCGAAAAACATCCAATAATACATCGGTTGTTAATTTTGCGATAGCTGCCAATCGGCGCTACCGCGACAGCGAAAATAATTGGCAAGAGGAAGTTTGTTTCGTAGGAATTGTAGCGTGGAACAGGCTTGCTGAAAGCTGTATCAACCGATTAAAAAAAGGAAACGCAGTGTTCGTCGATGGTGAACTTCAGAGCCGAAATGTAAAAATTGACGAATCGTCCGTACGACCAATCATTGAGATTAAAGCTCGAAGAATTCAATTTCTAAATAAATTCGGGAAAAATTTTGAAGCCGAAACACTTAACGGTAGCACTTCAGAAAACAATGAATGCCTGGATATTTTTGAAGATGATTCTTTCGATAAATTTCTTACGAATGAAGCATCAAAACTATTAAAGGAATAAAAAAATGAGACGAGTAGAACTTAAAAAATTAGAAACAAATCAATTACGTAAAAAAAGGACTTGTAAATTTTGTGATATTAAAGAAATTTACATCGACTATAAAGATGAGAAAAAAATTCAAAGGTTTTTAAACGAACAAGGTAAAATTATACCTAAACGAATTACAGGAACTTGTTCAAAGCACCAAAGACAATTGGTGGTTGCAATCAAAAGAGCACGACACTTGGCACTACTGCCATATGTAGGCGATACAATTCGATAAAGAGAAGGGAAATTAAAATGAAAATAATATTGAGACGTGACTTCGAAAATTTAGGTAAAATCGGCGACGCGGTTGATGTAAAAGGTGGCTTTGCCCGTAACTATTTAATTCCTCACGGCATCGCGTATGCAGCAACAAAAGGAAACCTGAAAACTCTTGAAGAAGAGAAAAAACAACACGCTTACAGAGAACAGAAGGAAGAACTCAACGCTCAAAAACTTGGTTCGAAAATTGAAAATATTTCGGTAACCATCAAGGCAAACGTTGGTGAAGATGAAAAACTCTTCGGTTCGGTTACATCACAATCGATCAGCGATGCCTTGCAGGAACAGGGATTTATCATCGATAAGCGAATTATTGAACTCGAAGAGCCAATTAAAGCTCTTGGAATTTATACAGTCCCTGTAAAACTTCACACAAAAGTTACAGCAAAATTAAAAGTTTGGGTAGTTCGAGAATAATTCAGTTCAGCTTCCCTACCATCAAGATGTAACAAAAAACCCCGTTTTATAAACGGGGTTTTTTGTTATTCTGCTTCTACTGTAGCTTTCTTTTCCATCCTCGACCGTTCATTGTGGTCTAGATATTTTTTTCGCAGGCGCAGCGATTTCGGTGTAACTTCGATGTATTCGTCGTTCCCTATCCACTCAATCGCTTGCTCAAGCGAATGTATCCGCGGAGGTTCTAACCGAATTGCGTCATCGGCACCGCTCGCACGCATATTTGTTAATTGTTTCGTCTTACAAATATTAACAATCAAATCTTCTTCGCGGGAGTTTTCGCCCACAATCATGCCTTTATACACCTTCATCCCCGGTTCAATAAAAAAAGTGATGCGTTCCTGTAATTTAAACATTGCATATCCAGTAGCAAGTCCATCTTCGAGCTGAACTACAGCGCCCTTATGTCGTGTTGTTACACTCCCTTTGTGCGGTTCATATCCGTGAAAATTGTGATGCAGAATTCCTGTGCCTTTCGTCTCAGTCATGAATTCCGTTCTGAAACCAAGTAGCCCACGTGCAGGCACAATAAATTCGAGCCGTGAGTTCCCTTGCGATTGAATCATGTTTTTCATAACTCCACGTCGCGAACCAAAATTCTCAATAACTCTTCCAACAAACTCATCAGGAACGTCCACAATTACATGCTCCATCGGTTCACACAGCACATCATCGATGCGTTTGTAAATAACTTCAGGGGAAGAGACTTGAAACTCGTATCCTTCGCGCCTCATAGTTTCAATAAGAATCGCAAGATGCAATTCACCGCGTCCGCTAATTTTAAATGTGTCGGGTTGGTCTGTCAGTTCGACGCGCATACTAACATTCGACCTGAGTTCACGAATTAATCGCTCATTCAAGTGACGGCTTGTAACATACTTTCCTTCTAATCCGGCGAAAGGTGAATTATTCACAACGAAGTTCATGGAAAGCGTTGGCTCTTCGATGCTCACAAAGTCCAGAGGAGTCGGATCAGCCGCGTCGGCAATTGTTTCGCCGATATCAACATCTTCCATTCCGGCGAGTGCAATAATGTCGCCGGCCGATGCTTCTTCGACCTCAATCCGTTTCAAACCCTCGAATGTATAAATTTTTGTTACTCGGGCATCTTCAATTCCACCTTCTTGATGGATTATCTTCATCGGCGAACCGAGTCGTATTGTCCCTCTGTCAACTCGTCCGATTCCTAAACGGCCAAGGTATTCACTATAATCAATCGTCGTAACGAGCATCTGAAACGGCGACAAGCTATCTGATGGCGGACGTGGAATTTTATTCACTATCGCCTCAAACAAAGGAACCAAATTGGTACTTTCACTATCTAATTCATTCTTCGCTATGCCCAATTTAGCGATACAGTAAATAATCGGAAAATCCAATTGATGGTCGTGTGCCCCGAGCGATAGGAATAAATCGAATATTTCATCAAGAACCTGATGTGCCCGTGCATCTTTCCGATCAATTTTATTGATAACTACAATCGGTTGCAAATTCAGTTCAAGAGATTTTTTCAACACAAACTTAGTTCCCGGTAACGGACCTTCAGCAGCATCCACAAGCAGCAGCACGCCATTCACCATTTTCAATGTTCGTTCGACCTCACCCGCAAAATCGGAATGCCCCGGTGTATCTATGATGTTTATTTTGACAACTTCCTGGTTTCCGTTTGCATCGGTATGCGTGTATTTTACAGCGGTATTCTTCGCTAGTATTGTGATTCCTTTTTCCCGTTCAAGCTCGTTCGAGTCCATTACCCGCTTCACAACTTCCTGGTTTTCACGAAAAGTCCCAGTTTGTCTGAGCATGTGATCGACGAGAGTCGTCTTGCCATGGTCAACGTGAGCAATAATAGCTATGTTACGTATATTTTCAGTTTTATTCATAAACTACTTTGTTTCATTGTATTAATGTCGGAATAAAAATGCCTCAAGCATAAAACCTGAGGCAAGTTGTTCAATTAAATGCCTTTTAAGATACGGAAATTTAACAAGAATACAAAACGAACAACACGGATGAGAATCGTTTATCCCTTAAAAGCATCTTATACAAACAGTTGTATAAGTAGTGGCATATTCTTATATTTTCTCCACTAATGAATAAAATATTTTCTTTCAAATAGGAACTATAATGAATAAAATAACCAAAGACATAGATGAAGTAACAATCCGTTTTGCCGGCGATTCGGGAGATGGCATGCAGCTTACAGGGGGTCAATTTACCACAGCAACGGCATTTGTAGGGAACGATTTAGCTACCATGCCCGATTATCCTGCCGAGATACGTGCCCCTGCCGGGTCTCTCGCTGGTGTTAGCAGCTTCCAAATTAATTTCGGGGCCACCGAAATCAGAACTCCTGGCGACAAATCTGATTGCTTAGTAGTAATGAATCCAGCCGCACTTAAGGTTTATCTAAAAAATCTTCGTGAGGGGGGTAGCATTATTGCAAACGCTGATAATTTTACAGATAAAAATTTACGTCTTGCCGGCTACGAATCAAATCCACTCCAAAACGATTCATTAGGCAGGTATCAAGTGTACGCAGTTGAGATTTCAAAACTAACTCAAAATGCACTTAAGGACTTAAATTTATCACCTAAAATCGTGGATCGAACGAAAAACTTTTTTGCTCTCGGACTAACATATTGGATGTACAACCGTCCGATGGAACCAACGTTAAAATGGATCAAAGAAAAATTTTCAGGCAAAGAAGATATAATCGAAGCTAATACCCGTGTTCTAAAAGCTGGGCACGCTTACGGCGAGACGACAGAAATATTTACGGTACGTTTTGAGGTTGCACCAGCACAACTTCCACCAGGGCGTTACCGGAGTATAACGGGTAACGAGGCTACAGCCTGGGGTTTAATGGCAGCGGCTAAATGTGCAAAGTTGGAATTATTTTTAGGTTCATATCCAATTACTCCTGCGAGTGAGATATTACAAGAATTATCCAAATACAAAAATTACGGTGTTAAAACTTTTCAAGCCGAGGACGAGATTGCCGGAATAACAAGCGCTATCGGCGCTTCATACGGCGGGGCACTCGGCGCTACGAATACCAGCGGACCTGGTTTGGCACTAAAAACTGAAGCAATGGGTTTAGCGGTGATGTTAGAGTTGCCTTTAGTAATTATTGATGTGCAGCGAGGCGGTCCGAGTACTGGACTCCCGACAAAAACCGAACAAGCCGATTTACTCCAAGCAGTTTACGGCAGAAACGGTGAAGCACCAATTCCTGTATTCGCTGCCTGTTCACCGGCTGATTGTTTCGATACAACCTTCGAGGCTGTTCGTATCGCATTAAAATACATGACTCCTGTAATAGTTCTCACCGATGGTTATATCGCAAACGGTGCCGAGCCGTGGTTGATTCCAAAAATTTCTGAACTTTCCGATCTGTCTCCCGCCTTTATAACAAACCCGGAAGGTTTTGCACCTTACAAACGCGACCCTCAAACATTGGCGCGAATGTGGGCAATTCCAGGCACACCAGGACTGGAACATCGAATCGGTGGGCTTGAAAAAGAAAGCATCACAGGTAATATAAGTTACAGTCCTGAGAATCATCATTTGATGATCACAACACGTGCCGAAAAAATTAATAATATTACGAACGACATCCCGCTCGCTAAAGTTGTGGGCGAAGAATCCGGCGATTTATTAGTTGTTAGTTGGGGTAGCACTTACGGTGCGGTTCATAATGCTGTAGAAACAAAACGTAACGAAGGATTCTCGGTTTCGCACCTGCATTTGAAATATATTAATCCATTACAGAAAAACGTTGGAGATATTTTGAAGAACTTCAAACAAATTCTCGTTCCGGAAATAAATCTCGGTCAGTTGATAAATATTTTACGCGATAAATATTTAGTGGATGCTGTTGGATTCAATTTAGTTCGTGGCTTACCCTTCAGCGCTGTAGAGATTGAAGAAAAAATTGATGAAATGATAAAAAGAGGATAATATGAATACAATACCAATCTATACAACGAAAGATTTTCAATCGGATCAAGATGTTCGCTGGTGTCCGGGCTGCGGCGATTACTCCATTCTCGCACAAACACAAAGGGTTTTTCCAGAACTTGGAATACCGAAAGAGAAAGTCGTGTTTGTTTCAGGCATCGGATGCTCGAGTCGTTTTCCGTATTATATGAATACTTATGGATTTCACGGAATACACGGCAGGGCTGCCGCGATTGCATCGGGATTAAAAATAGCACGTCCCGATTTATCGGTTTGGGTAACAACAGGTGACGGCGACGGGATGAGTATCGGTGGCAATCATTTTATACACGCTTGCCGGAGGAACATCGGTTTAAAAATTCTACTTTTCAACAATCAAATTTATGGGTTAACCAAAGGGCAGTTCTCCCCTACTTCGCTGCAAGGTCAAGTTACTAAATCGACTCCATTTGGAAATATCGACCACCCGTTTAATCCGTTATCGCTGGCACTGGGCGCTCAGGCAACTTTTGTCGCGCGCACTCTCGATCGCGATCCTAAACACATGCAAAATGTAATAAAACGAGCTGCCGCACATAACGGAACGGCTTTCGTCGAAATTTATCAGAACTGTAATGTGTTCAACGACGGCGCGTTTGAATTGTGGACTGAAAAAGATACAAAAGATGATAACGTTGTTGTACTCGAGGACGGGAAACCTCTTATTTTTGGGAAGAATAAAGATCAAGGTATTCGCCTAAATGGGTTCACCCCTGAAGTCGTCTATTTAACGGATGGGAAATATACAACCAGTGATTTGATTATTCACAACGAAAAAGATCCGATGTTAGCATTCATACTTGCCGGGATGTCGGGGATACCGAACTTACCTCGACCGATCGGAGTTGTATATGCAGTTGAAAAACCGACTTATGAACAATTGATGCAAAGTCAGATTGATGAGATTGCAACAAAAAAAGGAACCGGTGATTTGGAAAAACTTTTCAACCGAGGCGAAACCTGGGAAGTTAAGTAAACCTCGAACAAGGTTTAACCAGTATGTAGTTAAGGATCGGTGGATTGATGGACAATTGGCCAAAGACTAGTTGGACTGATGGACTGAATTCAGTATATTAAAAAATATTTTAAGTATAGATATGCACAACTTCCAAATTGTAGCCGAAATTATTAATCAAAACAATAATTTCGTAATCACATCACACGTCAATCCCGATGGGGATAGCCTCGGCTGTGAGCTTGCCCTTGCCCACTTCCTCCGAAAAATTGGTAAATCAGTAACAATTCTCAACCACAATAATACACCTAAGTTTTATGAATTCTTGGATAAGCAAAATGAACTTATAAAATTTCATC